>JAGAKV010000015.1 GCA_017625505.1 Clostridia bacterium | reverse complement strand
TCTTTATCAACCCAAACATATGGTGGATTTTAGGAACAATTGCCGTTGCTGCTCTTTGGATTGGACTTGCCTTCCTTTCATTCTACAGCGGCCTTAAAAAATACAATTCTGGCTCGCTGATGGGCGGAAGAATGTAAAACCGTTTTAACCAATTATTAATACAACTAAAAAAAGGAGATAAAATGGAAATTAGACTTATAAAACCAAATTTCAAAAAATCAAATTTAAACATTTCGGCGACACTTGCCGAGTTTTTAGGCGCACCAAACAAAAACGCAACCCTACTAATTTTGCAAAAGGAACTGCAAAAAGGTTATAAAAATGTCGTATTTATTTGTCTAGACGGAATGGGAATCAATCCTATAAAGCGACACCTAGCCAAAAACTCTTTACTGAGAAAAAACATAAAACAAGTCCTTACATCCACATTCCCTTCTACAACAACCAATGCAACAACATCGCTGGCTTGCAACCTTCTGCCACTGGAGCATGGCTGGCTTGGATGGAGTTTGTACTTTGACGAGATAAACCGAAATGTCGACATTTATCTTCACAAAGACAGCCAAACCGGCGAGAGCGTTGATTATATTTATCCAATCGCAGACAATTCAAACTGCTATTTCGACAACGCACACACTGATTACGAAATCAATCCAATCTTGCCAATTTTCGTTCAAACAAAAAGCAATGATAAAAAGATTGTTATTGCAAACGAGGTCGATTTAGCTGCGGCAATAAAAACCGTTTGTGCAAAAGAAGGAAAACAATTTATTTATTCCTACCTTCCTGAGCCAGACTCCACTATGCATGACTTTGGTGTATCAAGCCCAGAGGCAAAAGCAAAAATTGATAGCATAAATAGAGAAATCGAAAAACTTTATAACGATTTGACCGACACTTTGATTATTATTACTGCCGATCACGGTCAAGTTGATATTGAGGGGTATTGCGAGTTTTATAAAGACAAGCAGCTTAACGATATGCTTCTTGGCTGCCCTCACCTCGATGGCCGCACTCCATCCTTCCGAGTAAAAGAAGAATTGCATAAAACCTTCGAAAAAGAATTCACAAAAAAATATGGCAAAGACTTCAAATTATTCAAGACAAAAGATCTGATCAAAAAAGGCTATTTTGGAAACTGCGGCAACATGGGAAATCTGCTTGGCGATTATATAGCCGCCGGCACTTACACCCATAAACAATTTTTAGCTCACGACAAGCAGCCTCGCTTCAAAGGTCACCATACTTCGCTTACTGAAGAAATGGAAGTTCCATTAATCATACTAGCAAAATAGCCTTTTTTAACAATCTTTGAAAATCAAAAAATAATCCAAAAAAACACTCGCAAAGTTTGCAAAATAAAGCGATAGTATGATATAATTAAATCACTTTTAAGGAGTGAAATATGAAAATAAAACCAACGCTTGAAATTGCAAAGCGAACTTTAATACAAAATATATCAGAATTTAATAAAAAGTATTCTCTTCCACTCAAAAAGGCAGAGATTGTCAAGCTTCAAAAAAGCTATGAAAGCCAGTGCAAAAAAGAAAGCGGGCAAACATACATTGATCTTTTTCATCAGTATTGTGTGCTGCACGTCATTCTTTTAATTGCCAAAATCCTTAAGCTGTCAACTATTGGCAAGCTAGAACTCTCCGAAGAGGAACAGGACATCTGTGCAAAAGCTTTATATGAAGAGTGGGTAAACTAAAAAACACAAAGGAGCACGACGTGAATCATACAGGAACAATTGTAATTGAAACGCAAAGACTCATCCTGCGCCCCCTTGTTTTGAAAGACGCGCAAGACCTTTATGAGCTGTTAATCGACGAGCAAATTATGGAATTTCTTGCAGGAATACCAGAATATACAGGCGTTGATATGGCCGTTTCATATATAAACAACACATTAAGCAAAAAATACAATAGCCCCGACTTCTACGACTGGGCAATTGAAGAAAAAGAAAGCGGCAAAATGATTGGCCGTATTTCGCTGCACAAACAAGACGATTACAGACGCATGGCTGACCTTGTTTGGTTTGTATCTCCTACCGTAAGAGGAAAAGGATATGCCACAGAAGGCGCGAGGGCCGCGATCAAACATCTTCAAAAAGTAGGATTCGAGCGAATCGAAGCTTTTGCGGATGTTGAGAACAAGCCAAGCCAACGCGTGATGGAAAAACTGGGCATGAAATACGAAGGCACACTTAAAAAATATGACTGCCGCCGAGATGAAAGCTTATACGATGCAAACATGTACGCGATAACTGAGCCGTTGGATGATTAATAATCAAAGAGAGCGAATCTTCGCTCTTTTTTTATGCAAAAATACCGCAAAAATGCACACTATAAACAAAAGGAGATGAAAATGGCACATTCATTTAAAGGAGCAATTGCATTTGGGCTTGTTTATATCCCAATCACTCTCAGCGTAAGCGTGAAAAACAACGACATTGGGTTTAATATGATTGAGAAGAAAACAATGACGAGGGTAAAATATAAAAAGACATGTGTTGATTGTGACAACAAAGAAGTTAAAAACGAGGATATTGTCAAAGGTTATCAATATGAAAAGGGAAAATATGTCATTTTTACTGATGAAGACTTCGAAAAAATCAAAAGCAAGAAAGATAAAAGCATAAGTATCGAGCAATTTGTCGACATAAAAGAAATTGACCCTATTTACTTTGATAAGTGCTATTATGTTCAACCAGCAGGTGCTGACAAGGCTTTTAATGTACTTCTCGCAGCAATGGAAAAAGAGAAAAAAGCAGGAATAGCGAAAACTGTTTTAGGCACAAAAGAAACTCTTATCATTCTAAGGGCAAAAGATGAGAAAATGCTTGCAAACACTATGTATTTTCACAGCGAAGTGCAGCAAGCACCTGCCATTAAAAAAACAAAAATTGAAAAGCAAGAACTTGCTCTTGCAATCAACCTCATTGAACAGATGACAAAGCCCTTCAAGCCTGAATTATTTAAGGATGAGTACAACGAAAAAATCAAAAAAGCTATCAAACAAAAAATAGCCGGCGGTAAAATTGTTGAGCATAAAGAAAAATCTACTCCAAGCAAAATCATCAACCTCATGGAAGCACTGCAAAAGAGCTTGGAGGTTGATGAAAAGCCAAAACGCAAAGCGAGGGCTAAATAATGCTTGAAAATTATAATAAAAAAAGAAATTTTTCATCTACCAAAGAGCCCCGAGGAAAACCATCATCTAAAAAGTCTAAATCTAAAATGTTTGTTATCCAGCATCACAAAGCGCGTGCCGACCATTATGATTTTAGACTGGAGCATCAAGGGGTGCTTTTAAGTTGGGCTGTACCAAAAGGGCTTTCAACCAATCCAAAAACTCGCCGCCTTGCTGTCGAGGTTGAACCACACCCTGTTGAGTATGCAAACTTTGAAGGCATTATTCCAAAAGGCAATTATGGCGCAGGAAGCGTTAAAATTGAAGACAAGGGCAACTATATAGCTCTAACAAGCATGAAAAGCGCATTAAAAAAAGGACATATCAAAGTTTTATTAAATGGGCAAAAGTATAAAGGAGTTTGGTCGCTTATTAAAACAGATGAGAAAAATTGGCTTATTATAAAAGATAAAGACGAGTTTGTCTGTAATGAAGATTTAGCAGAAAAAAAACAATCAAACAAACTTCCTTTTTCAAAATGTTCGCCCATGCTTGCCACACTTTCAAATTCAATTCCCAAGGGAAAAGACTGGCTTTTTGAAATAAAGTATGATGGATATCGAATCTTTGCTTTTAAAGAAAAAAACAAGATTAAACTTATCAGCCGAAATGAAAAAGACTACACTGCAACATTTTATAGTATAAAAGACAGCCTTTTAAAAATCAAACATGATTTTATCGTTGACGGCGAGCTGGTTTCTTTTGATGAAAAAGGCAGAAGCGATTTTGGACTGCTGCAGAACAACATAAAGTCTGCAAAACAGGGTTTTGTTTATGTGATTTTTGACCTTATTGCCTTAAATGGTCAAGACTTAAGAAATACCCCCCTCGCTCAACGTAAAAGTCTTTTGCAATTACTGTTGGAAAAGTGTCCAAAAAATCTTGTTTTTTCAAACCATGTTGAAGGCAAAGGGCAACAAAGTTTTTCATTTGCAAAGAAAATGGGGCTTGAAGGCATCGTTGCAAAAAAGAAAGATTCTTTCTATAGCGAAAGCCGTAGCAATGACTGGATTAAGATAAAATGCTATAAAAGGCAAGAATTCGTCATCGGTGGGTACACAGTATCTTCAGCAAACAATCTTATCAGTTCAATTTTGGTGGGATACTATAAAAACGATAAATTTCTTTTCGCTGGCAAAGTAGGCACAGGTTTTAACGCAACAACAAAACAGAACTTGCGAAAAAAACTAGATAAAATCCAAACATCAAAGTGTCCTTTTTACAATAGCTTATCAATTTCGAATAAGAGCTGCGTCTTTGTAAAACCTCAAGTTGTTGCAGAAATTCAATATGCAGAATTTACCAAAACAAACGTTTTACGTCAGCCAAGTTATATTGGCTTGCGAGAGGACAAAGCAGCAAAAGACGTCGTTTTGGAGGAATCGCATGAAGACAATTAACATCACAAACCCCGAAAAAATTATTGATAAAAAATCTAAAGCAACTAAGTTTGATGTTGCAAAATATTATAGCGAAATTTCTTCACTCATTCTCCCTCATCTTACAAATAGGCTTTTAAGTGTAATACGATGTCATGACAACATTAAAAAAGAATGTTTTTTCAAAAAACACCCTTCAAACGACAAAGATATGGTTGAACTTTTTAATGATGAAGGCCAAGAGTATTTTTATATAAAAACCAAAGAACAGCTTATCTATCAGGTGCAAATGGGCATACTAGAATTTCATCCATGGGCAAGTAATATAAACAAACAAAATTCTCCAGATGTTATGATTTTCGACCTTGATCCAGCGGAGAAACTACCTCACGAGCAGCTTATTCAAGGCGTCCTTGACCTCAAAAGTATCCTTGACAAGCTACACTTACAAAGTTTTGTAAAAACCAGCGGTGGTAAAGGATATCATATTGTCGTTCCATTTCTCCCGACGTCTGATTGGAACAAATTCTCAACTTTTGCAAGCTCAGTCGCCACTCTTTTAGAATCGAATAAACCACATCTTTATACTACAAACATACGAAAGAAGGATAGGAAGGGTAAAATTTTTATCGATTGGCTTAGAAATAAGCGAGGCTCTACTTGCGCATGCGCCTACTCAATCCGAGCACGCGAGAATTTGCCCATCTCCTTTCCCATTGACTGGCGAGAAATTGATAAAATAAAGCCAAATGAAATTGACATTAACAACTATAAACTATACACAAAACACAATCCTTGGAAACATTTTTTTGAAATAAAGCAAAAATTAAAATAGGGTTATTCAACAAATAAAAAAACTCTGAAAGTCAGAGTTTTTTATTTGTTATTTTTTTCTACTTCTTTTTCGAGCTTCTTCTTTTTGTTGTTCTTTTCCAACTTTTTGAACTGCTTTTACAAAAAGTAAGTACAGCCAAGCAACAATTGCACCAACAGCTACACTTGCTGCACTGAAGATTACATCTGAAAGACGAACAGGTGTATAAATTGGAAGAATGAATTGAATTAGTTCGATAAGTAATCCACTTGCTACAGCAATTCCTAAGATCATTACAATTCTTACCCAGATTTTTTGTTTTCTAGAAAGGTATTCAATTGCCATACCAACAGGAAGAAGTGTAATAAGACTGATAAATGCGTCAGTAAGAGTAACAGTTGAAAAACTCATATCAATTGTTTTTGCTGCCCATCTTCCAGAGAAGTCAAACAACATAACGAAATGTCCTTCTGCAAACACTGTAAATGATAAAATGCATGCAATTGAAATCAATAAATATATTACAAGCAAAGCTATAGTAATACTCTTTTTTATTTTCTCGTTTTTAATACAGCTCCAAACGATAATTGGAACAACCAAGTAAAGAACAACTGCAAGTACTATTACAAGCCAAGATGAAACCCAAAATTCACCTACATTTTTGTCTAAGAATGCGCCACCTTCAAACATATTTTTCTCCTTTTGTTTTTATTTTGTTATAAGCATTATAACATATTGATTTTATTCCACCAAACGTTTTTTTTAATGTTTTTATAAATTTACTAATTTTTTCAAAACAAAAAAAACAAGCTAAAACACTTCAGCCTGTTAATTTTTTATTTCATCATCGTTGCTCTTTTTTCTTGTGGCAAGGTGCACTTTGATTTTATTGATAACCACCAAATACAGCCATGCCAGCAATGCCCCAAACGTAACACTAACCGCATTAAGCACAGCATCTGACAATTGCACTCCTCTTGGAATTGGCAAAAGGAATTGACACAACTCAATCAGCACCCCGCTTAGCAGCGCAGTTAAAACAATCGTCACAATCTTCACCTTTGTCCTTTTTCTTCTGGTAAAATAAAGTGCAGCCATACCAACTGGAAGAAGCATAACCAGATTAATCACAAGATCAAATATAGAAATTCCTACAAAGCCCCAATTGATTGATTTTGCCGCCCACGCTCCCGAAAAGTCAAAAACAATACTCACCGATTGCAAACTTGGGGACACTCGGGCAAATACCCCACAAAATAAAACAACACAATAAAGCGCAAAGAAAATTGCCGTAACTATATTCTTTGCCTTTTCATTTTTAATAAAACACCAAATAGCAAATGGCAAAACAAAATAGCATAATACGCCTAATATTAAAACAATCCATGTTGGAAAAACCATTTGTTCACTCCTTTATCTTTTGTAAAGTTTTTGCTATATTTCAGAATTCTTATCTTTAACTTCTTCATCCTCTGCCGATACAACATCCTCGGTTGAAGCATCCTCTGCATTGCCTTTCGGCATCTCTAGTGATTGTCGTTTTTTGTCAATATATTTTTTCCCTAGCATTGAGAAAAAACCAAGAGTAAGCCCAAGCACAGCATATATCATAATAATTCCCAACATTAAAAAGGCTTCCGAGGCGCCATTCATTGGACTCATCCCTATTCCAAGTCCGCTAAATGACAGCGACATTCCAACAAAAATACCAGATACCGAGCTAAGCCAAAATTTATCCGCCTTTTCAAAATGCATTGCCGCAAAATTTCCAACAAAAACGCCGAGCAATGCACTGACACTTATCACCCAAAGATTTGCTGTAAAAGAGCTTGTAATAAGCATCATGCCGGAGGCAATTGCGAAGCCTATCAGGATTCCTAATAATCCTTTTACTCTATCTTTAAATTTTGCAACGAAAAATACAGTCCAAACAATAAAGGCTACCCATAAAAATGAAGCCCCCGCAATCACACTTCCAATAATAGCATCACAAACAAACGCAATACTTGCAAGCGTGGCAATCAGCAGCGGATATGCAAACCATTTTAAAAAGATTTTCATATTTTCCCCCTTTTTTTTTATTATAAACTTCTATTACAATTTTTGCAAACGTTTCAAATGGAAACAATTATAAAATATAACCATTTTGCTCAAGCAGTTGTTGAGCTGATTCAACTGAGTCTACTCCCCTCTTGTTTTTGATTGGTGCAAACTCTTTTTCCCTAACGACTTCAAAGGACAAACAGTTTTTTCCAAGTTCCACCATATCCGCACACATCATTTCAAACTTAAGGGCATTTGGCTTTTCAGGTCTAATTTTGTTGCCCTCTTCATCTATATGTTCTACTTTTTTGTTGACAACATGGATAGGCAGCGGAATATCCTTTGTCTTATACAGCATATCAAGATTAAAAAGATAATTAAAAATAACGCCATGATCATAGAGTTTGACACCATTCTCATCGGTAGAAAAAGCAATCTCATCAGTAAGATCAACATATTCCACCACACTTGGCCTGCCGTTCTTTTTGCAAACAACACCCACTTTTTCAAATGGATCTGCCTTTTTAACAACTTTTGCCCCAACATCATAGCCGCCGCTTACAACAGCGCCCACAAAAATCGGATCGGCAATTTTTTGCAAAACATTATCGACAGCAAACACGTTGAGCCATTGCACGCCACTTTCTTCAAGAGCTTTTGCCGTATCAGGATTTTTAACAAGCGACTTAAACCATCCTCCATGACCATTTGGAGAGGTGGCTACCCTTCCCTTTTCTTCTAAAAGAATTTTTCCATCCATTCCAACGCAGGGCGCCATCTCTTGAATAAAAAACTTAACCATGTTTTTGTCATAGCCAAAATAATTTTTTGCTTCTAAAAATTCTATTGTCTCTTGATTATTCTTCTCGCTTGTCATAATGAAAAATGGCATCATTTTCCCGCACTTTTTTACAACTTCGAGGGCATTTTCAAAAAGGCATTGAAAAATGAAAACATCTCGAGTTTTGCCAATGTTATAAACTCCTTTTGGGCCATCAATACCAAGCCTTGTCCCCATTCCACCAGCAACAAGAACAAGCCCGACTTCTCCTTTCGCTAACGACTCAAGTCCTATTTTTTCAAAAGAATTTTTCTGCTGTTTAATCTCTTCCACCCTCATCACATTTATTGGCTCAATTGCTCTCATGTCTACTTTGTCAGCTTTGTTAAGATGATCTAGATATGAAAAATCAATTTCCCTAAGTTGCTGCGCCAGCACCTCTTGTTCGTCAATCGACAGTTCATCTGCAAAGCGAAGAAGATGGTGCTGATTTATATTTTCTAAAAATGTTTTAAGCATTTTGTCTCCTTTTTATTGTGCTATGATTATACAATATTCCGCATATTTTTTCAAACAATTCTGCAAAAAGATTTAATATTTTCTTATAAGAAAGCTTGCGCAAAAGCGCTTGTCAAAAATTATTACAATTCTCTCCCTTATTAACTTGACTTGTAAAAACAAAAAGTGTTACATTAAATTAAGATAAAATTTGGAGAAAAAACAATGGAAAAATATGGACTTGTCCTCGGTGGAGGAGGCTCACGCGGCGCATATCAAGCAGGCGCAATCAAGGCGCTGATAGAATTAGGCTTTCAAGCTGAAATTGTCACTGGCACATCAGTAGGCTCAATCAATGCCAGCGTATATGCGCAGCAGGACTTTTCCTTCTTAGAAGACGTCTGGGGGAAAATTACATACAGACAGGTTGTCAAACACAAATTTAAATGGAAAAACAAAGCAAGAGAAATTCTTTGCAAAGCGCCATGGAAACAGGGTTTTGAACTATCACCGCTAAAAAAGCTGTTAAAAAGATATCTCAATGAAGACAAGATTCGCTCTTCACGCATTAAGTTGGGGCTTGTCTACACCGGCCCTCGCACGACCTACTGCCCTTTTTCAATTGATGATATCCCGACGGCACAACTTGTAGATTTTGTAATCGCCAGCTGCAGCGCAACACCTTTGCTTAAGGCAACTACGCTAAAAAATGGCTTAAAATGTACGGACGGCGGTTTTACCGACAACGTGCCCGTTGCATTGGCTGCACAAATGGGCGCAACAAAAATTATTGCAATCAAGCTCATGTCTGGAACAAGAAAACCATACAATAAAAAAAGTTTGCAAGTCTTATATCTTAAGCCAAGCAAGCGCCTTCCATTCTTCCTAAATTTTGACAAAGACAAACTCAAAGCCATGTTTAAAATGGGATATGAAGACACCCTGGCAAAAAAAGAACAAATCTTAAAATTTTTGCATAGCGACTCGCAAAATTGATTGTTTAATTATCAACAAACAACGTCTAAAATATGCGTAAATTGAGCGAGTAATTTCAACCCGCCAGCATTTTCAAAAACGCACAACACCTCGCAAAGCGTAGGATATTTTAACAATAAAAAAGGTTATCACCTCTGATAGCCTTTTTATTTTTTAAATTGATTGTTCAAAAAGCGAAAGCGCCCTAATAAGCCACTTTTGTGTGCGAACAATTGATGAAATACTTACACGCTCGTTTGTGGAATGAATATCATATAGGTCGGGCGCCATGACGCAGATATCAAGGTCAGGAATCTTTTGGGCAAACACGCCGCCCTCAAGCCCCGCATGCACATGATGAGTCGCAACTTTTTTCCCAAAAAGCTGTGTGTATGCCTCGCCAAGCACTTCTCGAACAAGCGAATTCTCTTTATACGAGAAGAATGGGACACAATTTCCAAGAGAAAAACTAAATCCATTTTCAGTGGCAAGCTTTTCGATTGCTTCAATCGCCCGTGCTTCTTTCTCTTTATCCGAGCTTCTTACGCTGAGTAAGATTTTGATTTTTCCATTTTCAAGTTGAGCAACTCCCATATTCTGCGATGTGATTGGAAAACCGCCCTCCATAGAATATACCACGCCTTGCTTAAACGACGTTATAAAATTAAGAACATCTTTTGCATCATAGCTTTCCCCACTTAAATCTACCTCTTCAAGCGTGATTATAGGATGTTCGCCTTTTTTCGCTGCTTGATGGGTATATTTCAAACAAACAGCTTGCAACTCTTCCACTTTTTTATTTGAGCTGAAGCTGCATTCGGCCGAACTTGGAATCACATTAATTTTGTTTCCTCCAACAAGGGATGCAACTGAGGCAACGTCACATTCATTCAAAATGTTTGCGAGGAGTGTTATTCCATTGACTCTGCCCTTGTCAATATCTCCCCCCGAGTGCCCTCCAAGCAGCCCTTCCACTTTCAACTGATACATCTTTCCTTGTTGCAAGGTGTTCGCGTTAAGTTTTTTCTCAAGTGTGATGTCACACATTCCCGCCGAAGAAACTTCAAGCACACCTTCACGTACCCCATCAAGGCCAATAATATGTTTACCAGTCAGCTGCGCATAACAAAGCTTGCTTGCACCAAGCATTGTTGTCTCTTCTTGAGAAGTTAAAACAGCCTCTATATTTGGCAAACCATTTTGATTACTTGAAAGAACAGCTAAAATAAGCGCCACTCCAATCCCGTCATCTGCGCCTAGGCTTGTGCCTTTTGCTCGGTAAAAATCACCGTCAATAAACCAGTCAATTCCCTCTTTCTCAAAATCTTTTTCAATTCCGTCAGCTGCAACACAAACCATATCAGTATGCGCTTGAAGAATGATTGTCCTATCGCCGCCATTATCTTTTTTTATAATAACATTGTTATAACAATCTCGACTACACCATAGGCCATTTTCCTTCGCAAACTGACAAAGATAGTCGGCAATTTTTTCTTCTTTTCCAGACGGACGAGGAATTGCCATAATCTCTTCAAAAAATTCACATGCACTTTTCATACAGTCTCCTACACATTCATTATATCAATAAATTACCATTAAAACAAAAGTTTTTTCTATTATTACAATTTTCGTTTGTAAAAATATTATTTTTTGTTTATACTGAAAATACAAGCGACATTTTTCGACACTAAAATTCATAATACAAAGGGGGAATTATGACTTTTAAAGAATGGATAACCAGTTCTTATAGCAACCCACCAGTTAATGGACGCTGGGGGTTGTTGCACATACTTACACTGGTTGGCTGCATTGCCATTATCGTGACGCTGGCGCTTTGCCTACGCGACAAAAAAGGAGAAGAAGGCAAACATGCAAAGGGAAGAAAAATTGCCATATGGGTACTTGTTGGTATCTTGATTTGCTTCGAGCTTGCCCGCAGAATAATCAACCTATCAATCAACACCGATTGGTCATTTACTCGCATATTGCATCTTATCTTGCCTCGCCCTTGGTGTGCAATTGCATCTTTCTCGCTGATAGCATGCGTATTTGTTCGCAAGAAATTTTTCTATAATTATGCAAGCATAACAGCCTTGCTTTGCTCGCTTATCTTCTTTGCATGTCCAGGCGTTGGATTTAATAATGTTTATATTCTTTTTGAAAATTTATACTCTATTTGCACACATGCCCTGCTGCTAATCATTTCGATTTCTCTTATAACCTTAAAGTTTGCTGACTTTAAGTATAAGGGATGTTGGAAAGAAGCTATTTGCCTTGTATGCGTATACATCTATGCAATCCTTGAAATTTTTGTATTAAAAATCGAAGGCGATCCTCTTTACTTTATGCCAAACGGAGACATACAAGAAATTCTTGGACTTGGCAGCGGAGCTTACCTAGCGGTTTATATCATATTTGTTTTACTTTACATCAATGTGTTCTACCTTATCGGCGATCGTAAACGACTACTACCAAAGAAAAAGCAACCAGCTATAGAAAATAAAGACGCAAGTTTGAACAGCAACCTTTAAATGACACACTATAAAAGGACAAAAAGAAGAGCAAAACTTGAAGTGTACCCCTACAGTGAGACTGTATAAAAAAGAGTTTGAATAGAAATAGAGAAGGAAATTTTCTATTTCTTTTTCTTTGTGTCAAATATAATATAAACAAAGCAATAGAAAAATCAAAAGAGATTGAAAAATTAAAACTGAAGAAGATAAAATTGAATTAGGGGTATTGTAATTTATTTGCAAATATGCTATACTTTTTCTACCATAGGTAAAATGGTTATTAGGAGATTTTAATTATTATGATTAAAAAATTGGATAAGGGTGATTTGATAGCATTAAATAATATAAGGAATAGAATTTTAAATTTGTATGACTATCCAGAATTGGTAGTTCCAAATATAAATGATATATGTTGTTGTGCTTGTTATGGTAATCGTTTTAGCGATAAGAAAAGACCTGTTCATATGTTGATATATATTCTTAACCATATGGAAGATAAGGAATTGTTTGGATTTGCAGATGACCTATATTACTGGAAAAGTAAAATGGCTTATAGAGATAGAAAACCTTCTTTAATTTCTTGGTTACAAGACGATGTTGCAGACAATATTAATTGTTCTAAAAGATTAAAAAAGTATTTAAAACATAGGGGTGGTTATACATATAAGCTTTTAGATGAATCTCTTGAAGAAAACGATAATAGTTTAGAAGAACATAAAGTAGATAAAAATGAATTTTATGGATTGTTATTAAGAAAGTTTAAATTGTCATTACTGCCAAATAAAGTACACTACGAAATATATAAGAAAGCCAAGACGGCTTATTTACATAGTCATTTCTTATTTACTCCAAACGATATAATAAAATATAATCTACAGGAAATAGAACCGATTTTATCTCAATGTGGGTTAATGGCAACAAAAGAACAAATTGCCAAAAATACAAAATACAACGATGAAGTACAGGACATTTATGAAAATATTGTTGAATGTCAAAATAACTTTATAAAATAAGTCTTTATGGCGAAAGAACTCTAATCATTTAGAGTTCTTTTTGTTTAAATAAAAAAAGAAGAAGTAAAAACTTCTTCTTAAACTCTTTTTTATCGTGTCATATTTTAGGGGTGCACTTCAAACTTTGCTCTTCTTTTTGTCTTTTTATAGTGTGTCATTTAAAGGTTGCTGTTCAAACTTGCGTCTTTTTGTTTGTACTTATCTCGCAGCACCTTGATTTAAGGCCGCATTTTTTGTTATTATTCTTTTTAAAAGTGCGGCATCAAAGAAAAACTAGTTTGCTTCAATTACAACATCGCATAGGTCATCAAGCAAAATCTTTTGACCAGCAATTTCAATTACACCTTCTTCGATCAATAATTTTGCTGTTCCAACAATATCAAAATAGTGTCCATCGCTATAATATGTTGCTTTCACTCTGCTGTTTTTCTCAAGGGAGATAAGCGTCCTTGATATTTCGTTGGCCTTTTCTTCTTGAATCTCCCCCCGCTGCACCCGTTCATGCTCAAACTCTTTTATGCGTAATGCGTCTTGCAAGCCTTTCAACGCGTCAAATGGCGCAAACTGTTTCGCACGGTCTTGCCTTGACATCTTAACCCTCTCCACTTTTATGTCCTCCAATTGATAAATTTCGCTCTCGCTGCGTCGCTTTTTCCTCTAAGTCATGCCCTTTAAGAATGGAGTTTTTGCCATACTTATCTTGAAGAGAAATAATGCTTTTTACAAGCTGCTTCTCTTTTTCGATTTTATTTAAATCAGCAAACATGTCATACATCTCATGCCGCTCGTCTTGTAAGTCTGCAAAGGTATATCCAACTCTACGCACAGGGCGTCTTTTGTCCACAATTTCATCATAGATTTTGTCAGTATACTCGCCTATGATTGAATGCAGGTTTGTAGTTTGAGACATACGTTTGTGCCCCTTAACCCCTGCGCCCTTGTTGTCACCATAAGCAATATGAAGTTGCACATGATTTGTCACATAGCCCTGTCTGAACAGGTCATAACAGCCATTTTGTACCATTTCACGCATCACAAGTTTTGCATCATCAAAGTTGTAGTTGCAAGGCAAAATTTGGGAAGAGGAAATTGATTTTGATTTTGATTTATAACTTTTGATATCACTCATAAGGCAGCTTTCCCTTCCCCATGCGTGATCGATAAGAAGCTCGGCATTGATTCCAAACTCTTTATACAACAACTCTTCAGGTGCGGATGCAATCCCTTCCATGTCATAAATAGCCATACGCTCAAGCCTTGACGAAATGCCATGTGAAATCTGCCAAAAATCTGTCAGTGGGCGATGATTCCAAAGCTTTTTAATAAATTTTTCTTCATTAAGCCAACCGATTTTATCTGGTGAGTGTTTGGCTGTTATGTCAAGAGCAATTTTAGCAAGATACATATTTGTGCCAATTCCTGCAGAAGCGGGAATTCCCAGCGTATTCCAAATCTCATGAATCAGCTTTTGAGCAAATTCTTTTGCCCTTAAATTGTATATTTTTAAATAATCCGTCGCATCAATGATGCACTCATCAATTGAGTAAACATGAATATCATTTTTATCGATATACTTAAGGTATATTCCATAAATTTCACTTGCATATTCAATATACTTTTTCATGCGGGGTGGGACAATCATATAGTCAATATTTTTTGGAATTTCAAATAAGCGGCATCTGTTTTTGACGCCAAGCGCTTTCAAGGCAGGACTAACAGCAAGGCAAATGGTCCCTTCTGTTCGGCTTTCATCAGCAACAACAAGTTTTGTAGTCATTGCATCAAGCCCCCGCTCCGCGCATTCAACTGAAGCAAAAAAAGACTTCATATCAATGACAAAATACACACGCTGCTTTTTCTGTTCCATGTCAACCTCCGCCTCTTTAGTATAACACAAACTTGCCTAAATGCTTACATATTTTCAAAACATTTTTTTGAGTGTACAAGCAATTGACATGAAAGGCTCGATATGCTATACTTAATAATCAAAAAAGGAGAGCTTATGGAAGGAAACAATAGATTTACAATCGCACTTCGTTATAAAGAAAAACCAAAAACATATACCAAAGGAATAAACGCATCTATATTGATGACGGTATTTTCTTTTGCGCTTGCCCTTCTCATGCTGTTTATTCAAACTGCAGACAACGACAGCCCTTTACGTTATGTACTGTTTGGAATCTTAGCCGCCTGCAGCCTTTTCTTTCTGTTTGTCGCGTTAATGCTCAGAAAGGCAAAAACTAAATCTCTCAAGCTCAACACATTCCCCGAAGAAGCTATTTATTTTGACAATGGAGATATTTGTATTCAAACTGACCAAATCACACGAATAAAATGCAGCGACATCAAGAAAGTCAAAGCAGTTCACTATGAAGAAGTAAAGTCTTATGGCCCTGTGCAACAACGAATCACTTTACCTGAAGGCTGCATTACAATTATAAGCCAAGAAAAAAAATATTTAGTTCCACAGCTGCGAAACGTCGACGCTGTTAAAGAGCTTATCCTTCGCATAAAAAATTCTAAATCGCTGTTTGTCAATACTACACTTTTTCTTTATGACGGAAAAAATACTGACACATATTTTGCTCACTTGCAGTTGAAGGGCATCAGCGTACAAATCACGCTTGATGCAGCGGAAGAAAATCTGTCAAAGTCAAATGCAACCGCATGCAAGATTATAAAAGGCTTTGGCAGTTTTCACAACAGGGTGCTTGAAGCTACCGCCGAGCAGCTGACTCCACTTGCAAATGAGTGGAATGAAGAATATTTTCCGGCAGAGAAACCTTTTACAACTGATGATTTTATAAACACAATCAAAAACAACGCAATATACATCTCTATAAATAGAGATCGTTATACTGTCATATGGGATGACGACGGGGAGTTATTCTTTGGACATGCAATTCTATGTGAAGGAAATATTGATGAAGATGAAATCATAGCAACAATTGCCGGATAGAAAAAATCCCAACGCTCCTGTTGGGGTTTTTTGTTTTTTCCTCCATTTAATCGCAGCTATGCCGTTCAGTATAACTCCTCAAGACATCTTAGACTTACACCCTACTGTGAAAGATTATTGCTCTAAAATCTTTTGCGCCTCTTCAAGAAGAGAAACGAGAAGAGAAAACTCATACTCGCCAAGTCCGCTCTCAAGTCTTTCTAAATGAGAAAGCAAATTTTTCTCACTCTCTTCAACCAGTTTTTTCGCTTTATCAGTTGGCAAAACAAAAAAGCTTCGCTTATCTTCTTCCGCGCTTTCCTTGTAAATATATCCTTTCTCTTCAAGCGCAGCAATATGAGCCGCAATCATAGGTTTTGAAACGCCCAGCAACGAAGCAAGCATCATCGGCGTATGTTTCCCCTCTCTCTTGGTAATGATTTTAAGTACGCTCATTTCACTTGGCCTTATAGGCAAATCTCTTTTAAGGGCATCATAATCACTTGCAAACTTTGAAAATACTATGTTGGCACTACTGAATTTATCCATATTTCCCCCTATTATCCTATGTGTTATCAATACGTTAATCTATATTAACTATTGTAATTAATCCCGATTAACTTGTCAACTTTTTTTACTAAATTTTCTTTTCATATTGACAACAACTAGCGACTATGCTACACTAAAAATGAGGAGTATATTATGAACGAATTTATCAAACTCATATATATTTGCGGAAACAGCGAGTTTCAAGAAGAGATTATGCTTCAACACAAAAAGCTTGCAAGTCAAGGGTTTGTTTCTGTGTCTGCGGGCCCATTTAAGCGTTTAAAAGAGAAGCTTGCTTCAATCACCGACAAAATCAACACCGCAGACGCTGTTTTTGTATGTAATAAAAACAACAAGATCAATAGGGATACTAAGAAGCAAATTGCAATTGCAAAGAAGCTTAGTAAAAGAATTCTATATCTTGAGCCTATTTCCGGGCGTGCGTAGGAGGTATTATGGACAGCAAAAAAACAATACTATATGGAAAAACAATAGAAAACCTGTCTCGCGAAGTGCTGCCAGGCCACACCATCTCAGAAAGGATAAGCAAAAATAGTAATGAAGATTTTTCAGTCGTTGTAAGCACAATGGACGGCAAGCATCCAAGGATGAAAAATACTCGATCGGTGGGAATATACTGCATCAAGAAGGGAGAGGGCACCTTCTATGCTGATGACCGAGTCATTCATGTCGGACAAAATGACGTTATATCAATTCCACCAAACACAGTTTACTCTTTTGAGGGCGATTTTGAAGCTTTTATGATATGCGTACCCCCTTTTGATGCCGCAGACTGCATAATCTTTGAGGATGAAGAACAAGAATTAGAATAGATTTAAAAATACTTAGCATAAAGACTCTTTTTGAGTCTTTTTTGTTTACCCCTTTGCCAAACGCTTTCATTTATTTACGCTTTGAATCAATCAGTTTGATCTATTTTACCCAACATAGCAGCCCGGTGGCGTGCGTTTTTCTTAAAGTTATCCACATTTCCACATTCTTCACCAAACAAACATATTTGGAATATAGAAAAGATGAGGTGAATATGACTTATCAACAATTTTTACAATATATAGTAGATCTTCAAAAAGACGGACTGGAACTTTTTAACGCAGGGAAAAGCGTGCTTGGACAAAATATCCTTGCAACACACGTTGGCAGTTATGACGGAGTGCAAATATTAATTCAAGGCGGGATTCATGCGCGAGAATATATTACCTCGCTGCTTATGGTGGAACAGGCCCGCTATCTTCATTACACAGGCTCGGTAAGAAATGGCGGAATTTACTTCCTGTTTGCAACCAACCCCGACGGTATAGAAATTGTTCTTGATGGCTTGACGGGCATCCCTTGCGATATTACAAAAGAGTATCTAACTCGCGCAAATGGCGGGAGCGATGATTTTTCGCAATATAAGGCAAACGTCAATCTTGTCGACCTAAACACAAACTTTGACGCACAATGGGGAAGTGGAGCGCAAAATGTGCGATGCCCCAGCACGGAAGACTTTATAGGATTCTATCCAAACAGCGAAAGAGAGGTATTAAGTCTCATCAACTTTACAAATCGCGTTCGCCCAAGCCTTACAATTTCATATCATTCAAAAGGCGAAGTGATATATTATGGCTTTGCCGGACAGAGCGAGCCAAACTTAGCACGTGACCGCCAAATTGGAGAGGTACTTAGTCAAGTCAGCGGCTACGCTCTTATCCCGACAGAAAACAGTGCGGGCGGATATAAAGACTGGTGCATAGAAAAGCTTTCAATCCCTGCATATACAATCGAAGTTGGACGAGATGTTCTCCCCCACCCCATTAGCATAGATTATTTAGGTGAGATTTTTCAGCAGAATAAAGACATTCCTTTGACGGCACTTAATCAAGCAATTTTATATCAAAATCAAATCCGATTTCAAGAGATACAGTCCTCATCGTCAAACAAAAAAGCGTTTAATTTGTTTAACATTTTTAAGTGAGCATGTTCTAGTATTTCCCCACTCTTTTTAAAAAATCTTGAAAATTTTTATAAAAAAGCTTTTCGATTGTCCCTTCGCTATAGCCAAGTTTTCTTAGGGCTGCTGCAAGATTGTCAAGCTGCCAATACCCTTTTAAGTCAACAGGCAAATGCTGCGGCGCAATGCCATATAGATCGCTTCCAATACCAAAATGATCACAACCAAATTTTTTAACCACATAATCAAACTGTCTTGCTAAAACTTCGCAGGACAGTTTTTTGTCTGATATAAACTTGTCATAAAAAGTTAGCCCCAAAAAGCCCTCCCTTTTGACAATCTTTTCAATCTGATCATCCTTTAAATTGCGACAATGCTTCTTTAAAGAAAATATGTTGCTATGCGAATTATAGAGCGGGCATTTTGTAATCTTTGCCACCTCATAAAATCCTTTCCTAGAAAGATGAGCAGTATCTACGAGCACACCATTATTTTCAAGGACTGAAATCGCCTCCATTCCCAGCGGCGTTAGCCCGCTCATGCTATGCGCCCCTCCACAAAATTGATTTTGCTTGTTCCATGTAAGAGTCGTGCTAAACGGCTTAAGCCTACACAGGCGCTCAACCATTTGTAAATCCTTTGCAAAACCGAGATCTTCAATAGACAGCATCAACTTAAGCCCATATTTTTTATTATAGTGTTGCACTTCCCTAGCAAACGCTTCAACTTCTTGCATTCCGAGCCCTTTTGTTGTCGTAAAAACGGCGCAGCTTATCTCCTCCCCACCCAGCACATTCATTTGTCGTATATAACGTTCTCTTTCTTCTTGGCTTTCAATTTTCGTTAAAAAATCAGTATGACTATCACAAAACTTCATACTGATTTATATGCAAAATTATTAAATTTGATTTTATTCTATAAAATCCTCTTCAGCATCTGCTAGCACTTCTCGTCCCCAATCCATGATAAGCTGTCCTTTATAATCAAGGCTGTGACCACCTTCCGCGACAACACATGCAACATTTTTTACATCATAATCTTTTAAAATTGACGCTATTTTTTGTTGACGAGCTTGAATCCCCTCGTCGCCATAGACTTTCAAATATAGCTGTCCAATTTCATCATCATGAAGCCGAGATTTCTTCACGATGTCATATTTTTCGTTAGGTTCATCCTTTCCAACAATAAACAGCTGCTTTGCCTTGAGATATTCCTCTTTATTAAACTCTTTGCCAAAAAGCTGCTGATAGTCCGAAGCGCCAAGCGGATATTGCAATTTGGTCCCCTCTAATTCTTCAAGCGGAAGCGGCTGAACCGCATTTGAGCACACAGACAACACACAGTCAAACTCTTCGGGGTGAATAAACATCATACGCCCCGCAAAAACACCCGACGTAGACATGCCAATAAGCCCCGCTTTTTTCTCAACATCAAGTCCTTTTGCTTTCAACAGTCTCTCAGCTTCTCGTACCATGCAAACAACCTGCTGCGACAGGTTTGCAAACTTTCCTGTTTTTTCCGATACAACATTTCGACCTAACATCTGAGTATAAAATTCACCTGTATGCTTATTATCGCATCTTTCAATAACGGGTATAACAACTGGTTGATTAAGTTGTTGATAAAGATATGCCATGTTAAAACGCTGTCCATCTTGAGGCTCAGTCAGCCAATTTGCATAGCCTTCTGCATATTTTTGTTGTGCGTCGAAGGATTGCTGCCCTTCTTCCTCATAGATTACAGAATTATTGCCTTCAACAAACAATTTAACCTTACTTTTAAAAGACTGCGGATAAACAAGAATGAATGGAAAATTGTACCCCTTTTCCTTGTCTTCATTAAAAACTTTATATTTCAGCATAACTTCCTCCGTATATTTTTAGTTTTAATCAAAATAAATCATTCCACTGTCATTTGCATATCATGCTGCAAAAGGAATTTGCAGTCATTTATGCTTAATCAAGTTTTCTCCATTTTAAATTTAACGATTTGATATAACTGCAATGTTGACAATCTTCTTCACCTTCCACATCATTATCCGCCCACAAAATGATTTCATTTTCTAGTTTTAAAGTCGCACAATAAATTTCGTTGCTATAATTTTCTTTTGCTGGACAAAGCTTTACAGCCAAAACTCCCTCGAAACACAACTCCACAATTCCATACCAGCCAGAATTGTCAAAAATCGCATTGACTTTTGTACTAGTAAAGTCTTGTTCAACAATAAGGCTTGTCATAAGAGCATCATGAAACCCGACCATGTTTTTCATTAGGTTGTCGATATCTTCTTGATTCTTTATATAATTCCATTCATTTGCATCTGGTAAACATTTTATTTCAATTCCAGAATCTTCCACTGCGACTTTTCTCGTCTCCAAAATACTTGAAAGAAAATCAAAATTATCAAACACCTCTTTATATCCTGCAAAATAGGTTAATTTCAAATCCTTATTTGCCATTTTACATTTCTTTTTAAAAATTAATAAATGTGAATCACTATATTCAACCCAATCAATACGTTGAGTTTGAATTTTTTCAATCTGAACATTAGTATTTTCATCAAAATAATTAATAAGTTCAAATGTATTTGAAGTTGGATTTATTACAATATATTTTTCATTATAACCACTATCAAGTAGTCCATACACTATGGACTTGTAGTATAAATTATTCTCTTTATCAAAAACTCTAACAAACATATTATTTTCTCCTTTTTTTGTAATATAACCTTTTATGTTTTACTGCTGATCCAAGAACAAATTGCCCACTTAATAAAGCGTTCTAAGCGTTTTCAATATGTAATCATAAATTGCGTTTGGTGGTGCTTTCCTCAAAAATAAAGAACAGGAAAGCGATTTAATCCTAATTCAATAATTTTATTATAACTTTCCATCTTGTTGTTAATTTTCATCTTCAATCCTTTAGATTTAATACGACAGGAAGATGGTCGCTATAAGGTAACTCAAGAATATTGCATTCTGCTAATTTAGAGTTTAAACTATTTGAGGCTAGGATATAATCAATTCTATATTTCCAGCCGCTATAACTTTCATCATACCTTGAGCGATAACTTCTCCAGGTATATTCAACTTTTGTAGGGTTGATAAATCTATAACAATCAGTAAAGCCAAGTGATAAAATCTCACCAAAAGCAGTGCGTTCTATTGGTAAGAAAACTGACTTGTTTTTACATTCTTTTGGATTGGTCAGATCTATTTCATTATGAGCAATATTAAAGTCGCCCACGCAGATCACATTATAGTTTTCTTTTAGTTTCTTTAGATATTTAGTTAAAGCTGATAAATATTGCATTTTAACTTCAAGTCTACTATTACCATTTGGTATATATGCGTCAACTATTGCATTTTTTCCACAAATGATGGTTGTCGTTCTTCCTTCGTCATCATTCCAGAATTCATCCATATCTAATATTATCTTATCTGGCTGTACTTTGCTTAAAATTAATGTTCCTGCATAACCAGCCTTTAATCCACAATTATAAGTTGCATAATAGCTGGATAAATTGTTTTGATTTGTTTCGAATAAGGATATTTGTTCTTTTTCCCCAAATATAAGTTCCTTGGTTAATGGCTCATTACATCGGACTTCTTGAATACAATAAATATCGGCATTATAATCTTTTAGCCAATCAAGCAAACCAAGTTTTACACTTGCGCGAATTCCATTTACGTTATAGCTTACTATTTTCATACAACCTATTATAACATATACATTTCAAATTTGTATAAAAATTTAATAAGAAAATATTCTCTTTGTTGAAATTTTCTTACATAAATAAAAAACCGGAATTCCTACTGAAATTCCAGTCTAAAAACGTGGTCTCCCCAAGAGGATTCGAACCCTCGATAATCGATCCGAAGGTTAGTGAGTCGAACCACTCCAACTTTTGTATTGTGCATCACTTTTTATAAAAGCGATTAAAGTTGCATAAATTTTCTAAAAGTTGCACTTTTCAACAATTTTGAGCGAGCCGAGTGATCATGGGGTGCTATTTCATACATTGGGTGCCAAACGGGTGCCTTTTTACACTAACTCAAATCTTTCACACATTCGGGTGCCTTTTTACTTAAACCAAGATTTAACCTTATCAACATCACACTCAATTAAGAATAAATCATCAATTTTCTTAAAGCCAATTTTTCTATAAATTTTAAAAGGAGCTCCATTTTCATCTTCATATGTAGTTCCCTCTATCTTTGAAATATTATATTTCTTAATTGCAACATTGAAAACTTGGCTTATTAATTTTAAAGCAGTTCCGAATTTTCTAAATTTGGGATCGACCGAGATTTCTTCAACCATCAAATGATTTCCATCTGCCCAAGGTTTTATATAGGAAAATGAGAAACCAACGATTTTACCTTCTTTCTTTGCTACATAAAACAAATCTGGCTGTAAATTATAATAAAATTTACATATGTTTAGCGAACTTTCATCTGTCCACCCTTCCGAAAGTACATTAGCATTATATATATCTTTTAATATTTTCGCACAACCAGGAAGATCTTTTTGTGAAGCGGAAACTATTTCACCATTTATTTGATTAAAATTAATTTCTGAATTCACTTGTAAAATAATAATACGAGTATTTGTTTCATTAGTAAATGAACCTTCATGTAAAATTTCAAAATTTTCTTTATCTGTTTTTAATTTATATACAACGCTTGAGCGTGAATTGTATGTATAAACTGTATTATCATAATGCCCATATTTACTTTCATCTTCTGTGTAATTACCTTTTAACATTTGTTCAAGCAACTCATCTCTATCACAGGAACCAACATCGATTTCAACACTTCCACCTAAATTATGTTTGTTATAAATAGGCATTTCTTTTAAATCCACCTCTTTTTTTATAACCTTATATTCCATAAAAATTTCAGAAAGACTTTTGTTTTCCACTTTTTGATTAAGCGCATTAGATATACAAAAATCAATGTTTGTATCCTTAAATAAAACTAATAATCTAACAGGTTTTTCACTTTTAAAAAACACTATGGCGTTATGTTTATTCCCAATTACTAACGAATCATCACTAGAACTTATTTCACAATTGCAATTTTTAATAATTTTATATTCATCAAATGCAATATTCCCATTTGTCCAGCCATCAGAAAAAGCTCCATTAAACAATTCAAATTGGTCTCTATGTTGTTCTGTCCATAAATCAATAGTTTTTATGTTTTTCATACAATTTCTCCTTTTTATAATATAAATCCTTAATTGTTAGTGGTGGTTCCAGAAGGATTCGAACCCTCAATAAAACGTTCGAAGCGTTTTGTGATATCCCTTTCACTATGGAACCATATAGTTGCATTTAACCCCATAAAAAGTGGGTGCCTTTTGGGTGCTAAATGCGTGTTTTAAGTTTTTGCATTTTGAAAAGTGCTTATAAATGCATATACTTTAGTAATTTGCAATGGTAAGAGCAAAAAGTCCGAAGTACTTTAACTTGAACCACTCTAACTTTTATATCATGCACTGCTTTTTGTAAAAGCGATTGAGCTTACATAAAGTTTGTAAAATTCGCACCTTTTAAAAGTTTTGTTATAATTTCGCACTCATTGGGTGTTATTTCATACTTTGGGTGCTTTAGCGGGGTGCCTTTTTTCTCGTATACTTAAGCCTTTTATGGTTATGGGTGCCTTTAAATAAAATGATTGAGAAATTATAACAACACCTTCATAATACTTTCATATTTATCTTTCATTAATTGTTGACTTTCTTTACTCATTTTTGCATAACTTTTTTGGATCTTTGTTTTCACAAACTTATTGCAAGTGCTTATATCTTCTCCCAAATATGCTCTCCAACAAATTAATTCAACAACACTGTCTAAATGGCTCATAGCATCTGCATCTGCTACACAAATTTCTTCTTTTGAAAATTTTTGATTAACAACACTTGCTCGATGATTAATAATACAAAGTTTCACTTTGTCAACAAACTCTTGAGAAAAGCCATCTTGAATTAAAACACCTTCTGCAAGTTCGGCTCCTAATATATGATGATTTTCTCTATTTGCAAAATCCAACAAATCAGCATAGTCATGAAAAATTGCGGCGACTTCAACTATATCTTTATCAGCCCCATATTTTTCAGCAAGCATACAAGCGTTTTGAATCACTGGAAGCAAATGATATTTCCAAGTTTGTCCAATTTGGCAATTTTGTGTTTTGTCAAAAATTTTAGCTTGCTCTTCAATTAATTTGTAGTATTTTGAGTACTTCATAATTTTCTCCTCTGACTTTATTATAACACATACCTTTCAAATTTGTATAAAAATTTAATAAGAAAATATTCTCTTTGTTGAAATTTTCTTACATAAATAAAAAACCGGAATTCATACTGAAATTCCAGTCTAAAATTGTGGTCTCCCCAAGAGGATTCGAACCCCTAACAATCGATCCGAAGTCGATTGTGATATCCATTTCACCATGAGGAGATGTGATCTCTCGGGCGGAACATTAATTAAGTTCACCATGAAGAAATCGGGAATATTTTTTTATTAAATATACGTCAACTTAAAAGGACAATGCGTTTTTCCATTTTAAATTTTTTATAGTTTTTTTGTTTGCCATTTGTGACGGCATTTCTTTATTTTGAATGGCACTTTTGCTTCGCCAAAGTCATATATATTCACAAGAGGTTTTATGGAATATAATGATGAAAAAATGCTGTCAATCAGCGAATATGAGGCGTTTGCTAAAGCCTATAGTGAGAATCTAAAAGCAAAAGGGTTTAGGATTGTAAACCTCAACGCGAGATTAAGCGAAGAACAAGTCTCCAGCATTTTTCAAAAGCTTTTTTACATTAAGTCACTTCTTTTTAATCTTGGAGGTTTTTTAAACACAAGTGCTTTTTACTCACTTAATGAGCGCCAACTGAAAAAGTTTTCGATAATTTTTGATTTTGACAGGACACTGACGCAACCTATAAAAACAAGAGATAAAACAAAATGCTTTCTTGAGTTTTTGTCAACCGAATGTATGCTTGTCAAAGAGCTTTATTCAGCCGCCGAAGAAAGCAGTTTTGAAAAAGAGATTAAGGATATGACAAACCAACGGCTTTCTCTCTTAAGTAGTATTTTAGCACTATGACTTCATAAAATCAATAGTTTTTGGCACAGCAGCATCAATAATTTTTCTTAAATTGATAAAATCTTCTTTTGTATATGGTTTGTAGTCATCTTCAAGTTCAATCAAATCAATCGGAAAAGCCTTCAATTCTTTCACGATGATTTTGCAAAGATTTTTGCCTAACACGTACAGCATGTTATAGTCATCAATATCATTTTTATATTCAATTGTGCTATAATGCTCGGAGTCAATTATTTGATCGCATGCCTGCCCTATTAAAAACTGCAGCTTTTCAATCGCAAAAGTATTTCCCCTCGCGGCAGCCAAAAACTCCCAATTGATATAGCGCATATAGTTTTCAGGCAAGACATCGCCAGCACCAGACTTGTAATAATATGCAAGTACGTCCATCGCAATCACATCACTATAAAATGCTTTTTGTTTCAACTCTTCAAATTTTATTAAAAATTCTTCGGGATCAGACTCGAGATAGCCGTTTAGTTCTTTTCTCAGTTCTGTGAAACCGTCAAAGGCATCACTATAATATGTGAACGCCTTTCTTTTTATTCTCTCTGCCATACACCTCTCCTTACCTTTAATATTATAGCACATATCATGCCAATTTAAAAATATGTTGAAAAAATAATTTTATTTTTTATCAAGAACAACCAGTGTTTCATATTCTCCTGTACGCGAGAACATATCAAACATTGTCACGCTTCTAATTTTGAAGCCCTTAAGCCTACCAAGGTCTCGCACAAGCGTTGCACTGTTGCATGATACATAAATTAAGCGCTTAACTGAAATCGCATTAATGGCCGCAACAACTTTCTCCGAAATCCCCCCACGTGGTGGATCAATCACAAGTGTATCAAATTTTTCTTCAAGGCGTGGCAGCACAACAGAGCAATCGCCCAACATATTTGTCAGATAAAATAAATTGTTTGAATCCTTCAAGAATTGTGCATCTTGATGCTCTGCCTCTCCAATCTCTACACCAACCACGCGCTTGCCTTGTTTGGTGATAATTCCACTCAAAACACCCGCACCGCTATAGCAATTTAAAACATTTTTACCTTGAATGTTTTCAATAACCTGCTTATACAGTTTTTTGCCAATATTCTCATTGACCTGATGGAAACTTAGCGGCGAGAATCGACAGGTCAGGCCAAACTCTTCGCTTTCTAAATATTTTTTTCCAACCTTATGCACGGTTGAATCTTTAAAGGTTTCAAAAATCCCAAAGTTTGTGCCCAACATAAGATAGAGCCCTTGATAATTAATATCCGTTTTTGTCTTTTTATAAAAATTGACAAGCAGGCAGTCACTTTCCTTTCTAATTACAACCTCGCTATAATCCTTTTGATGATTACCAGCAAGGATAAATGTATTGATTTTTTCAATCGCACCATTAATCTGATCATCAACAAGCAGACATTGATCGACAAAGCAAAGTTTACTGCTTTTTCGCTCTTTAAGCGCTAAGCCCTTTTCTCCCACAAAAAGACGAATTTTATTGCGATATGCATATTCTTTATCAGATTCAACAACGTTGATTTGTCCACCATAGCCAACTTTTGTTAGCTGTTTTTGCAGTAAGTTCTTTTTAATTCTCAACTCATTTTGATAGTTTGTATGCTGATAAGCACAACCACCACATACACCAAAATACGGGCATGGCGCTTCTTGGCGCAGGTCACTATGTTTGTCTATTTCTAGAAGCTGCCCGTTGGAAAAAGAAGACTTATCTTCTTTGACGCTAATTTGCACCCTTTCTCCTTTAAGCGCATACGGAACAAACACAACCTTTCCATTCAGTCTGCCCACGCCTTCGCCATCATATCCATAATCTACGATGTCAACCCATTCAATTTTTTCCACTAAAACTCCAATCTCGTCCCGATATATTCCAGGATTTTTTCTTTACCTAAATTTTGCTCGCTGCTTGAGAGGATAATCATTTCAGAGCGAATATTTAAACACTTTGCAAGTTTATCAACCGCCTGTTTTTGTTTGCTTTTTGAAAGTTTGTCTGCCTTAGTCGCAATAACACAAAAAGGAAGATTGTTATACGCCAAAAACTCCAACATTTGTTTATCCTGCTGTGTAGGATCGTGCCTAACATCAAGAAGCAAAAAGGTGGTCAACAAAGAAGGAGAATTCAGCAAATATTCCCCCATAAGCCCCGACCAAACATCAAGATGACTTTTGCCAACCTTTGCATACCCATAACCCGGCAGGTCTACAAATCTAAACTCGTCATTGATGTCAAAGTAATTGATCATCTTCGTTTTACCTGGGGTAGCAGAAGTTTTCGCCAGCCCTTTTGTGCCTGTCAATGAGTTGATAAGGGATGATTTGCCAACATTGCTTCGCCCTACAAATGCAAACTCTTTGACTCCGTCATTTATGATGTTTTTCTTGTCTACAACACTTGTTTTATATTTTGCGCTTACTATTTTCATGACTATATATTATCATATAAAATCAAAAAAGACAATAAAAAAAGACTCTTTTTTTACCCAGTGGGTATTTTAAGAGCCTTTTATTTGTTTTTAATTATTCATAGATGAAGTAAACGCTAAATGTTTTGCCTTCAAAAGAGTTGATTTCAAACCAGTCAGCCATCATTTCAAATACATCGCCAATGCTGTAATCTTCTGGAGCTACTTCTTCGTTGTTGTTGATCATGTCGATTGGTAATGTTTCACCATTACAAAGGATGTTTACAAGTCCGCTAAATGCAACTGTTTGACCTTGAGATGTAACAATTTCCTTACCTGCATACGCGCTCATGAAATAATCCATAAAGTTGTCAGTAAGTTGAAGATTCTTGCTTGCGTCAGTTGAATCTTGAAGTTTCATACTGATGCTGTTTCCACAAACTGCAACGTTTTGTCCATCAACAGCTGTGTAAACTTCCCATTCAGCTTTACCATTCACCGGATCTTCATAATATGCTTTTGCCATAAAGTTGAATGTTGCCTCTCCATAAACGCTTTCCCAGTATGCACACACTTGCACGTCATTTGTTTCAAAGAGTTTTTCTGATAATTTTTTGCCATTGTAAATATAATCTTTTTCAGCATCGCTGTAAACATATACTTCGCCTGTTTCTTTTCCATTTACAAGAATAGTAAGACCTGCAAAAGTATATCCGTCACGAGTCTTTGTATATTTGTCAAAGCCTGTTTCGTAAGCAAAAGTCAATGTTGTTGATTTCTCAGCACTTGCGTCAACTACTGAATATTGTACTGAATAAGAAATGTCTGTGCCCCAAACTGGAACAAGTTCAACTTCTTGTGCTTGCTTAGTTGCTTCAAAGTTTGCTGTTTGTGTTGGCGCAAGCTCTGTGTCTTTTACCTTCCAACCAATAAACAATGCACCACTTTTGTTGCTTGCAAGTTTTACAAGTGAGCTGCCATATTCAACGCCCTCAGCTTTTGGAACTGAAATAGCTGTTCCGTCTAAGTATTCGCCTGTATATGTGATGTTGTAAGTTTGAACGTCTCTCATTGCTGTAAGGGTTACATTTTTGCTGATCACATATCCGTCAATATCTTCAGCCCCGCCCGCAATAGGCATATCTTTTTCTAAATCAATTGCGTCAGCATTTCCTTCATACCAACCGTGGAAGTAATATCCTTCCCCTTCATAGACAAGATCTACAACTGTGTTTTTTCTTCCAGAAATGGTGTTTGCCTCTTGACGCTCGCCATCCACAGCAATATAGATTGTTGGCTCATCAAAGCTGAGTGATGTAACGCCTGCTTGTGCAATAGAAAGAGTAACTTCTACTGCTTGAGTAAATGTAAGCGCACTGCCGACTACAACAAATGGGAAAAGAACAGCTAGCGCACAAAATGATAAGATTCTCGTTAATTGTTTTGACATAACTCCTCCATACTTGGCTTTATTATAACACATAACATTATGAATTTCAATAGCAAAATGAAAATTTTTATATAATTTTATATGATATTTTTCTAAAAATATGACTCCAGAAAAGGGAAAACCGCAAAAGAAAAGAAAAAATCTAAAAATTTTATGAAAAATTGTTGACATTCCCACCAAAATGTGATAACATTGAAGAGCATTGGGGGATTAGCTCAGCTGGCTAGAGCGCCTGCCTTGCAAGCAGGAGGTCATCGGTTCGATTCCGATATTCTCCACCAGAGTAAAAACTCAAATCTATATGGTTTGAGTTTTTTTTAAAAAATCTATTGACTTTTTGATTTTTTTGAAATATAATGGTAAAAACTAAACAAAAGGAGCCAAAGACAAGTGATTAAATTTTCATTTGCAAAAGTTGATAACAATAATAATGACAACGCATTAAATTTAATGGGTTCCTTTATTGTTGCAAACTAACCGGCTGAGACATAAACAAATTGAGCAATAAGTGTAGAGGAACTCCCCCTACACTTTTTTTATTAATTTTAAGGAGAAATAAGATGAAAGTATATTTGCTTTATAAACAGAGATTTTTTGATAACGCCCTCGTGGGCGGAATAAATTAAACAAATGTTAAAATAAAATGAAAACATTTTGAAAAGTAAATTAAAAATATTAAAATAATTAAGGAGAAATAAAATGAAAAGAATGTATATAAAAGAAATTCAGCCAGAAGTAGAATGTCAAATTAGTGGCTGGGTTGAAAAAATCAGAGAACAAAAAACAATGCAATTTGTAATCATCAAAGACAGCACAGGCATGATTCAAGTGACCATTGAAAAAGACAAACATCCAGAAATCGCAAAAATCGTAAGCACGCTGTCACGACAAAGCGTTGTTCGATTTACAGGCAGTGCTGTGGAGGCTGCCATGGTAAAACTTGGCGGAATTGAGTTTTTGCCAACAGCTATTGAGGTGGAAAGCAGAGCGGAAGACCTGCCTATCGATGAAGAAAGTGGAAAAGAGCTTAAAATGGACTATCGCTGGCTCGATTTGCGACAAGACAAAGAAAGATTAATTTTTCAAATCAGAACATTTGCCGAGATGACAATGAGAGAATATTGCCTGAGCAAAGGTTTTATTGAAATTCACACACCAAAAATCACATCTCAATGTTCAGAAGGCGGCGCAGAGGTTTTTGAACTTGACTATTATGGTGAAAAAGCGTATCTTACACAAAGTCCACAATTTTATAAACAAATGGCTATCGCAAGTGGATTTGATAAAGTGTTTGAAATAGGCACACAATATCGCGCCGAAAAATCTTACACTGCACGACACGCTGCAGAATCAGTTGCTTTTGACTTTGAAATTGCACACGTAAAAAGCCATCATGAAGTTATGGATTTTGAAGAGGAATGGTTTATCCACCTTTTGACTAAAGTTAAGGAAAAATATGAAAAGCAAATCAAGGAAGTTTTTGATATAGAAATCACACTCCCAGAGCGCGGAATTCCAAGACTTAAGCTTGCCGAAGTTTTTAAAATTTTCAAAGAAACCTACGGAATGGAAGTGGCAGAATCAGAACAGCTTGACCTGACTCCAGACCAAGAAAAACTTATTTGTGAATATAGCGCAAAATACTTAGGCAGCGAAGCAGTATTTATTACCGACTACCCTGCTGAAGCCAGGGCGTTCTACTCTAAGAAAATTGAAGGGACTTACGAATG
>JAGAKV010000014.1 GCA_017625505.1 Clostridia bacterium | reverse complement strand
CTGCCGAGCAAATTATTTTTGCTTACGCAGAAGAGCAGCCGGAAGGTGCAGCCCAAACAAACGCAGCCAAACCAATGGCAGACACGACCAAGAAAATCTGGACAAGACTTGACGGCACAACGCTTTATGTTTATTCAAACTACACAATCGACCTTCCTGCAGATAGTTCATTCTTTTTTGCTGAGCGCAGCACACTAAAAACGCTTGACCTTACAAACTTCAATACTTCAAATGTAACAACAATGGAAAAGATGTTCTTGCGTTGTACCGCCCTTAAAAGCATAAACTTATCCAACTTTGACACATCAAACGTAACAAATATGTTTGGAATATTTGGAGCTTGCAGCGCATTGACTGAACTTGACTTATCAAGTTTTAACACTGCAAAGGTCGAAACTTTAAAATATATGTTCTATCAATGTGAGGCATTGGAAAAACTGAATCTGTCGCATTTTAATACTACAAATGTTACTGACATGAATGGGGTATTTAGAACATGTAGCAATTTAAAGGAGTTGGATATCTCAGGTTTTGATACTAGCAATGTGACCACTATGGTAGCAATGTTTTATGAGTGTCGTGCATTAGAAAACTTGGATGTGGATCATTTTGCTACATCAGAAGTTAAAGATATGTCATTTATGTTTGGAGAGTGTAATGCACTAAAAAACGTGGATGTATCTAATTTTAATACAGAAAATGTAACGACTATGTACGGAATGTTTGGTAATTGTTATGCTCTTACATCTTTAGATGTATCTAATTTTAATACAGAAAATGTAACGACTATGGAGGGAATGTTTAATAACTGCTATACTCTTATGTCTTTGAATGTTTCTAATTTTGTTACTGAAAACGTTACTACAATGATGATTATGTTTCAGGGATGTGAAAAGCTTACGACAATTGATGTATCTAATTTTAATACGTCAAATGTTACAGATATGTCATATATGTTTAATGAATGCAAATCCCTTACATCTTTAGATGTATCCGGTTTTGATACATCTAGTGTAGGCTTAGGGCCAGCAAATAATCCAGGGAGTATGATGACCATGTTTCAACATTGTGATAACTTGGTGTTTCTAGATGTATCAAATTTCAATACATCGAATGTTACAGATATGTCGTATATGTTTGGTAGCTGTTATAAACTGATAAATTTGGATGTGTCTAATTTTGATACTTCAAAAGTTAAAATTATGTCCTATATGTTTGTTGATTGTACTTCTTTAGTAACAATTTATGCAAGTGATTTGTTTGTAGTTTCACAAAATCCGACAAGTGCATATATGTTTACAGGCTCCACTAAGCTTGAAGGAGCGATAAGCTATAGCTCTTCAAAAGTAACTCATGCATATGCAAATTATACAACAGGATACTTCACATATAAAGCGCCAAAGGCAGAAGGTGCTTAAACAATTTGAAAAAAGGCAAATATAGTAAAATAAAAACGGGAAGCAAAGGTGCTTCCTGTTTTTGATCGTGGGTGATATATAAAATTGATAATGTTGTGTGGTGGCTATTGAAACAAAACAGATGTTCATATTTAATGAACATCTTTTTTGTTTGTTGCTTTTATTTTGGAAATTGGCATACTGGAGCGGTGATGATTGGTCCCAGTTGAGAGTGCATTGTAAGGTTTGCCAGGATTGTCACGAGGTTGTTTACAAGAACTCTTGCGATTGGGCTTGTTTTGAAAAATTCAACATCATCTTCAAGTGCGTCATATTCTGCTGTGTTGATGATTACCTCAACGCCAATCTTTGCTTCAATTGTGAAGAGGCAAGATGGGTCTGGTTTGATGTTTCTTTGAAGAGTCACTTTCACTGCGTCAGAGCGAAGTCTTGTCACTTCCATTTCGTCCCAAACTTGAATGTTTACATTTGCGTTTGCCTGTGGCTCTGAAAGTCTTTCATAAGAGATTTTTTCGATGATTGGTTTGAAATTCATATTTCTAATTACGTTTGCCATTGTTGTTTCTCCTTTTATAGTTGTATTCTAGCATAGTTTTTCGATCTTACAAAGAAGATTGCTCGTCGTCTTCTTCAAGTTGTTTAAGTTCGCGAATGTCGGCGTCTGAATATCCGTTTTCTACAGAAATTTCTTCTCCCGCGTCATTTTTAAACTTTGCGTTTGGAAAAGTTGAAATTACTTCTTTTTCAGGCTGTTCCTTTTCCTCTTGTTGCTTGTTCTCCGGCAAGTCAATTTTGATTTGTCTAGAGTCTTCTTTCTTTGCTGCCATAATCCCTCCTAAGCTGGTTTTATTGTACCATTTTTTATTTGTTATTGTCAAGGCAACAACAAATTATCCCAAAAAAACTAGGAAATTTTACTCAAAAACATCAAAAATGAGGTGTTTTTTGTTCTCAAACGATGTTGGTAGTTGATTTTTTGCAATGTTTATGATATAATAATAAAAGAAGGCGCAGTATTCTAGTCGGATAAGATTGCTAGGAAGGCGAAGTAATGGCGCCGACGGGCACATCTGTGAAGTTTCTGGTGCTGGCCTTGGTTGCCCAAATTGGGGCTGGTGCTGGGAGTTAAGAATTTTGGGCGAACTGTAATGGCATACAGTCGTGCGACCCAATTTTCGTGGAGACCTAGACTGGGTAGAAGTGAAAATCCTCTATCCGCTAGGAAGAACCTGCATGCGGTAAAAGTCGTGTGTAGCGTAGCCTGCCTTGAGTGGAAATTTTGGGATTAAACATGGGGCGTGATTTTGCTGTCGGCCAACAGCAATTTACTCGCGTTTATGAAATAATTTCTGCAAAATAGGCTAATAGTAATTGGACTGTTAAGGAAAACTTCTAGACTGTTGCTTTGCAGGCAATTTAGGGATTATAGTGTGTTCTCAGTGGCGATTCGGTGTTATGTCTTGCTTAAAAGGAAACTGCTTCTGCGGTGACGGGAAGTGCGAGGCTGGGAAATCCGACCGAACCTATGACGCAAGGTTTACCTAAGTTGCTGCCTTCTAGTAGTGAGCATTCCTTTAGAAAGGGGAGACGCTCACTATTTTTTATTTTACATTATATAAGAAAGAATGTGGCTGCTTAGGCTTGATATTGGCGCTTAAAAAACGATGTAAAATGGGCAAAACGTCAATCAAACATCACTTCGCTTGCAAAAACTTTTCAAATGTGATATAATAGCAGCTGTTAAGGAGAAAAATATAAAAATTATGGAAAAACAAGAAAAACCTGCGCCGAAAAAGAGAGTAAAACAGTCAAAGTTTGCAAGTGTATGGAAGTGGCCACTTACCGTGCTTGTAATGGCGCTTACTTTATCATTCTCGTTTGGCGTTTTAAGTCAATATGCACTTTCTGGCGCGGGGGTTGTGGTGTCAATTGTTGTGATTGTGGTATTTATCGTTATTGCAATTGTCACCGATATGATTGGTGTTGCCGTTACAGCAGCTGAAATTTCGCCATTTAGGGCAATGGCTGCAAAAAAGGTGAGAGGGGCAAAAGAGTCAATTAAGCTTATCGAAAATGCAGAAAAGGTAGCATCGGTGAGTGCGGATATTATAGGTGACATTTGCAGCATTTTGTCTGGTGCTGCGGGCGCAAGTGTGGCTGCTGTGTTTATACTCACTTCAACCGATCAATTTGTAGGCGTGCTGATCGCCTCAGCTGTGTCTGCCATAATCGCTGCGCTTACAATCTTTGGCAAGGCGCTTGGGAAAAAATATGCAATGAATAAAGGGGAAAAAATCGTTTTAATTCTTGGGAAAGTGGCAAGTTTATTTCACAGCCAAAAAAGTTTAAAAAAGCAAGCTGCGACTGACACAAAGAAAAGCAAAAAAGCAAAGAAACAAAGCTCTGCCAGCGAAGACAAAAACGCGGAGCATGCTGTGGATGAAAAGCATTGCGATCAACAAACGGGAGTGGCGGAAAGGTTGCAAGAGGAAAATAATAATTAAACTAATAAAAAAGCCTTCTATTAATGTAGAAGGTTTTTGTTTGCAAATTATTTAAAAACAACATTGCCGCACAGCACGTCATAATATGAAAAGGTTTGAATGTTTTGACGCTCGCCGCTGCAGTCAACAGTGAAGACGCTTGGGTATACATCCTTAATAACGCCACTGAAAGAATCAAATTTTTTGCGCCCGCGGTTGACATCCATTTTGACATGGCTGCCTTTAAGAGCCAAAATTTTTGATTTTATTTCATCAAGGCCTATTCCTGCTTTTCTCATAAAGTCCTCCCTTTTGATTTTTATTGCCCAAACAAAAACTTTTTAAACATTTGCGTCATATTTTTTTCCCCCGTCACATAGGTATATCTCGTAAATGTTTTGGAGGGTGTATGGCATTTGAAAGGAATAATTTTTTAGTGGCAAAAAAGGTTGCTTTACCAAAGGGTGAGCTTAGCGTGGAGTGCAATCTAAACGCAGGTTGTGCTTTGGCTAAGGTTTTGTCAGTCGCAGTTGATGCTTGCGTGCAGGGCAAGGAAGTTGTGAGCGGAATGATAAACTATTCTGGCGCAGTTGATGTCAAAGTGATTTATCTGACTGAAGAGGGAGAGATTGGAACGGTCAGCAGCAGATGCCCTTTTTCATCTAAGTTTGAAGAGGCAGGCATTGTTGCTGGCGGCTGCGCGCAAATCAGCGTAAACGTAATTGACTACACTTGCGATTTGCTTGGTGGAGACAGCATAAGAATCTCAACTGACCTGATGCAAAGCGGCTTTTTCGTCTCTAGCGGCAGTGTGTCTACTCTTCGCTGTGATGAGGCTGACGTTTGCTATCAAACTGAGGGAATGGAGATTATTAAGTTTTTAGGCTGTGCAAATGATACATTGACAATTGAAAGCGACATCAATCTGCGTGATAACATCAAAAAAATTCTTCTTACCGAGAGTAAGGCGCTTGTTCGGACGGCTGAAAGCGGAGCAAACTATGTTGTGCTTACCGGTGATGTTGTAAGCCGCGTGCTTTATATCAACGAGAATGATAAGTTTGAAAGCGGATATATTTACGACAGCTTCAAACAAGAAATAGAGCTTGCCGGCGTCACACGTGACAGCCTTGTTGAGGGCTATGCTTCCGTTTGTCAGGAAGGCGTTGCCACCGAGATTGTTCAAGATGAGCGCGGAGGCAAACTGGTTGTCAAAACGCCTATCAATTTGACAGCATTTGCATTTGATAAAGAAAATGTCAGCGTCATCAAAGACCTATACGCCACTAAGGCAGAAGTCAACATCACGACTGAGTCTTTCAGCATGAATAATTTATGCGGAATGGAAGTTGTTGAAGGAAAAATTGAAGGCTCGCTGACCATTGACGAGGACAATCCGCGGGTGGATAAAATTCTATTTAGTGGTGCAAGCAGGGTAAGCGTCACAAATCAGTATATTCAAGAGCGAGAGCTTTTTATTGAAGGCATTGCGCAAACGACAGTTGTTTATCTTAATGACGACACCTCTTCCCTTTACAGCGTTGTGATTGATGTGCCGTTTGTAATTTCTGACAAGACAAATTGTCAAGGTGCAAGCACTCAAGCGGTCAATGCTATTTTGACCGATGTTGACGTAGTTGTAAAAAAAGGCCGCGAGCTTATCTTTGATGCAAAAGTCAAAGCAACGGTTGTATGCTGCTGCGATGTGGCGGGTGCAGTCATTTCAGATGCCTCATTTGGCGAAGAGTTTGGCGAGCGTGACTATGCCATGGAAGTGATTTTTGCAAAGAAAAACAGCGGACTGTGGGAAACTGCCAAGGCGGCAAGAGTGAGAGAAGAGCAGATTGTTGCGCAAAACCCTGAAGTGATTTTCCCT
>JAGAKV010000013.1 GCA_017625505.1 Clostridia bacterium | reverse complement strand
ATTTTGTCTTTCCTCTCTCTCGAACGTATCAAGAGCATAGTCAAGTTTAGCGTCAGCATATTCTCTTACCGCACTGTTAATTTCTTCTGGAACAATGTCATATACAAGATTTTGTGCAACTGGTTTGCCAATTTCTGCCTTGACATTTTTGATGCAAGCAACAATCTTTTTGATTTCCTCATGTGCAAGCATAATTGCGTCAAGAAGTGTTTCTTCTGGAACTTCGTTTGCTCCACCTTCAATCATAAGGATTGCCTCATCTGTTCCTGCAACAGTCATGTTCATAACTGATTTCTCTCTTTCCTCTGCTGTTGGGTTGATGATCAGTTGTCCGTCAACAAGTCCAACTCTTACAGATCCTGTAGGCCCCATAAATGGAATATCTGAAATTGCAAGAGCAAAGCTTGAGCCAAGCATTGCAAGAATTTCTGGTTCATGATCTGGATCAACAGAAAGTGCTGTAGCAACAACACAAACATCATGATAAAATCCCTTTGGAAATAAAGGTCTAAGAGGTCTATCAATAAGTCTTGAAGTGAGAATCGCCTTATCTGAAGGTCTGCCCTCTCTCTTCTTAAATCCACCAGGAATTTTTCCTACTGAATACATTTTTTCTTCAAAGTCAACTGAAAGTGGGAAAAAGTCAATACCAGGTCTTGGTTGTTTTGACATAGTTACGTTGACCATAACCACAGTCTCGCCACATTTTACAAGGCAAGTACCATTTGCTTGCTCAGCAAGTCTGCCTGTTTCAAAGCTAACTGTCTTTCCGCCTACTTCAATTTGATAAATTTTAGCGTCATCTTTCATTTTTACTCTCCTTTAATGTCAAAAAAGGGGTGCATAAAAACGCCCCCCTAATTTATTTTACTTCTCTAATGCCAAGTTCTTTAATAAGGCTTCTGTATGCTTCAATATCTTTGTTTTTAAGATAAAGTAAGAAACCCTTTCTCTTACCAACCATTTGAAGAAGTCCACGACGAGAGTGGTTGTCTTTGTGGTTGGCTTTAAGATGTTCGTTTAAGTGGTTGATTCTTTCAGTCAAAAGAGCAACTTGAACTTGAACTGAACCTGTGTCATTTTCAGAAAGCTTGTATTTTTCAATAATTTCTTTCTTTTCCATAACTTTTCCTCCTGTTTTTATTTTTCGCCTATTCACGAAGCAATAAGTCCGAAGGTCTCTAAATTGCTGCGCAAAAGGTAAATTCGACTTTGTCATTATAGCACATTAGATTTATTTTGTCTATAATTTTTCAAAAGTTTTTTAAATTATTTATAAAATTCTTTTTTCTTTTCAATCATTTCGTCAATTCGCGCTATATAGTCATCGATAAACTTGACATTAGCTTCTCTCTCAATTCGTTTCTCAATATTAAAAATTCTTTTACTGATTGCACCGGCACCCACGCCAATGACAGTGTTTGTCTCTTCCATGCTTTCGATATTGAACATACAACTGAAATTATCGCGATAATACCCAACATTCTCAAGCCCTTTAAGCTGATTTTTTTGTCGGTAAAGATAATATGGCTTATATCCATTCTCGGCAAGAACCTTTTCTGAATAATCAATCATCTTGACTATATCACGATCATCAATCCCCTCTTGATTATCACGCAGTAGCGCACCATTCTTAACCGAAAGAGTATGCACGGTGATGTTGTGCGGGAAAAGCTCTAAAAGCGTGTTCATCGTTCTTTTAAACACACCCAATTTCTCGCCTGGAAGCCCTGCGATAACATCCATATTAACTATAAAGTCGCGTTCGAGCGCTAAAGTGTAAGCCTCAAGCACCTGAGTGTTTTTTTGTTTACGCCCAATCCTCTTAAGCGTCGCCTCGCAAAAAGTCTGCGGATTGATTGACAGGCGCGTTACATGATGTTTTTTCAGTACATCCAACTTTTCAGCCGTAATTGTGTCAGGCCTTCCACACTCAACAGTTATTTCATCTACTGGAAAGTTGAGCTCTGACAAAATACGATCAAGTTGCTGCGCGCTCAGCACAGATGGAGTTCCGCCACCCATATAAATATTTCTTACAATATATGACTTGTGTTTTATAATCTCCTTTACGCATGCAAGTTCCTTTAAAAGACAGTCTATATACGTTTCTACTCTGTCTTGCACAAAAGATATCTCACTTGAAATAAATGAGCAGTATAGACATCTAGACGGGCATATTGGAATGTTTATATAAAGATCAATCATATTGTCATTTTGAATAATACCCTTTTGATTTTTAATAATCTTAGCAACAAGCTTAGCACGCTCAGGAGAGACAAAATAGTCCTTTGTTAAAATTTCAGGAATAAGATATTCTTTAATCTCCCCATTCGCGACTAAATCCCTTGCAAATTTTGTTGGACGTACACCCGTAAGCGAGCCCCATGGCAATGTGATATTCAATTCTTTTGACAGAAGGCTATACAAATGATTTTTAACCATACGCTTTCTATATGACTTCTGTCGAAGTGGACTTAATGTTTGGTCAAGACGATAGCTATAAGCAAATGTTTTTTTCTCCATTCCTCGCTCTAGCTCAAACTTGTCCATATAATTTTCACCAGCACTTTGCTCTATATGATTTATTGATATATCATCATATGTTCCAAACAGCTTGCATAGGTCTTGAAGCTCTGTCTGATATTCTTCTCTGTTGGTTGTTACTTTCATCGCTCACTCCTATATACACTTGTTACTCCCTTAATTGAACGCAGTGAGTTAATCGCGCTTTCAAGTTCATCTTTGTTTTTAACATCAATGATAAGTGTACATATAAGATTATCATCTACATCCTTGGCTTCAAATCCTCTAATGGAAATTTTCAGACTTGTAATCAAGCTTGTCAATTTTCCGAGATTGCTTTCACGCTTGCTTGCAATAACCTTAATGATGGCAGTAAATTTGGCATTTTCTTTCATCTGCCATTTCGCATCAACCAATCTTTCTTTTTCGAGATATTGAATGTTTTGACAGTTTAATCTATGAATAGTCACACCTCTACCACGTGAGATGTATCCAATAATATCATCACCTTCAATTGGACTGCAGCAGCCTGCAAAACGCACCATCATTCCGCTGTCACCGTCAATCAGGACACCTTCTTTATCGCGTTTAAGATGAACAACGCTAGAAATTTTTGGAAGCTCTTCCTTATTCCCTTTGCTGTACGCATTTACAAACCTACTCAGCACTTGGCTTGCGGTAACCGAGCCCGATCCAATTGCTGCCCAAAGTTCATCAATGGCTTCCATGTTATAACGCTTTAATACTTCCGCCACTTGTTCCTCTTTGGTAAGCTGTGGCAGCGTATAGCCTTTCTCCTGCGCAGCTTGAATTATCATAGACTTACCAAGCTTGATGTTGTCTTCCTTGAGTTCATTCTTGAAGAAAGATTTAATTTTGCTTCGTGCTCCCGCCGTTTTTACCACTTTAAGCCAATCTCTTGATGGGCCTTTTGAATTTGGATTTGTCAATATTTCAACAATATCGCCATTTCGCAGAGTTGTCGTGAAAGGACGCAACTGTCCATTGATTTTAGCTCCTACGCATTGATTTCCTACATCGCTGTGAATAGCATAGGCAAAATCAATAACAGTCGACCCTTCTGGAAACTCTAAAACACGTCCTTTTGGTGTTTGAACAAGCAGCAGCCCCTCATACAGATCACTCTTAAGCGTTTCAATAAAGTCGTCATTTGACATGTTTTTGGCGTTTTCAACTGTTTCTCTAAACCATGCCATACGTTTATCAAGATCGCCTTGTTTTGTTTTCTTCTCTTTATAAAGCCAGTGAGAATAAACACCATATTCCGACTCTCTGTGCATCTCTTGAGTTCTGATCTGAATCTCCATTGGATGCTGGTTGTCTACGATAATTGTTGTATGAAGCGATTGATAGCCATTTGGTTTTGGATTGGCAATATAGTCCTTAACCCTTCCTGCCATTGGCTTATAAATGCCATGTATTCTTCCCAACACTTCATAGCACGCCTCAACATTTTCAACAATAACCCTCATTGCAAGGATATCATAAATCTGATCGAGCGAAAGTTGTTTGTTGTGAAGCTTGTTAAAGATTGAAGAAATACGTTTTACGCGGCTATGAATTTCTCCTTTGATGTTTAAATCTTTTAAAAGCCCTTCAATCTTTTTCTTAGTGATTGCAAGCTGCTGACTGTGCTCTTTTTGCTTGCTTTCAATCGCCTGTTTAAGCCTTTCGTATTCCTCAGGATATTCAAGTCTAACAACGTTGTCATTCATGGCCTGTTTCAAACTGTCAAGCCCCAAACGCTCAGAGAGCGGAACGTGAATTTCCTTTACCTGCTGAACAAAGTTTTTCTGTTCTTCAGTGAGTGGCAAATTCAGAATGGATATATCATAGTACACCCCAAACAATTTAAGCATCACAACTCTTATATCTTTTCCCATAACAAGGAAAAGTCGTTTGATGTCTTCAACGTCTTCGCTGGCTGTCAAGCTGTTGATGTTTCTAATACTCTTAAAATCAACAACCATGTCTTTTGCGTCTTGCGAAAGAAGCGCAATAAGTTTATCTGCCTCTTCAGAATGAAATTTTGCAAGTTGATATACAACAAAAGCAATAATTGTATTCTTATCGAGCTTACTGTTGATTGACAGCTCAATCATCTTTCCGATTCTTGAGAAGTCGAGAGGGTAAGACAGTGCCTGCAAAAGTATTTTTTCTTCTTTTTCTTCAAGCTGATAGCTGCTTGCTATCAGGCTGAATATCTCATTTGCTTTTTCTTGCATCATCCACCTCTCCTTTTTGAGTGTTTTTTATAAGCATAACCCTGTTGTATATTTCTGATTGTGTCAACTCTTTCTTTATATTTTTATTTATCTTCACAGATATTATATCGCCATCGATAACTGATAGTAAGGATAGCTGCTCAAATACCAGCAATGCCAAATAAAATGTTGTAAATGAAACCCCTTTTATATCACACTTGGCAAACATGTCAAAAATGTTGTAAATTCCTTTTGAAAATTTTCCCGACAACGCTTTAAAAATTCTTCCAAATGTTTCTCTGTCAAGATCAACGCCAGCAAACTTACGAGGATCGGCGCCATCCTTGCCAATTGGCAAAAAGATTTCTGCATCTGTTACCCCATTAAGCGCTGCAATAAATTTATTGTCAAGAACAGGCGATAAAAACACGATTCTTTTAAAATTTTTCGCCCAAGAAAGGCCTTTTGGTGATAATAGCAAACTGTTGTAGCCAATCTCCTTTTCCTCAAAAATACCAAAGTGATAAATATCCTTAGTACTATAGTTTTTGCAAAACTCAACGTATTCAAAACAAGAATAAGTCACAAAACAAGTGCCAAAAACTGAATTTGCGGTGCCACTTACAAAGCCAAGAAGCTCGCTTTGCGGATATAGTTTAAATTTAGTCTCGCCACTTCCGCTATAAGCCAGCTGATTAAGTTCAATCGCATTCAAGCTCTTATAAGCATCTTCCACAATAAAACTTCCACCATCAAAAGCCTCAACAGTGCCATTCATCGAATATGGCTCAAGCTCAAAAATAAATGATTTTTGTCGTGAGAAGTTGATTTTTATTAAATTGTCAACAAAGTTGTAGTACATAAGATTAAGTTTGCCAATCTTGAAGTTTGCATGCTGAGGAAGTCTTTTAAGCGGAACAATCTCAACGTTTTGTGTAGTGATTTTAAATTTAGGCCTTGGGTTGTCACAGCCAAATGGTTCTAATAAAGACAGCTCTTTCACAAACTCAGGCGTAATTTCTTCTTCCGAAATCTCCTGATCGTAATATTCTATTGGCATAAATACATCTTCGCTGATGTTGTTTAATGCAAAGTCATTAATTTTTTGAGAAAACAGCTTATAGTTTGACAATTTTAAGCTGAGCCCTGCCGCCATTGAATGCCCGCCAAAGGTTTCTAAAATATCTTGCATTGAAGAAAGCAGCTGATGAATATTGATGTCGCTGATGCTTCGTCCCGAGCCGCTAAGCATATCCCCTTCAGCAACAAACAGAAATGTTGGCTTATGATATTTCTCTACCAGTCTAGAGCAAACAATCCCTAAAACGCCTTTATCCCATGCTTTTGATGCAAGAGTGATTACGCGCTGATTTTTCATATCAACTTTCGCAAGTGCCCTCTCGCAATCATCATAAATTTTGTTGCAAATTTCTTGACGTTTTAAATTGTGTTGCTTAATTTTTTCAAGCCCTTTCTTAATCTTGACGACATCTGTCTCAAAATAAATTTTAAGAGAATCGGTTGCATCGCCCATTCGTCCTGACGCGTTAAGTTTTGGTCCAATCTTAAATGAAATGCTTGTTGAGTTTGGGTTGCTTAATGTGATGCCGTATTCTCTAAACATCATCTTAAGCCCAACTGGAAGATATTTCTCGCAAAGTTTAAGCCCTTTTGTCACAATCGTTCTGTTTTCTCCAACAAGCGGCACAATATCAACAATTGTAGCAATCGCAGCAATCGGAAGAAACTGCTCTGCCTCTTGTTGCCCAAGAAGCGCTTGCGCAAACTTAAACGCTACTCCTGTTCCACAAAGTTCTCTAAACGGATATTCCTGATCAGTCTGTTTCGCATTGACAACAATAGCATCCGGCAAAACATCAGGAATCTCATGGTGATCAGTTACAATCACTTCAATCCCTTTGTTTTTTGCATATTCAATTTCATTTGCACATGACACACCGCAGTCAACAGTAATAATCAAATTAGGTTCAAACTTATCATAAACCTTGTCAATTACATCATTTGTCAGCCCGTAGCCATCAACAAATCTATTGGGGAGATAAAAATCTGCCTCAATTCCAAAAATCTTAAGTGCTTTAATCATGATTGCGGTGGCACTTACACCATCTACATCATAGTCGCCAAAGATAAGAACCCTATCTTTCAGTTCTTTTGCCAGTTTCACCCTATCCACCAAAGCTTGCATGCCTTTAAGAGAAAAAGGATCGTGCATAACTTTAGGATTTAAAAATTCTTCAATTTTCTCTTCGCTGTTGTGTCCTCTTGATAAAATAAGCTCGGTTGTTTTAGTAGATAGATTAAACTTTTCTGCAAAATATTGAACTTTGTCGGCGTCTTTATTAAAAAATTTCTTAAATATCATAATATTTTGCCTTCACTTAATTTAATTATATTTATAAATAACTTGAAAAGCAAGTGTTTTTTTGATATAAAAACAAAAAAAAATATAAATTATTAGTTTGTCTCTTCTAAGCAACACAAAACCACATAAAAAAAAGAGGTTTCCCCCTCTTTCTTGTATCCTTTAATCGTTGCACACGCTAAAAAACGTAATTGCTTTACTTACTTCCCCCATACAATGTTAGGCCATAAAATATTCGTCGTTATACTGTTGGTTAAGTTTTTCGACTTCCGACTCTGCACAACGTCTAATATGTTCTACAACTTCTTTTTTATGTCCTTGCCAATATTGATTATACTTCTTCCTATATTCCTCTGCCGCTAATTTCCCCTCTTTTTTCTCAATAATTTTATACATCCACTGTCCATATTGTTTAGATGAACAGGTTATTTCCGCCTTTTGTCCATTTTTTGTATATGTACAGAAAAAATCGCCAAAGATAAATGAGCACTCAAAATTGTAAAAATTCCCGTCTATTTTCTCAAATCTTTTTTCTCTCAAATCCAACCCTGAAATAATTGCCGCAAACTCTCTTTTATCTTTTATAGTCAATTTGTCTTTATACATAATCTCTTCTCCCTTTATTCAGCCGCCTTTTCTTCGTCGTCTTCAATAAATACATCTTCCTTATATTGACAGTCAAGATCCATGAGTTTTTTCTCTGCTTCTATTTTTATACCTAAAGCACTCAGTTTTTTCCTTTCCGCCCAATTCTTATTAAAAGCTCTTTTGTATTCTTGAGCCACTTTTTCTCCCTCTTTTTCTCGCATTTTTTCAATCATCCAAATTCCATACTCTTTTACTATAGAATTTTCAATAGAGTTAAGTGGATAAGATGTAATTGTGCACTCATAATTATCGAAAGAAGCAATGATGCCGCAACATTCAGCTAATTGTAGACGTAAATCTCCATTCTTTTCTACATCAATTGGCTTAACCGATTTAAAATTACATCTTACAAGAAACTCTTTTTTATCTTTTATGGTTAATTTGTCTTTATACATAATTTCTCTCCTTTTGTAACTTCATTATAGCACAATCTTTATTTTTGTCAATAAGCAGGAGGATTTTTCTCTTATTAAGCAAGAGAAAAAGAGGTTGCCCTCTTCTTACTTTTTATAAATAATTCTTCGACAATGGTCGCAGTTTGCAAAGCCCTCATCATTTATTTTATTGATGCTTGCAAATGAAAGCTGTGTACGACAGCCGCCACAGAAATAACTTCCTTTTCCTTCTTCCATAAGCGGAACAACAACAGGAAAGATGTTTTCTTTACGTCTCTTTTGATATGCTTCCATTATACCGCCGTCAATTTCTTTTCCAATTGCAGAAAGTTTGTTTGCAACTTCTTTCTTTTTTTCTTCAACCGTTTTTGCATCTCTGTCATATTCTGCCTTGCATTTTGCAAAATCTTCTTTTGATGCATTAAAAGTCTTGATTGTTTTATTGAAGTCTGCCAGAACAGAGTTTACTGTTTCAGCAAGAGCTGTCAAATTCTTCTCTAAAATTTGCAAGTTTTGTGCAAGTTTATCTTTAAGAGAAGCAATTTTTTCAACTTCTTGTTTTGAAAGAGCGTTTAAATCTTTTGCCATAAACTCAGCCATTTTTTCTTGTTGAGTTTTAAGTTGTTTTTTTACTTTATCAATCTCAGCAAGAGTGTTGCCAGCTTTCTCTTCAAGTTTTACTGAACGCTCTTGAGCTGTTTTCATTGTCTCGTGCAATGAATTGGCCTTTTTCTTATGCGGATTGTCTCTCAATTCTTTTTCAAGTTTAAACATTTCCTTGTCAAGTTTTTGATATTCAAGTATTTGTTCTACCTTCATTTTATTCTCCTATTTAATTTTATAATTTATGACATTTGCCACTAGTTTATGAAATCAAGAAGTTTCTTACTTCTATTTGGATGTTTAAGTTTTCTAAGCGCTTTAGCTTCAATTTGACGAATACGCTCTCGTGTTACACTAAACTCTCTGCCAACTTCTTCAAGCGTCTTGCTTTTGCCGTCAATCAGGCCATATCTTTCGCGTATAACTTGTTGTTCACGTGGAGTGAGCGTTTCAATAACTGAAAGAAGCTGCTCGTGAAGAAGTTTTTGCGTTGCAATTTCCATTGGGCTTTTTGCACTTTCATCTTCGATGAAATCGCTCATCTTGCTGTCCTCTTCCTCACCAATTGGCGTCTCAAGAGAAATTGGATCAAGTGCGCTTTTCTTAATTTCAACAACCTTGCTTTCGCTGATGCCCATTGCATTTGCAACTTCCTCCAGCGTTGGTTCGCGCGAAAGTTCTTGCGTAAGTTGTCTTACAGTCCTTGAGTATCTATTGATCGTCTCAACCATATGCACGGGAAGACGAATTGTTCTTGACTGGTCAGCGATTGCTCTTGTTATGGCCTGCTTGATCCACCAAGTTGCGTAAGTTGAAAATCTGAAGCCTTTTGTATAATCAAACTTCTCTACCGCTCTTAAAAGGCCCATGTTTCCTTCTTGTATAAGGTCAAGAAAAGAAAGCGAATTTGTGCTTGCCCATCTTTTTGCAATTGAAACTACAAGTCTTAGGTTGGCTTGGCATAGTCTTGCTTTTGCCCTTTGATCGCCTTCTAAGATTTTCTTTGCAAGTTCTACTTCCTCTTCAGGAGAAAGCAGAGGCACTTTGCCAATATCCTTAAGATACATTTTTACCGGATCATCAACAGATACGAATCCATTAAACTCAAGTTCCTCTCCCTCATCACTGCCATCATCTGCTGACTTAATGATTTTAATCCCCTGACTTTCCATCTTTTTTATAAATTTTTGAATTTCTTGTGCTGAAAGATCAAACTTAAGAAGTCTAAAATAAACATCCTCTTCATTGACTGAACCCTTCTTTGCTGCAATATCAAAAATCCTTTTAAGTTCAATCTCAATTTTATTATCTGACATAAAATTCCTCCAATTTTCTTTCTCTTATCGCTTTATTTATTGCATTAAGCCTTTGCATAATCTTCATACGTTCGTCCTGCGCAGCTGCATTTTTAAATTCCTCTGCAAGTTTTGATTGCTGCGCGTAAAGTTCTACGCTGGCAACAGCCCAAACGCATTCGTTGAAATATCTTTCGTTGCCGTCCTTAAACTCAATCTCGCCCATATTCAAGCACTCATTCAAAATTGGTGTTTCTTGAACGTCAAAGTAGTCAAAATATGAACTTACAGGAATGCCTAACATTGCCTTTTCAATAATTGCGCTATATCTAGGCAACAATTTTTTATAATCAATCTTCGTATTGATGTATGGTTTCTTAAATATAAGCGAACCAAGTATAAATCTTATAGCCCTAATATTCCCATTTTCTCTAGCGGTTATAACATTCTGCTCGGGCAAGTTTTCTTGCTGCTTATGCTTTACTGCCTCTTCATCCTTTGACAGTTTGTCCAAATCCCGACGAAGCACATCCACTGGAATTTGAGTGAGCAATCTAAGTCTATCAAGATATGGCTCTTGTTCGCTTCGGCTGGAAAGTTTGCTGATGTGACCTAGCGCAGCCATTGCAAACCTGCCTTTTTCGTCCGCCTTTGTTAAATCATAGTTTTGAAGCTCTGTATTGATTAAATAGTCAGTTGGTGGCAAGGCGCCGTTGATTATTTTCTCAAGAGCTTCTTTTCCTTGTTGACGCAAAATCTCATCAGGATCTTGACCGGCAGGCATCACCGCCACCAGCACATTAAATCCCTCTTCCTTCAAAATATCAATGCTTTTTGTTGTCGCTTTAATTCCAGCAACATCGCCATCAAAGCATAGCGTCACATTTTGTGAGAGTTTTTTAAGTTCTTTCGCATTCTCTTTTGTAAGAGCTGTTCCCATGCAAGCCACAGTCGTTTTAAACCCTGCTCTATGCATTGCAATTACATCAATTTGCCCTTCTACAATTACAATACGATCAATGCCCTGTTGCTGCTTAAGCGCTTTGACAAGATTGATGCCAAAAACAACTCGTCCCTTCTGAAAAACCATTGTTTCAGCGGTGTTTTTATATTTCGCTAGCTCACTTTTTACAAGCACTCTCGCACTAAACCCAACACATTCATTAAAGGCATTAAAAATCGGAAACACAAGTCGCTCTGCCATTACATCGTAGTAATGATCATTTTTGTTGTTGATTACGCCCGCATCCAACATCTCTTTATATGTAAAGCCCTGTCTGCGAAGATATTCAACCATCTCCGTCCAACCAAGTGAATAGCCAAGCTTAAAATCTTCAAGTTCTCGCCTTGTAAATCCGCGTTTTTTTATGTATTCCTGTGCAGGTTTTGCCTGCGGCAGATATAAGTTTTCTTGATAGTGTTTATAAGCACAATCAAGAAGTTTAAGCACTCTTTCTTTGGCCTGCTTTTTGACCACCACTTCTTGCTCTGCTTGAAACTCTGGAACTTCCATTCCCGCATTTTTAGCAAGAATAGCCACAGCCTCTGGAAAATCGCAAGATTCATATTTTTGAACAAAAGTGATTACATCTCCTGATTCTTTACAACCAAAACAATAGAAAAAGCCTTCATCGTCGTTGACAGTAAAAGAAGGCGTCTTTTCATTATGAAATGGGCAACAAGCCCAATATTTCCCGCCTTTTTTCTCAAGATGAATATATTTTCCCACAATAGACGCAATATTGTTTCTTTGCTTTAGTTGATATAGCCAATCAACCGGATAGCCTTTATTCTGCAACTTTAACTCCAAAAAAAATATACTTTAAACTCATTATACAACATTTTTTTGTAAATTCCTTTAATTTTTTTAAAAAAGTTGGATAAAAATGAATATAATAGGCTTTATATGCATAAAATAAGCCATTTGTACATTTTTTTAGGGCTTCAGAATAAAAAAAAAAACGACATAACGTCGTTTTAAATAAGACTGCCTTGCAGATAAACATTTGGAATTTTCCCAACAATAATGCTTTCGCATATCATCACTTCAAGCTCGGTTGTAATGTTTTGAGTATTTGCTGGAAGCACCAGTCCAACACTGGCAGAAACAACAAAATTTAATCTATGAAGGGTCTGATTGATTCCTGCCCCCACAAAACTTGACTCTAAACGCGTTTTTACCGTACCAACAGGGACAAGCTGTATAGACACATCAGGCCCCATGCCATATAAAAACGGAATGCCAGTAAAAGTCCCCAGTGCAACGCCAACCCCTTGCCCTTTAATCTTGTCAAACTTTTCTTGTACCTGCTCGGTCACTTGGCGAATAAGAAGGTTGACCTTGACGCTGTCAACCTCGATAAGTTCAATCTCGTTATTTACCGAATAACTGATTTTTATCAAGTCGCCATAACCGACATTAGATTGTCGAAGAACATCTCCAACAACATTGCTAATCGAAGATGTAGTCAGCGAATGTATCTTGTCCCTGCTTAAGCTGACAACAACGGGGCAAACAACCTTAAAATAATAGGCAAAACATGCGATAGCAAACAAAAGAAAACAAAGCCCAAAAATTTTCAACTTTGTTTTTTTTCTTATCCTCTTTTTGCGCCTCACAAATTCATATGCTTTTGTAGTCATATTATAAAATATGCACGGCCTCGCATATTTAAGACTAAATTCACGAAACAAGAGATTTTGCTTGTAGTCTACATCGCATAATACTATATATAGTAGGTATTCTGCTAATTTTTTGTCTTTGAGTGGAATATAAGGGCAAAGATGAAAGCGAAAATAACCGCAGCGGCAATCCCGCCTGCTGTTGCCTCAAGACCGCCTGTAAACGCCCCTAACAACCCTTTTGATTGTGCGGCTGCCATTGCGCCCTTGGCGAGAGACGCGCCAAATCCAATGATAGGCACATTTATCCCCGCTTTTGCAAACTGCGATATGGGGTCAAATATCCCAACAGCTTGCAGCACGACACCAATAATGACAAATGTGACTAGAATGCGTGCTGAAGTAATGTTGGTATAAATAATCAGCATCTCTCCAAGCATGCATATAAGCCCACCTATTAAAAACACCCATAAATAGTGCATTTTCTAGCCTCCCTTTCTTTTTTGTATTTTCGAACCACCTTTTGAAGCTGACGTTGTCTTTTTAATATCCTGACTTTGCACGCCGCCACCTTTTGGTTTTACGTCGCTTTCAAGCACAATGGCATGGCAGACGCCCGGAATAGTTTCTCCCTGCTGCGATGCAGTGGTTGACATAAGCGCCCCCGTTGGCATAAACAAAACACGCTGCAGCTCTCCTTTTCGAAGTTTTGAAATGATGTAAGAATTTAAGACTGTTGCGCTGCACCCACATCCACTTCCACCAGAAAGAGTATTTTGGTTGCGTGTGAAATACATCTGACCACAGTCATTATAGTTAAGCCCCAACTTAATGCCGCTCATTTCCATAAGATCAATTAAAATCTCGCTGCCAAGTTTTCCCAGGTCCCCAGTAACAATCAAGTCATAATCATCAGGACTGCTGTTTGTTTCTCTAAAGTGAGTAAGCATGGTGTCCATAGCAGCAGGTGCCATAGCCGCCCCCATATCATTTACATCGACAACTGCATAATCTATCACCTTGCCAAAAGTTGCCATTGCAACGCGAGGCCCGCTGCCTTGTTTTGACAGCACACATGCTCCTGCTCCAGTAACCGTCCATTGAGACGTTGGCGGACGCTGATTGCCAAGTTCAAGCGGAAACCTAAACTGCCTTTCAGCCGTTGAAAAATGAGAGCCTGTCGCGCACACAACGTGATCAAAATAACCTGAGTCAACCATTGCACTGCCTATAGCTAGCCCTTCGGCCATAGTCGAGCATGCACCAAAAAGGCCTAAAAAGCCCACATCAAAGTTTCTTGCTGCATATGACGATGAAATAATCTGATTCAACAAATCGCCCGACAGCAGCAAACTAACCTCTTCCGGCTGAATTTTAGCATCTGCAACAGCACCGTTTATCGCATGTTCCAGCATCTTTTTCTCTGCTTTTTCATACGTCTTTTCGCCAAAGGAATCATCATTCATGATATAATCAAAATAAGAGGCAAAATTACCCTTGCCCTCTTTGGGCCCTACAATAGAATAGCTGCCAGTGATAACCGGCTTATTTTCAAATACAATCGTTCTTCTTGACGCCACACTTCACCTACACAAACAAATATATTATTCCAACTACAATGCTGGAAACAACACCTGCCACAATGACAGGACCTGCTATCGTAAACATTTTGACGCATATGCCATATATAATCCCCTCATGCTTAAACTCAATTGCGGGCGATGTGACCGAGTTTGAAAAACCGGTAATGGGCACAATAGAGCCTCCACCTGCAAACTTTCCAATCTTGTCATAAACCCCAATCCCTGTGAGGAATGAGGCGATAAAAATGAGAGCTATAAGAGTATACGCCCAAGCGGACTGCTCTGCCATATTTGGAAAGGCAAGCAAAATAAGATCGTTTATCCCCTGTCCCAAACAGCAGATCACGCCTCCCACCCAAAAAGAATTAAAAAGGCTGGGCCATGCCCGAGTTTTTGGAATTTTTGCTGTCACATATTTGTTGTACGCTTCATTTCTTTGCTTCTCGTCCATAATTTCTCCTTTTGCATTTTATTCCCATATAAATGGGATTTTAAACATCAAAGAGAATATTAAAAACAAACTCGCGCAAACTAAAATAAGGAGGATTTATGAAAAAATCACATATTTTATTATTAGTCTTATCATCAGCTTTGCTTTTAAGCGGCTGTGCAACGCAAGAATCTCAAGCAAAAGACATCCTTTCTTCGCAGTTAGATCGCATCGAACGCTCAGTTGGTGACACAAATATGGCAGAGGTTTCTGAAGTAAGCCCATACAGCGAATTTGACGCAAATGCAACGCCTTACACTATTCAATACTTTAAGGCCGCCGCCTATCAAAATATGCAAAAAGAAGAGGCCCTTCGACAAGACATTTTGAAACTTAATGCCTGCTTAAAAGCTTGCACAGAAAAGCCGTACAATCTCACAAAAAGCAGCGCCAGCGCCGTCAAAGAACTTTCAGCAAATATAAAAAAATATGCAGAATGTTTAATTGAAACAAAAGAGTCTCTTAAAGAGAATGTTAAAAAAATAAAAAAGTATCTTAAAACCGCTGATAATGTCAATTTGACTGCAGCAGAAAGCGGATATATTACTCTCAACAACAATATGAATGAAAGATATGCATATATGAGCAATATTTACTCTAATCTAGAGCAAATTTATCACCTGCTTGGCTGCAATGAATGCTGTGACGATTGCACCGAGCCCAATGAGACATTCACTCCTGAGCAACTGCAAGCACAAAACACTCTTGATGAGACGCAAGCAACGCGACAAGATCGTCCAAATGCAAACAGCTCAAACATTGACACTTTTGAAAGAAAAGAAAGCAACGCCGACTTACCTCAACAACCACATTCGCACAACAATTATATCCCACCCGCATACAACTCACCATACTTTTACAACTATAACAACGGGCCATTCAATCCTGGACGCAACACCGATTCATTCTATCCACGAGGAAGAAACATTGACACATATAGATTCAACCCAAACAATCCATACAACAATTATTATGGCTACACCGCCCCAAACGGCGTCCCTTATCAACCTCTCGCATAATACAAAGATGATACCTCACACACCTCCAGCTATCGAAAACAAAAAAAGATGCCCATAAAAATGAACATCTTTTCACGAATTGCTTTTAATGCCACTTGTCAGTTGCCTTTATATGTGAGGTAGCCCCCTTCTCCATAGTGAGCATTTGTCTTGTCGACCACTGAAGAATTAAAGTTTGGAAGACTTGTGCAACCACCAAACATAGATGAAGTAATCGCCACATTTTCAGTTTCCCAATCATCTCCTACATAAATAGTTGATAGATTACTACAATGTTGAAACATTCCTGATAGATCTGTTACGCTTGTGGTATCAAAGTTTGATAGATCTAAGCTT
>JAGAKV010000012.1 GCA_017625505.1 Clostridia bacterium | reverse complement strand
CCAAGTTAGCGTACATATCTTAACATATCCCGCCTCACCTTGTCAACACTTTTTTAAAAAAAATTTAACTTTTTTCAACTTTTTTCGATTTTTGCGCGACACTCCCGAAGCGGTTGTTTGCCTGCGAGTAAAAAAATAATGAATTGTTGTTTACAATCCATTATAATTTTATTCTATATTTGCGGGTTTTATCAATCCAAACACTGTTAATTGCTAGAAATGTTACCGATTAAAAAAGTTGCACGCTATCATTTTCGTCCTGTTTAATTGTGCGATCGAGTCCGCCAAAAGGCTTGCATATTTTTTGCCATAAGAGATCTTGTTTTACCTTTAACCTTTTAAATTCTTTTTGATTTGCCCTTCCCATTAAGTGCTCTATCTCTGCAATTTTTAACATAACAGGAGAAATGCGCTCAAAAATATGGAGCATTTTGTCAATGACTTCCTGCTTAAACTGCTGTTTAGTGATCTGACAATACTGCTTTTGTACCATAAAAGTCAAAATAAAATCTAAATAAATAGGATTCTCGCCAATAATCGGATTAAATGGTCGAAAACGGTTTTGCTTTTTTAATTTTTCAATTTGATTTTGCAAAGATTGACGCCAGTCAAGATATTTTTTTATATCATATTCATCAATAATATATCCCTCTGCAATTTTTACCATACATTTAAATTCGTTAAATGCGCGCGATTCAAGTGTCATAAGCTCCTCTTACATTTTAATCTTTTGTCTTATGATTTTTATTCCCTCATCAATCGTCTCTTGAAGATTTAGGTTTGAATTGTCAAGCACTACTGCCCCTTCAGCAACTTTCAACGGTGCAACTGCCCTATGAGAGTCTCGATAGTCGCGTTCTTCAAGATCTTTAAGCACCTCTTCAAAAGAAGTTTTCGCTTTATCCTCCGGCGAGAGTTCTTTATATCTTCTCTCTGCCCTTGCACGAACATCTGCCGTAAGAAATATCTTGACATCTGCATTTGGCAGAACGGTGCTGCCTATGTCTCGCCCCTCCATTACAACATTGTTTTCTTTTGCAAAATTTCGTTGCACATCAAGAACTCTTGCCCTTAAAATTTTAAATGGAGCAACTTGAGAAGTTAAGGCTGATATTTCCTCCAGTCTAAGATATGGTGTGTATGAGTTGCCATTCACATAAACAACTTGTTTTCCCTCTTCAAAATCGACTTTCACCTCGATGTCTTCAACAAATGCTGTTATATTTTCTTCGTTTACTTCCGCATATCCGCCTTGCTTATATGCACAGGCAAGCGCCCTGTAAATCTCTCCCGTATTAAGATAGTAAAACCCAAACGCTTTTGCCAGCCCCTTTGCGAAAGATGATTTCCCGCTTCCAGAAGTTCCATCAATTGCAATTTGATACATACTTTTTCTCCCTCTCTTTTATTATAGTTTTTTATCTGATAAATGTCAAAGCATATAAGAAAAAAAATAATGAGAATTAAATCTCATTATCCCTATCATTTGAGTCTGATGCTGTAGAATTATTTACCATACCCAATTTGCTTTTTAATTTATTTGCAATTAAATTTGTGCTTTCATTAAATTCCTTAATGTATGCGTTCACTTCATTTTGTCTAACTAACATAAACTTCTCAACATATTTTTCTTTAAAAACCCTGACCATAACATCCATCCACTGCATAGATTCTAATGAATTTACATCCTCCCCTTCACCAAGCCAATGCACTGTAAAATCATTAACCAGTGCGTAAGATGTGTTTCGGTCGTCCCACTTAATTTCAAAAATTAAATCTCCATTTGCTCCTATATGACTATATTCAAGTTTAACGCTTTCATCTAATTTTAAAATCTTTTTTAGTGCTCTTGTCATGAGTTTTGGATTTTTTTTCATCAAGCAATTAACAAATTTGTTATGTTTCATACCTTCCTCCATATGTAATATAGCATAAATTCTTGACAATGTCAATAGCAGAAAAGAAAAATATCAATCATGCGATTGATATTACATTTGCATCTCTTCATCATGTTGAAAATCAGGTGTTTTCTCCATCTCTTTTGTGCGTTGAATGTCTATTATTGCAGCAAGAAGATGTGCAATGAGAACTTCTATTTGGTACATCTCGTCTTCGCTATATTTGCCCAATTCAACATTAGCCATAAGCTCTTCGGCTTCTTTGCAAAGGTCTTCCCCTCTTGAATTTTCTAAATGCTTTGCAAAATCTCTATCAATAGGTTGACTTAAAAGTTCAACGCGAGTCTGCTCATCATAGCTGGCAAAAAATGTTTCTCTCAATTCTGCTGCTTTTCTAGACATGTTGTTTCCAATTGATGACATTTGTTCTCTCCTTTATTTTTACATAAACATTATATGCCAAAACATGATTTTTGTCAATACCTTGTTGTAGAGACGGCATTTGCAAGTTGGTTACACCCAAACCGCCTCCATTATTACACTTGCACAGGATAACGCTCGCCGCAGTACACTGCAAACAATAAAAATTTTTGGAGCTAACGGCGGGAATCGAACCCGCGACCTATTGATTACGAATCAATTGCTCTACCGACTGAGCCACGTTAGCAGGAAGCAAATGCTCGACGTTTTTTACATCAAACATTTGTCTGTTATTACTCATTCTCTTTTATAAACCCGCTCATATAACTAACTTGCAATATTAATTTCTCATACAACCACAAAGTGTTGTATGTTGAATGCAAATAATAATCACAACTAAGCCATTGTTGGTTTATTTTACAAGTTTAAAGGATACTCTTTCATTTTCAAGATCTACGTCAAGAACTTCTACATCAACCTTTTGATCTAGTTTGACAATTTCATAAATTGCTGCATTATTGGATTCTGTGGCATTTTTGATGTGCAAAAGCCCGCTTGCGCCGTTTTCAAGTCTAATAATTGCACCAAACTGAAGAATTTTTACAACAGTTCCACCGCAAACCTGCCCTATCTCAAGTTCTCTGATCGCCTTGGTTTTTGGGCTTTCTTCAAGAGCTTTCAAGCTTAATGCCACTTTTTTGTCATCGCGGTTAACCTCAATAACCTTAAATGTATATTCTTCTCCTTCTTTAATCACATCACTTGGATGGCTTATCCTAGTATGACTGATGTTTGAAATATGAAGAAAACAGTCAATGCCTCCAACCTCAACAAAAGCGCCATAATCAAGAATTCTTTTAACCTTGCCTTGAACAAGCTTATTAATAAAAATTGAACTCCAGAAAAGGTTTTCATTATACTGTTTGGTTTGTTCTTCTGGCATTTTAATGCTTGCAATTATGCTTTTCTCTTCGCGGTTTATCTCTGTAACAACCGCTTCAAACTGTCCACCAACTGCCTTGCGTGCATCTCTTGTTTTTGCAGACATCTCGGCATGTGGCACAAAAATTGTATATTCTCCCATTTTTGAATATAAACCATTTGCATTACCTTCAGTCACAACAAAAGTAAACTTGCTGCCAAGCTTAAGTTTGTTTGCGTTTTGTGTCGCAACGATTTGGCTGTCTGCTATTGATTTAGATACAACCAGTTGCCCTTCTTCATTTCTTGAATTTAAGATGATGACTTTAAACCTATCACCTATCTTTAAGTTTTCATAATCTTCTACTTCATCCTTTGGTAAGAATGCGTCGTTTTTGCCGCCTATATTAAAAATCGCGCCCTCTTCTCTTTTGATTACTACAACGCCATCAAACATTTGGCCTTTTTTGTAATTTGTAAATGTTTTCTCAATTGCATCTATATTAAATTCTTGACTCATTAGTTTTGTTTCCTTTTAATCTTGTGAAAATTTTAGCAAATTATTTTTTCTTTGTCAAAGAATTTAACGCATATTCTCGCAAGTTGTTGATTTTGTCTTCAATAATTTTGCTGGCAGAGGCCAGTTCTTCTGACGAAAGTTTTTTACCATAAAAATCGCTAAGCTCAAAAGGCTGCCCCACAAATACCTTATTTCTTCTCCACAGCTTTGGTTTTTTAAGGACAAACATTGGCACAACTGGCACTTTACCTTTGATTGCAAGCATTGCGGCGCCTTGTTTAACCTCTCCAAGCTCCATATTTTCATTATTATTGCGAGTTCCCTCTGGATAGATGACCAGTTTTTTGCCATTTTTTAGCACCTTTAGTGACTCTTTGATTGCAGATAAGTCGTTGCCTGCCCTATCAATAGGAATGCCGCCCCAGCTTTTGAGAACACCCCCAACAAACTTTGATTTAAAAAGTTCTTTCTTTGCAAGATAATACTTTTTCTCCCATGTATGAGTAGCAAGGTTTGCGGCATCTGCGTTGGATGTATGATTGCTGACAATGATGCAAGCCCCTTTGGGAATATTTTTCTTTCCTATAAACTTTGTTGGGAAGAAAAATCGAACAAATGGCGTAGCCACTATTTGACAAAAATGAAACATAATCTTCTCCTTCAAGCGCCTTCACGCTTTCTTTTAATTACATTATACTATATAGTTTAATCACATATTTATAGCAAAGCTTTCAATTCTCACGCATTGCTAAAATCTACCTTTTACGTTAAATATTTTGCACACGCATAAGCTGTTGAAAAAGCTACTTGCAAGTTAAACCCGCCAGTAAGGCAGTCGACGTCAAGCACTTCTCCTATAAAATAAAGCCCCTTTACAAGTTTGCTTTCCATAGTCTTTGGATTTACCTCTTTAAGGCTTACTCCGCCGCTTGTAACAATTGCATATATTATATCATATAGGCCAGCATACTCAAAACTGAACGCCTTTAACAAATTGACAATGCGCTTTCGCTCTTCCGCTGTTATTGAATTAACCTTTTTCGTTTTGTCAATCTGTGCTCTATCCAAAAATATGTCAACAAGTCTTGTTGGCAGCAAGCCTTTTATAATATAGGATATGTTTTTATTAAGGTTTGCTTCAAAATCTCTTAAAAGTCGTTTTTCAAGCATGTCATCGCTAAGCGCGGGTTTGAAGTCGATAGAAAGTTTGACTTTTTCCGCTTTTCCGATATAGCTGGAAAGTGACAGCGCAATTGGCCCAGTAAGTGCATCCTTCGTGAAAAGCATTTCACCAAAAAATTCTTTCTTTTTGCCGTCCACTTCAGCTTTTAGAGTCACATTTTTTAGTGAAAGGCCTTCAAGCTGACTGCAAAACTTGTTTGCAATTTTGATTGGAACAAGTGCTGGTCTTGGCGCTACTACTTCATGGCCGAGCATTTTAGCAAACTTATAGCCATCGCCATCACTGCCTGTTGCCGGATAACTTTTCCCTCCCGTTGCAATAACAACGCGATCAAAATTGTAACTTTGTTTCTCTGTTTTAATGGTAAAATCATCCTCGTTTTTGATTACTGCAAGCACTTTTTCATTAAGGCATATCTGGCATCCCTGAGCATGACTTTCAAGCGCTTTAATCACATCACTTGACTTATCTGAGGCCGGAAACACACGATTGCCACGTTCTGTTTTAAGAGCAAGCCCCAGTCCTTCGAAAAATTCCATAACACTATTGCTGTCAAAGCCATTTATCGCTGACATCATAAACTTGCTTCCATTTACAACGTTGTTTAAAAACTCCTCGCGGCTGCAATTGTTTGTAACGTTGCACCTTCCCTTTCCTGTGATAAAGAGTTTTTTGCCAATTTTTGCGTTCCCGTCAAAAATGGTCACTTCATACTGTGACGCCAAAAACCCGCCAGCCATAAGCCCTGACGCGCCGCCACCTATTATCGCAATTCTCATTTAGTCCTCACCAGACTATTAAGTTCGTCTTGAGTAAGGTCTTTATATTCACCTCTGCTGAGTCCGCCAAGTTTTACCGCACCAATGCGTACGCGTTTAAGCAGTTTGATTGCATGCCCGATTGCTTCAAACATGCGGCGAACTTGCCTGTTTTGTCCTTCATTGATGACTACCGACAGTTTTGTAAAACCATTTTCAAACGACAGCCACTCAACTTTGGCACTTGGCATACGTTCTCCGTCTACTACAACACCCTTTCGCATAACAGCAAGTTCACTTTCCTTGATTTCTCCTTCTGCTGTTACGCGATATTCTTTTTCCATCTCATAGCGAGGGTGAGCCACTTTGTTGGCAAAATCGCCATCATTTGTAAGAATAATAAGCCCCTCTGTGTCATAGTCAAGTCGCCCAATTGAAAAAAGCCTTTCTTGACAGTTGATAAGGTCATAAATGGTTTTTCTTCCCTTTTCATCACTGGCAGTGCAAGCATACCCCTTTGGCTTGTTCAGCTTGATATACACAAAAGAAGAAGGCAATTTTACGGCCTTGCCCTCTACTGTGATTTTATCTTTCTTTTCATTGATGGTTGTACCAAGTTCTTTAACAACCTTGCCATTTACTTGAACTTTTCCCTCAAGTATAATCTCGTCGCATTTTCTTCTTGAAGCAACTCCGCTGTTTGATAAAAATTTGTTTAATCTCATGTTTCTTTACCATCTAGTGACAAAATCCTTTACCTTTTGCCACATAGAATTTCTCCT
>JAGAKV010000011.1 GCA_017625505.1 Clostridia bacterium | reverse complement strand
GAACGGTGCACCGGACAAAAGAAGAGGCGGAGCGGGCAGAATACTAGAAAAAATGTTACGCAAATTCGAGGATGGTTTGGCAGATGTGCCGGCAGTAAAAGCTGCCGGCTTTTTTTAACGGCTTTTTTTAAAAATTTTTTCTTGCAACAAAATAAATAAAACACATATTGCACTTGCAAACTAATTTTTTGCAAGTGTTTTTTGTGTAAAAAAATAAAAGGAGAAAAAATGAAAAAGAAAATTTTAATGTTTATACTTTCAATTTGCTTGATCATTCCAGCAATGTTTTGTTTGGCGGCATGTTCGCTAACAGATGCACCGGAAATTGAATTTAAGGTTGAAAACGGATACATTCAATACTACGATGGTGAATCGTGGAGTAACCTTATTGCTATTGAAGACCTGAAAGGGGAAGAGGGAGATGATGGCGAAGATGCAGATGTTTGGACAATTGGAGATGATGGATATTGGTATAAAAATGGTGTTAAAACCAATAAAAAAGCTGTCGGAGATGTCGGGCAAAAGGGTAATGGCATAAAATCTATAACAACTAGTGATGACCCTTTAAAAACAAATGCAACACAAACAACATATATTATTACTCTTGATGACAACTCTACTTATGAATTTGTTGTTAAAAATGGAACAAATGGTTCGAGTGGTGACCAATACACAATCGGAACTGATGGTTATTGGTATAAAAATGGTGTTAAGACCAATGATAAAGCAATCGGCGAAGATGGTGATGAATACACAATCGGCGAAGATGGATACTGGTACTTAAATGGTGAAAAAACAGAATATAAGGCAATTGGTGTTGATGCAACATACGCAACATATACAATAACATATGATTATGGTAGGGCAATAGATTTTTTTGAAACAGGCAAAGCGAATGATGAGATTAAGTCTATAGAATGGTTAACAACGTTACCTAAAATCAAAGACTCATATAAAAATTTGTTTATAGGTTGGTGTATTGAGGGAAGTAATAAATTAATAGAAAATTATGATTTTATTGGTGGAGATGTCACATTATATGCTAAGTTTGTTGTAAATGAAAATTCACCATCAGGATTATATCAAGAAGGGAAATATGTTAAAACTTGGTCAGATTTAAAAACAATAATGCCTGATGCTATAACTAATAACTCTATTAATGCTAATATTGATGGTCAACACAGAGTTTCCTATTTTGATGAAATGACTGAAGAAATTGTTGTTGATGATTCTATAACTGAGATTGGCGAAGGTGCATTTACATTCTGTGACTTTAAAGGGATATATTTAAAAGATGGTGTAACAACAATCGGAGATGCTGCTTTCTATGGCTGTAAAAATTTAAAAGATAAGTTTAATTTACCAACCTCTATCGCAAATGTTGGTCAAAGTGCTTTTGGTGGATTATGGGATTGGCAATATAACATATCTCATTATGGAAAATATGTAGGTAACCTAGATAATCCGTATATGATATTATTAGAGCCAACAAGTTCTTCATTTTCTGAGATACATGAAGATTGTTATGTGATTGCAAAATATGCTTTTAAAGGATCTTCTGGTTTAACTCCAACAAAAGTTTCTTTACCATATTGGATTTCAAAAATATCTTCTAATAGTTTTTATTATTGTAACTCTATTACATCATTAATAGTTGATTCTTTAATTTTGGAAGAAATAGAAGAAAATGCATTTGAAGGTTGTTTGAACTTACAAAGTATCTTCCTTGCAAAAAATAGAGAACAGTTGTGGCAGAACGCAACAATTAATGATGAAATAATAAAATCAGCTACAGTTTATTATTATTCAGAGCAAGAACCAACAACCGAAGGCAACTATTGGCATTATGATACGGATGGTAAAACACCTATAATTTGGTAAAAATTTTAAAGACACTCATTAATTGTTGAGTGTCTTTTTTGTTGTGTGTTTTAATGAAACGGCAAAAGGGGAGAAAGTGTTTACAATAAAAAACATATTGGATTTTGTGCCAATATGTTTTTTATTTTCTGTATATAGTATTGTTTTTGGGAGTGGCTAGGCTTTCATAATTTTGCTTTTAAGTGTTTGATAGGTTGGCTTTAATTTTCTGCTGTAAAAGCCATAACAACGGCTTAACTTTTTTTTGAGGCTGCGATTAGTTTTGCTTTAGGCGGAGGTCCTCGCCTTGAATGTAAACACAAACAGATGTTGTTTTGTCGGCGATTCGGCTTGAGATTCGCTCGTCATAGTAGTCGAGAATCTCATTCATGTCAAGGTTTGTTGTGATGACGGTTGGCAGTTTTTTCAGTTTTCGTTCATTCAGCACTTGATAGAGAAAATTGATTGTGATGTTGTGCTGGCGAAGCTCGGTGCCAAGGTCGTCAATAAAAAGCACTTCAGCCGAAAGATATCTGTCAAGCAATGCTTGCTTTTCTTCAAGGTCACGGCAGGTATAACTTCTGACAAAGTCTTGGTGCATTGCAAAAGAGGTGGTAAGCGTTACGACTTTATGTCTTTTGATAAGCTCGTTTGCCATGCATTTCATAAGGTGAGTCTTTCCAACACCGGTTTGTCCTGAGATGAATATAAGTGTTTTATCAAAATTTGAATAACACCATTTTTTCATTTTTTCATAAAGGACTTTCATAAAATCTTTGTTGGCAAAAACGTCAAATGTTGTATTATTAAAGTCTTCAAGCGAAAGAAAACCGCTTTCTTCTCTCAAGATTTTGTTTATTTCTTCAATAAGGCAGTCGCAATACTTGCCTTCCACCATACTGCTGTCTTCACATTTCTTGCAGAAGTGATTTGGCGTGATGTAAGGGTAGTCGCTGCATAAAAGATTTTGATATTCTTGCTTTGCTTTAAGTGACTCATCCGTTTCACCAAGTCCCTGCCTTGCATTTGCAATAATGAGGGATATATATTTGTTGTACGCCGCTTTAAAGCTTTCATTTTCAAGAGCCTTTACTTTAAATTCTTGTGCTTCTTTTTCTGCGTAGAACTTACGATCAGCGATGATTTTTTTTGCTTTTTCTAAAACTTTGTTTCTCATAATTTCTCCTATACATCAATCTCGTCAATAGATTGGAAAAGGGCGTTAAGTTGCTGCGGTGAATAACTTCTTCCGGTAAAGTTTTTCTTTGGTGCAGGTGCTGCCGTGGCTGTTGCTGTTGGAATGGTACTTTTTGCCTCGTCAACTGTTTTGATGCCTTTTTCGTGCCAGTCAGCAAGCACTCTTGAAAGATATTTCAGAGGGTTTTCTTTTCCTTTCGCAAGGCTGCAAGCGTGAGAGATAAGCTCGTCACTTATTTTCCAGCCTTCTGTCCAAGTTTTATAGTTTTCGCGGTCGATATAGTTTACAACGCGGTTGATTGACAGGCTGTCAAGAATTTCTTGAATTTTGTTGTCAAGCGCGAGGATGTTACCGATATACTGTTCGAATGCAGAAAGTGAAAGAATACCCAGTTTAAAAAGTTTGCTGCAAGTGCGATCCATACCGTCAAGCGTGCGGACGGAAGTGCGGAAGCAAAAGTCTGCAATTTGATAAAGAAGGGTTTTATCAAAGCCCATATTAATCCATTTTAAGATATAATTTTCCACAACGCCTTCAAGGTTTTCATAATAAAGTCCAAGCGTCTTGTTGATGTCTTTTGCAATTATGTAAAGCTCTTTTTTCTCTTTTTCAAAGTTGTCGATTTCAATTGAAGAGAAAAGCTTCATTTCGTAGTATTTTGATAATATCACATCAAGTCGTTCGAAGGAAAGTCTTGATTTTGTTTTTGAGTTTTTGCATATGTGAAGGATAACTTCCAAATTAAAACCATATTCGTTGAGCCACTTATTAAGCAGCGCTCTTTCTTCAACATAAGGCGCGCGTTTTATGCCAAGGCAATTGAATATCTCTGTAATTTCAGGAGATTTTTCCTCAAAACGTTGAAGTCTCTCTTCCACTTGAGGGGTTGTCGTAATGCCTTCGTTTGCCCAGTTTTTAGCAACGGTGAGTATATAGTTGTATCCCACGGCGCTTTTCTTTGTTTCTACGCAGTATTTCATAATCATAAGCAGAGCTTCAGGCTCGACATGATAGCGCTCTAAAAAATCATAGTATTCTTGATATTCATGCTTTGAAATGGCACGCTTGCCCATAAAGATGTCGTTTGCTTGTTGGTTGAAAACGGTGTATTTATCAGGCTTGTACAGCTTGTTTGCTGAAATAACATTTTTAAGTGGTATATATGTTACGCCGATAGGGTTGGTACGCAAAATTTGAACCAAGCCTTGTTCTTCCCAATATTCAAAAGAAGCAACAACCTCTTCTTCGCTCATATTGAGCGTTTTTGCAAAATTTTCAAAACTATTATCAAAAGAAGTTGAGTTGCAGATATACAGTCCATACACATAAACAACCACGTCTTGTGGTTTTGCAAATGGAAGATAGTCATTGATAAAGATGTTGTCAAGCTCTGTTTTAGAGCTTGCTATAAACTCAGTTGAATATTTACAGAAAGACATAGTTTTCTCCTTGCTTTTCATTTTAACACATTTGTAGGCGTTTGACAACAAAAAAACTTAAGTAATTAAACAAAATCTTGCTAAATATATTATAACATGATAAGAAAACTAAAAAAATATCTGCTATTATTGGCTGTTTTTTCGATTTTTGGAGTAGGAATGGCATTGTCTGGCTGTGGAATGGCTGAAAAAGAGGCGCGTAATCATTATGTGATGAGCCTTGCTTTCGACGAGGAAGCCATGACTCTTACAGGGCAACAAACGGTGTGCTATGTTAATTTAAGTGAAAATGCCTTTGACTCATTATACTTTCATCTATACCCCAATGCGTTCGCTTCAGGCAGGGAGAGAAGCGTAGTCGCGTCAAATAAAATGGATGAGGCGTACTACGATGGGTTGTCAAGCGGCTGGATTGATATCCTATCAGTTTGTTTTGAGAATGATAACAAAGCGCAATATGAGATTTCTGGAGAGCAAGAAAATATCCTTGTCGTCAATCTTCAAGAAACGCTTTATCCCGATGAAGAGGTGGCAATCAATATTGATTTTTCAGTTAAACTTGCAAATATCAATCATAGACTTGGCAATGGCGAAAACACCATAAATTTCGGAAATTTCTATCCCATAGCTTGTGTTTACGAAGAGGGGGTTGGATTTAGTCAAAACCCTTACCACGCAAATGGCGATCCATTTTATAGCGACTGTTCGGATTATGATGTTACAATTAAATACGCAGATCGTTTTTCAATAGCAACAAGTGGAAATGTGACTAAAGAAAGGGCTGACGAGGAGAATCGGTGTGTCGCAATTGAAGCTGAAAACGTCAGAGATTTTTGCTTTGTGTTGTCGGAAAAGTTTGAAAAAGCAAGTGTGATACAAGAGGGCGTAACCATTAATTACTATGGGTATAAAGGTGATACTGATTTGGAGGAAAACGTAAACGTGGCCGCGCAAGCGGTGCAAACATTTGTAGAACTGTTTGGTGAGTATCCATATAAGCAGATTTCCATTGTTAAGGCCAGCTTTTTGAATGGTGGCATGGAGTATCCAAACTTAGTGCTTATCAGTGATAAGGTGGCGGCTGCGGATTATATATACGTGATTGTACATGAGATTGCTCATCAGTGGTGGTATAGTGTTGTCGGAAACGATCAATATAATCACGCGTGGCTTGACGAAGGACTTGCCGAATATAGCACGCTCCTGTTTTTTAAGCAGCATACTGAGTATGGCGAAGACTTTAATCAAATGATTATAAGCGCTGAAAACAGCTATAAACTCTTTGTGAAAATTTACACCAAGGTCAACGGTTCCGTTGACGGAGTTATGGATAAGCCTCTTTGCCAGTTTGAAACCGAACCTGAGTATGTTCAGTGCACGTACACAAAAGGTGTGTTGCTGCTTGACTCAATCAGGCAGACGATCGGGGATAAAAAATTTCATAGGGCACTGACAAAATATTATAATGAATTTGCTTTTAAAAACGCTACGCCTGCTGATTTTATTTCCGTTTTCATAAGTGTAAGCGGAACCGACATGGAAGGGTATATAAACAGCTGGCTTTACGATAAAATTGTGTGGTAAACCTCGAAAACACATAATCGGCAGAACATAAATCAACAGCTGAAGTTTTAAGTGTGCTGGCAGCTCAACATAATCCAACTCGACTATATAAAAGTTGCAACTTCTTATGTTAATAACTTGTATTATGTAATATAAAGGAGTTGTTATATGCGCAAAAGATTTTTTAGCCAAAGCCGGGGAGCAACTTGCTTGCGGTCTGGTTAGGGCAGAGGAACCCGCAGGGTTCGAGACTCCGGCAATAAAAAAAAACACTTGATTTCTCAAGTGCAATGGTGGACTGCCGGTGGGGGCGACGCGTTAAGGAAACAAGCCGGTGTGCTTGTTTTTAGCCAAAGCCGGGGAGCAACTTGTTTGCGGTCTGGCTCGACAGAGGAACCCGCAGGGTTCGAGACTCCGGCAATAAAAAAAACACTTGATTTCTCAAGTGCAATGGTGGAGCATTTGCTTTGATGTGCGAACTCTTTACAAGCAAGGTTTAAATGCCTTTTTGCTTCTTCAAATGTTGTTGGTGGATGTTTATCAATAATATCAATGTAAATATTGTAATAATCATCAAAAACATAAATAGAATTTACAAATGTATCAATAAGGCGTTGTTTGTCTTGTATGTCTTCTTCATTTTTAAAAATTAAAGTATTTAAGTAATCTTTTATATCTTCTTTTGTGTGCTTAATACTTGTTGCAAGTGTTATTTTTTTGATTTGTTTTTCGTAAGTTTCTTGTAATTCTGTTAAGTCATCAGCATGCTTATTCAATCTTTCCAAGATTTTTTGATTTTTGGTTGCTATAAATTGATTTGTGATATTGTCAAGTTGTTTATCAATCTCTTTGATTTTTGCTTTATATTCGTTGATTTTTAGTGTATTTATGTTTGAATTATATTCTTGTAAAATGTTGGTTGCAATTAACTCAATATTGACCGGATGCAATACCTTTTCTTTTATTTTTGCTATTATGTCATCTTCAAGTTTTTGTTTGTTTTCGTTGCTTTTGTCGCAAGTGTGTCGCTTGTTTCGTTCTAGACAAGTATAATAGCTATGAATTTTGCCGGTTTTGCTTGTGCCGGAAGTTCCTATCATTGTTGCACCACAATGCCCACAATAGAGTTTACCGGATAAAATAAAGGTTTCTTTAGACTTTCTCCCATATCTTTGATTGTGGTTTAATTTTTCTTGCACTTGTTCGAAAAGGTCTACAGATATTATAGCAGGATAGTATGTTGAACTTTCTACAAATGCATTTTTATAGTATCCTATATATTTTTTATTTGTAAAGTAGTTGTTTATACTATTTTTGCAAAATTTTTTGCCTTTGTTTGTGCGATAGCCTAATTCATTAAGCATTTTGACAATTTCAACCTTACTTGTGCCTTTTGCATATTCTTCAAACATAATTTTTACTGCTTTAGCATTTTCTTCGTGTATAAGTATTTTGCGATTTTCAACTTTATATCCATAAAGAATATTGCCGCCGGTAAAATTGCCTTTTAAAACGCTTTCACGCAAGCCCCTTTTTACTTTTTGGCTTAAATCTTTTGAATAAAGCTCGGCAAAAGCTTCGAGTAAACTTTCAATTACTTTTCCTTCTGGAGTGTCCCCTATCACTTCGGTTGCTGAAATAACCTTGACTCCGTTTTGCTCTAATAAGTGTTTATATATAGCATTATCATATCTATTGCGACTAAACCGGTCGAGCTTGTAAACAATTACTTTTTCGAATTGCTTTTTTTTACTATCTTCAATCATTTGTAAAAAAGCTGGTCTATTATCGTTTGTGCCGGTCATAGCTCGGTCAATATATTCGTTTATAATTTTAATACCATTAGTTTCGGCATATTCTTTACAGACTCTTATTTGTCCTTCGATACTTTGCTCTGTCTGTGCTGAAGATGAGTAACGAGCATAAATTACTGCATTCATTGTTTATCCTTTTTTATTTTTTTCTTTTTCTTCTGCTTTCTTTATTTTATACATATACATTTCATATTCTTTTTGTTGTTCTATAATAGAATTCATTTTTTGTTTGTGTGCTTCTTCTGGGTTTTCTTCTTCCCATTTTAATTTGTCTTGAATGTTTCTATATTGTTGTATTGTTTCGTATTCGTCTTGCTTTAACCAATAAAGCAAGACCTCTTTTTTTATGTCTGGCAAGTCTGACATATCGATTGTAAACTCGTTTTCATTGCCTAGTAAATAATCTATAGACACCTTAAATAATTTGCTTATGGCAATTAAAATGTCAATACTTGGTTGGTATTTGCCGGACTCATAGCCACTGTATGTTGATTGTGTTATATTTAATTTTTGTGCTACTTCTTGTTGAGTCATTAAACATTTTGTTCTAATTTCTTTTAATTTCATAAAGTTTGCTCCTTTTATTTGTATATCTTATAAAATTTTTAGAAAAATATCAAGTATTTGTTTAAAATTAGTTGACAATATTTGCAATCTTTATTAAACTATACATAAATATTTGCAATACGAATAATTATTGTGCGTAAATATAAGTGGGGTTTATATGGTTATTGGTTATGTATTTTCAAGAAAAGACAATAAAGAGTTTGCAACTTCTCGTGCTTCTCCTTTGGATTATGATTTATTTAATAAAAAAGTTTATCAATATATTAAATCTTGTGTTTTAGATAGAAAGGAGAAAATAAAATGAAAACATTGTATGAAGTAAAACATTATGGTAAAGTTAAAAAATTTGATGACAAAGAAAAAGCGCTTACTTTTGCTAGTTCACTTGAAAAACTAGGTTATCCTGTAAGGGTGTATGTAGCTAGTGTTTCGCTTTTGGCTGAAGTTCGCGCGTTAATTTATCAAACAAATAATAAGGGGTAACTATGAATGTTTTTAAAGGTTTAGATGGTATTGAATTTAAAGTCCTTAATAATTCATATAATCAAAAGATTAAAAGGTTTTATGGGGATAAATTCGATGATTATAAAAATGATATACTCTTTGATGTTTATATTGATTTGTTAGAATACATAAAACAAAATAACCATATAACAAAAGATAACTTATTTTTAGAGCTTTCAAAGATTGCAGATAATAAAATTATGCAATGTTTATACAAAATTAAACAAAATGATTTGTTGATGTCATTTGATACTTCTATTTCTAAAAATGGTGATAGAGAATTGTTTTTATATGATGTTTTAGAAGATAAAAGTAATAACTTTGACATCTTATGCGAGAGTCTTGTTTTAAAGTCTTTTAATGAACTAATAAATAACTATGATTTTGATAATAAAAAAATTTTAATGTGTTATTTTTTTAAAAAACAAAAGGTTAAAGATATTTGTAATATACATAAGATAGCAAGAAAGGACTTTGTTTTATTGGTTCGTGGGTTTAGAGCTGACTTTCTTGATTTGCTTAATTGTAATGGTTTTTTCTATAAAAATGTTTATTATAATGGTGATGAATTCGAAACAAGTAATTGTCATCGATTATGGCTTGAAAGAGAAAAAGCTAAAAAGCAAGGAAAGACATTATATAATTTTCAAGATTTTAAAATTTATCAACTGATGCGTGAAAATGGTAATATTGAAGATTATGCAAACTGTTTAAATATTACTAAAGATGAGTTAGAAAAGTATGTTTACCATAAAACTATAGCTCAAAGTAAACTTTTTTTATATCAGATACAAGCTTTAAGAGATAAGTTTTTTAAAAATTATACTTTACAAGAATTGATTTGTGAATAGGTGGTGTTTATGTTTTATTTAAGATTGCTTATGAAAAATAATAATATAAGTATTAAAAATTTAGCTATTCAACTTGGTATGCCTTTCAGCACTTTACAAAATAAATTCGCCAAGAAAATTGATTTTACTATCGAAGATTTAGAAAATATAAAAGTCATATTTATAAATAAAGGTCTTATAGATATAAACTTTGATATAGGTGAATTCTTAAAAATTGTTTTGTAAAACAAAATATTTCATTTTGTTTTCTTGACTGCTCTTTGCATTACTGTATATCTGCTTGTCAAATGCTTGAATTTTCGTAAGAAAATTTTTGCGTTAGCAAACATTTTACAAACAGATATACAATAATGCTTTCATATCGGCATAGGCTTTGGCTTTAGCCAAGCCTTGCCGTTAAGTGTTACTCTACTCGACAATAGTAACACTTAACCGAAAATATTTGAAAAAAGGAAGGAAAAGCATTGAAAGAAAAACGCATTATAAATGATGAAACAATACTTTATAATAATGAAAAAGCTTATTTAAAAGACTCTATGAAACAGACAAATAAGATAATGCAAGCAAAAGAAAAAATGGTTGTTTTAAAAGAGTTCTTTTTATGGGTTTTTAAAAATAGATATGATGTGAATAATGTTTGTGTTTTAGTTGAATATGAAAAGTATTTACAACATAAAAAAAAAGAAGTAAGATAAAATCTTACTTCACCTACACCTTGCAAAGGTCGGAACGAAGCCGACAGAATGTTAAAAAACATTTGCTTTGTGTAGTTATATTATAAATGATGTGTAAGAAAAAGTCAATGCTTTTTACTAAAAAAATTGCGACATCGCAAAAAAATGTGGCAATCTGTTTTTTCTAATGGTTAAAAGGGGGTGGTAATCTATAAAATGTTATAAATATAATTGTTTCATTTTGATTGTTTTTTAAAAATATAATTCTAGGCAAAGGGTTTAAAATAATGTGAAAAAGTGTTGATATATCTTTGTTTATTGAATTTGATTAAGCATTTTATATTTATAACAATAAAAAAGGCTAGTTGCAACTAGTCTTTTTTTATGATTATACCAACTGAATTTGATTTAAAAACATATAATGTGTTTAAAGTTCTTATGGTATGTGTTTTGGTGGACTGCCGGAGGCTCGAACTCCGGACCCCCTGATTAAGAGTCAGATGCTCTACCGACTGAGCTAGCAGTCCAAATCTATAAATTGATATCTCAACTAAAGACAAGGGCATTATACACGAAATAAATTAATTTGTCAACAATTTTTGCAAATCAAATCAAAAAAAATGAAAAATTTGCTAAAAATAAAAGCTATTGAGAGTAAAAATGCCAAGCGTGGATGCTTGGCGGCTTTCGGATTATTCGTTTTCTTCGGCGTGTTCTTCATCAAGCAAGCCTTGTCGCATGTTCATTTCCATGATTGATGCAAGTGCGAATGAATAGATGATTGACGTATCGTCTGTTTTGATTGATTGATATGCTGAATAGAATGCAAAAGGGTATGCACGAGAGATAAATTCGCTGCGGTTAAAGCTTGGCTGCGTCTGCTTTTCTAACGCGATAAAGGCATCATCAAGTTTGATTATTTCCTCTTTAAACATATCGCTTTTGGTATAACAATATCCTGTCACGCCGCTTTTTAAAAGGTAGTCTTTAAATATTTGAGTTTGGCTAAGTTTGTTGCTTATGATAATTCCAACAAGCTCTTTTACAACGTCGGTTGCAAGGTTGGCGTCGGCAGCGGCATACTCAACAGCGTCTACAAAGTGTTTTTCTGCTTCTTCGCTAGACAACAAAACATTATATTGCCCTGAGGCTTGTTTTGCTGTTGAAAGTTTATTAAAGTCTATTTTGGTGACGTCTTTTTTGTTGAGAAAAGAAGTCAAACAGCGCGCTAAAGCATTAAGGTCATCTTTATTGTGTTGGTGGCTTTTTAAAATCATGCTCACAATAGAGTGAGCGTCAGCGCCAACTGTTTCTAAAATTTCATACGCTTTTGATTGTTTTCTCTTATGCAGGTTTTTGCCAGAAGATTGAGAAGATGGTAAATTTTCGTCCATAAGTGCCTCCTATACAAAAAGTATAGCACAATTTTGTCGCTTGTCAAGAGATAATATGTAAAATGGTCAGCCTTTCCTTTTACAAAACTTCTGACAAACGTTTTTTTTTCGCATTAAAACAACATGGTGAAAATTTGCAAAATCATTTAAAATTTATTTACTTTTTGAATAAAATAGTGTATAATAATTGTAATGAAAAAGGTAAAAACAACAATTTATGTAGTGTTATACTCATTTCTCGTCTGCATCGCGATGTCGATGGGTGTTTTTGCTGTTTCAATGCCTCAAATCGAAACTTATACAAATATTTATTATTACACCAAAAATCCAATGATTGGCAAAACAAACTTTCAAAATGCATATTTAGAGTTTAACGAAGAGGCTTCGTCAATCGGCAACCCTGTCATAACTGAAATTTATTTTGACAGTTATACCGACGCTGACCGCGCCACCTACGCGTTTTCGCGGGGTGGGGGTAGCCTCGTAAGCACAGACGTGCTTTCTACAATTGACGTAAGTCAAGCACAAGACGAAAGCATCTTTGCCCACTATTACACCTATTATAATCGCGAGACATCATCGCACATCGGCGCAATGCTTGTCCTTTCAAATGAGACAATCACCATGCCAGCCGATTGTAAAGATTTTTTCAGAGCGGATTACGTTTATTCAATAAATGAGGCAGGTGTCAAGTCATCCGTGCTAACAAAAATTGCATTCAACAACATTGATACATCTGTTGTGACTAATTTTTATGGGATGTTTTACAATTGTAAAGTACTTACGAATATTGATGGACTAGAAAAACTTAATACAGAAAATGCAACAAGTTTTTCCTATATGTTCTATTATTGTCGAAGCCTTACTGCGCTCGATCTGTCTAAATGGTTTACACCCAATTTAACAGCGATATCCGGTATGTTTCAATATTGTATGAGTCTTCAGCAGCTGGATATTTCAAATTTTAATACATCAAAATGCACATCGATGCATGCGATGTTTCATTCTACAAAGTTAAGCAAACTTGATTTATCTCATTTTGATGTTTCAAATGTTACACAGATGTCAAACATGTTTGCATCAGAGAGTGGTTTGGTCTCATATTTGACAGAAATAGATATGACGGGTTGGGATACTTCAAGTGTGAAGGATATGTCAAATATGTTTTACGGCTGCAAAAGCCTAACTTCTCTTGATTTATCAAATTTTAACACGTCAAAAGTGACCAATATGCTTAGCATGTTCTCAAATTGTTCTAGTTTAACTGAGGTTGACGTGTCTAGTTTTAATACGCAAAATGTCAAAGTGATGACATCGATGTTTGCAAGTTGTTCCTCACTGTTGTCGCTTGATCTTACATCATTTAATACCTCTAATGTAACGCAAATGGATGCAATGTTTTCAGGGTGCTTCAAAATTAAGAACATTGTGGGGCTGAATGGCTTTGATACATCAAAGGTGACTCGGTTTGATTGGATGTTTCAAGCATGTACTGTCCTTGAAAGTCTAGACGTTTCATCGTTTAACACGAAAAGTGCAACCACCATGACGTATATGTTTCGCAACTGTCGAACGTTGACATCTCTTGACCTTTCGAGTTTTAGCAATGAACAAGTCATAAACATGACAGATATGCTGTCTGGAATGTCCTCTTTAACGTCACTTAATTTAAATGGATTTGGAACGGCTAATGTTGTGTCTATGGAACATTTATTTAAAAACAATGCAAATCTTACAACTTTAGATTTGTCAACGTTTGACACATCAAAAGTTCAAGACATGCATCATATTTTTGCTGGGTGCAGCGCTCTTGAAAACATATATATTGGAAGCAAGTGGACAACAAGCGCATTGGCGGCCTCAGCAAACTGTTCTATTTCTGGCTTTACGCATCAAGTTTCTGGCAGTACAGATATGTTTTTAAGTTGCTCATCCCTTCCAAACTGGGAAGCAAACGGCAAGGTGATCGACAAAACATATGCTTACGCTGGACTGGATGAAACTACTGGCAAGTATGGCTATTTGACGCTTAAAGCGTAGATTTAGTAAAGATTAATATGCATGTTGTGTCGTAAAGACACAACTTTTTTTGTGTTAAAGCAATGTATAAAGCAAAATTGTAAAATATTTTACAAAAATATTTAAAAAGTATTGACTTTTGCGTCCACATCAGTATAATCCTTTATGCTACGGAGGAATTATGCAAGAATGTTTTGCTCTTCTTATAGAAGAAAAGTTGTCGCTGTTTTTGATTATGCTGAAGATATCACCCAATTTGAAAGGGTATACTTTCTTTAAGGAGGGGGCAAAAAAGATTATAAATGACAATGATAAGAAGTTTAAAGTTGGGGTTGGGTTATATCAAGAGATCGCATCGGATAATGGGGTAAAGCTTGACATTGTTGATCGTGCCATGCGTCATGCAATTGAAGTGAGTTATAAGCGAAATGGAATTGCCGATTTTGAAAGAGGAATGCATATCCGTTTTTCTATTTGTAAACCATCTCCACGTGAAATGCTTTGTCTGCTTGCGGAAAAAGCATTTATGGAAAGCAATAAGATTTTACAAAAAAGCAAAAAATGTGCCGTCTGAAAAAAGATGGCATTTTTTTTTTGAAAAAATTGACACAAACGCTTGCAATTTAAAAAAGAGTGTGTTATTATACTTCCATAAAAGAACGCGATGTTCTTTTAAAAACGAGGTAGGTATGAAGGTTGTAAATGAAAAATTGCTGGCTGAAATTTTGGACTATATTAAAACTTATCAGATTAAGAATGGGCAAAGCCCCTCTTATCGTAATATAGCCAAACAGTTTCAGCTTTCAAGCCTCTCTGTCGTAAGCAGATATATAGATATTCTTGCAGAGCGGGGAGAAGTGCAAAAAAGCAAGAGTGGAAAGATATTCTGTTTTCCAACTTTTGATGCCTCATCAGTCACAATTGCCCCTGTGGTTGGTGTGGTCACATGCGGTCAACCTATACTGGCTCAAGAAAACATTGAAGGAGTGTATGCACTGCCAAGCGATATATTTGGTCGCGGCGAGATATTCCTGCTTCACGCTGAAGGTGATAGTATGATGGAAGTGGGGATTCAAAGTGGAGACTTGCTTGTTGTCCGCAAAACCAACTATGCGCAAAATGGTCAGATAGTAGTCGCCTTACTTGATGACAGCGCAACCGTTAAGACTTTTTACAAGCGGTCAGATCATGTAGTGTTACACCCTGAAAACAAAAATTATGGAGACATTATTACGCGGCACGTAAGCATTCTTGGCGTGGTCGAGCATTGTATCCATAAATTTTAAGGAGGCAAAAATTGAATATCAAGCTATATTGTCCTCACTGTGGAAGATGTCTTGGCGAGTGCAATACATCGTCTGATAGTGGCACATGTAGAATATTAATAAAAAAGCCCTCAGTGCGAGGGAAAAAACATTTTATTCATGATATGAAATGTGTAAAATGTAAAAACGAAGTTTTTATACTTATGGAATTTAATGATTAGATTAAGCGAACCAGCAGCGTTCCAATTCTAGCAATTTTATGCTAGTTTTGGGGCGCTTTTTTAATGAGTTGAGTGACGGAGTGGGCTTCAATTCAATGTGGCGCGGTGTAAAGCGGCGTAACCGTTATTGCATTGGTGCGACGTCACGCTTTTCATACGCACATGGACTCTTGCGGGTGGATTTAAACACGTTCGCTAACCATATCTTCGAGAAGCGACGTGGTTGGAGGTGCCTTCGCAAATAAAAAATACTGAACCAATTTCATTCAGTATTTAGTCGTGCAACATTAGGTTACTGGTGCTGGTGGTGGAAGCCTTACCCTAAAAATTTTACAATTTTCAGGGAACCCGATCGAACACGTTCGACTCCCACCAAATAAAAAAAACAGGTAAAACCTGTTGGTGCTGGTGGTGGGAGTCGAACCCACATGATGTTGCCACCAACGGATTTTGAGTCCGTCGCGTCTGCCATTCCGCCACACCAGCATAATAAATTTGTTTAATTGTAAGTTTTATGCCAGGCAGAAGCCTAAGCAACAATACAATCTTAGCACAAAACTTCTTAGAGTGCAACAGATTTTAAAAAAAAGTTTAAATAATCTTAAATCTCCATACGTAAAAGTGTAGTCGTTTCGACAAAAATTGACAAAATTTGACAAAATTCGAAAAAAACACTCATTTTTGTAAAATATTTTACAAAAATATGTAATACTATGTCAGTGAACGTTGACTTTTTCAATTTTCACTACTTATAATTTAGGCAATTTTCATAAAAAAGGAGAAAAATATGAAGAATAATACATGGGGAAAAACAATTTTATCGGTATATAAATTTTTAGATAGGGTAAGCGAGGCCATTGACAAACTTGTCAAACAAAACGCCTTCAATTCATTTTATTTTGTTGGGCAAAATCAGTCGCAAAATTCTGTAATGGCAGTTGCTGATCGCATATTGGAGCTGACCGAGAGGAAAAAGAGACTGATTAATGTTAGGGTGCTTGCCGACAAGGCGCTCCTTGAGTGCGATAGACATTCTGCTCAAATTTTAATCGAGAAATATATGGACGGAGATTCATCTCAAGCAATAGCCGAGCGACATAATTTAAACATACGCACTTATTTTAGACATCTTCTTGCTGCGGAAGAAAAATTTTGTGGCTTTATGAGTAAATTTGGATATGACGAGAAAAAGCTTCAAAGGTATTTGGCGGGAGAGAAGTGGATTATGGAGATTTACCAAAGCTATAAAGAGCAAGAAATGGCGGAGGAGCAAATTGCCATTTAATTTAAATCTGATTGGTCAAATTCAAAGTAATCCCTTCGCTTTGCTGCTTTATATTTGGATTTTTCTTTTGGCAGGCTTACTTTCATCATATTAGGTCTGATGAGAAGATATAAAACAATCAGGCATGGAAGAGAAACGCCGATAATAATAAAAGCCATTGCTGTTTGCGAGAGTGCTTTTATTGGAGGCTCTTCAAATGAAACGCTGTCAATTTTTGAAAAACTTTCATGGTTTAGTGGTGGGGATTCCAGCTTGTCACAAAAAATGGAATATACATAGCCATAATCCTCACCATATTTGCAGTAATGCCAGATATTACTTTTTTCTGGGATGGCAGTTTGCCCAGCAATCGAGCCGTAATAGGTCAGATTTTCATATAGGTATGGGATGTCAATGATTTTATACTCATCCATCATTTGACTGATGGCATAAAGCCCCGTACCTGCAGGCAAAAATGCTCTGAAAGATTCAATATAGTATGGATTTGACGGCGTTCCATCCATTGGGCTCACTTCATCTTTTTTCACATATCCCTGTATGTCTCGATACTGCGCGGAGAAGAAATTATCCTTTTCGCCGGTAAGTTTTACAAAATAAGATTCAGGCAAAATAAACAGCTGGCTTGTCTCGTCAGCAAGAGCATAAAAATAAGTGCCATTTTGTTCAACCTTGGCCCAGTAGATTTTTTCAGCGTAAGAGTATTGTGCACTGGTTGGAAGAATGGCAAGACAGAAAATAATAAGCGATAGAGAAATTACTAATTTTTTCATAAGTCAAGTGTATATCGAAAGGGGGAACGGGTCAAAACAAATATTTGTCGATATTATGGGCAAATGTAAACTTTTTAGCGGAGAGAGAAATGGAAGAGATAAAATATAAGTTGCAGCTTGTGACGCAAGAAATCGAAAAAAGGCAAAGAGAAGACAATTTGTCACGCTATAACAGCGGAGAAATTATCCACAAAAAACAAATGGAGTTTCATAAGTGCTGCAAGAAGAATCGTTGGGTATTTGGAGGAAATCGCTCAGGTAAGACCGAGTGCGGCGCGGTAGAAACGGTTTGGCTTGCAAGAGGAATTCATCCTTTTAAGAAAAATAAGCCAATTTCGGCATGGGTTGTAAGTCTGTCAAAACAGGTGCAGCGTGATGTCGCGCAAAGCAAAATTTTGCACTACTTAAGAAAGGATTGGATTGACCATATTGTCATGTCCAGCGGCCGTTCGGATAGCGCAGAAGGGGGCGTAATTGACTTTATTATGGTCAAAAATGTGTTTGGCTCGCTTTCCAAAATTGGCTTTAAAAGCTGTGATCAGGGAAGAGAAAAATTTCAGGGCTCATCACTTGACTTTGTTTGGTTTGATGAAGAACCGCCATATGATATTTACCAAGAATGTCGCATGAGAGTCCTTGATAGGCAGGGAGAAGTGTTTGGTACGATGACCCCGCTAAAAGGACTGACATGGGTGTATAACGAAATTTATTTAAATCAAAATAATGATGATAATGTCTGGCATGAAGAAATGGAGTGGGCAGATAATCCATATCTTGATAAACACGAAATTGAGGCTATGACAAAAAGTATGTCAGAAGAGGAACTCGAAAGTAGGCGCTATGGCAAGTTTATGCAGTGCGGCGGGCTTGTGTATAGCGAGTTTCAAGAAAGCGTGCATGTGATTGAGCCTTTTGACGTGCCAAAAGAGTGGTATGATACCATTTCCATTGACCCCGGCCTCAACAACCCTCTTTCTGCACACTGGTATGCACAGGATTTTGATGGAAACGTGTATGTAATAGCCGAGCACTTTGACAAGGGGAAGGATGTAACATATCACGCAAACCGCATTAAAGAGATTTCAAAACGACTGGGGTGGCATTATCAAAATGGAAAATTATGCGCGCTGATTGATAGTGCGGCAACTCAGCGAACGCTTGCAAGCAGCAAAAGCGTTGTTGATCTTTTTTATGATAACGACATTTTGGTAAACCCTAAAGTAAACAAGGATATGTTTAGCGGAATAAGCAAGGTTAAAAGCTATCTCAAAGATGGCGAAGGAAAAGCTCATTTATTTATATTCAAAAACTGCGTGAACTTGATTTCGGAGATAAAGGGATATTGGTGGGGAGATGATGATATTCCGATCAAAAAGGATGATCACTGCTTAGACGAAATGCGCTATTATCTTATGAATATCAATAAGCCGGTGCAAAAAAGGCAAGAAAAATCACAAATTCAAAAGGATAAAGAAAAACTAATTAGAAAAAATCGATTTAATGCTTTGTGATTATTACCACTAAAATTTTATATAAAAAAATATTCATATTTATTTTTGTAATATTTTTATTATTTTAAAATATTTTGTAATTTGTTTGGAAAAAATAAATTTATATGATAAATTAAATATATAAATACTAAATATGCTATTCGACAATAAAAATATTAATTAATTTGTTTTAAAATGCAAAACAAAAAATAAAAGCACTAGTTTGTGCTGGAGGAAATATGAAAAAATTGTGGATGGGAATTTTATCAATAGTAATGATATTTGCAGGCAGTTTTGCGCTTGCAAATAATTTTGTTTATGCAGAAGAAGCAGCGCCAAACGAAGAAAAAAAGGTCGAAACAGCGCAGGATCTTCAGAACGCTTTAAATGGAAATTATGCTAAGATTACGCTTCAAAATGACCTTGAGAATGTCGTTATCGACATTTCACAAATCACAAACGAGTTTCAAGGGTTCTTCGATGGGAATGGATACAAAATTACAAATTTAACTTTGGGCGCGCCAGAAGATGGAAGTGTGCAATCATGTTATGGACTTATTCCAAGGGCAAAGGGAGCGACGATTCAAGATTTAAAATTGGAAGGATCGCTTACATATGATTTGAGAAACATGTCTTCAACAGGGGCGTATATTGGCGGGCTTGTTGGACTTGGAGATGATACAACTATTAAAAACTGTGAAATAGACCTTACATCAGTGCAAGAAATATATACCGAAACTTATACTGATGAAGAAGATGGCGTTGAAAAAACAAGAGATGCCCTCCGAGATGACATTCATCTTGGCTCTAAAGTTACTTTCGGTATGCTGGCAGGCAGACTTAATGGAAAAAGCACAGAAAAAAAGAACGTGGAAGACTGCATAGCTTACTATTCTACGAACTTTGTTTTAGATGAAATGGCAAGCATTCAAGTTGGCGGACTTGTAGGGATGCTTAGTCAGGGAGTAGTTGTAAATTCACTTAATTTTGGGCAAATAACCTATGGTGGGAAAAATCTTGACATTATTGAGGACGTGTATCAATATTTTGGTGGAATTGTAGGTGTTGTAGATGGGACAAACACGCAAGTTAAAAACACAATTTTTGGTGGAACTGTTGCAGGTGAACACGATTATGTAAATTTTTCACTGAAAGCAGGTGCCATCATTGGTGGATGCCCAACTGCATATACTGCAAACAACATTCGATATGACTATTATCTTCAAAACGCTATCAACCCTGTAGGAGATGACAGCATCGCGATTAAGGCTAATCTTCAAAATTTAACTGCAATTGATGAAAAATATACAACCATAACAAAAGATCTTTTGACGAGTGTAGAGCTTTTTGACGGCGCACTTGAGGCATTTGATTTTAATACTATCTGGGACTATAAAAGTGCGAAAGTTGTTCTTCAGCAGTTTGAATACTTTGAGTTTATTATTCCAGAAGGCAATTTTGAAATTGCTCTAAGTTCGGTCAAAACGATCAAAGATGCTTCATTCGAAGGAGCGGCAGAAGGTGAGGCACACAGGAAGATCTTTAAGTATGGTGATCCTGTAACCATTAAGGTGACATTGTTAGACGATTGTCAAGGGTGGTTTGACAGACTTACTATCTATCAAAATACTGAAAATGTAGTTACTACAGAAGTTACAGCAAACGAACTGCTTGGGTGGTCGTTTACTCTTGAAGCAAACGCTAGCACAGCAGGGAGATATTCGTTTAGCGTAGAGCAAACAACTCCTTATGAGGGGCTGGCGGCCGTTCTGAATACCGATGAGGGTGGCGTTAGAATGAGCGAAGCGGCTGTAGGCTCTATCTATGAAAGCGTTTCACTTGAATTTAGATATGATGCAAAGTCGAAAAAGATTGTTGCAGAGTCTAAGGGAATTTATGCTTTTGATCATTGGGATGTTTATTATAAAGCAACCAACGAAACTGATGACGCAGACGGTGACGGATGGGAAGATGAGAAGCAAACAGTAGAGGATATTGCTGCCAGCGAACTGAAGGTTGTTTTTAATAGAAATGCGAAAGATGCATTTAATTCAGAATATGACGCTATTGAGAAAGTGCAGCAAGTTACATTCAATAGAGAGGTAAAACTGATTGCTGTGTTTACAGCCGATCCGGCGAATGTAAATTTTACCTTTGACGACAAGCAAGTTTTGCTTATAAGCCTAGGCGGAAATGAATATAACACAGAAGAAGCAATTCAAATTGCTAAAAAAGGCATTGTTCCATTAAGAATTACTGTCAAAAAAGGATATATGCTTGATGTTGAGGCTCTCAAGAAAGACATAAAAACCAAAGTGCAAGATCCGCTTACATTTGTTTTTCCTGCGACATTCCAAAGTGATTCAATTTTGGATGAAGAAGGAAATACAATCTATTCATTTAATATTGATATGAGTAAGTTTGATTATGCTGCCGGAAAGGAAGAAATCAAAATCAAAATTACTTCAAAGGAAGATAAAAATGCAAACGCATCAGATCTTTTATGGCTATGGATTACCCTTGCTTGCGTGGTTGTGGTTGCAACTGGAGTTGTTGTGACAATTGTTGTGATCAAGAAGCGTAAAGGTGGCGGACGTGGTGGACGCGGTGCAGCTAAAGGCACAAAGGCTCCAAAAGCAAAAGCCGAAAGCTACAAAGATTACTACGTATAAATGAGAGATTTTATTGCATAAAAAAACGGACTTCGTGTCCGTTTTTTTTTATGCGATATTTGTCGCAAAGGTGTTGTTGACGAGGTTATTGTATGATGGTGAGTAATCTTCGTCACTTGCATTGTTTAATACGTCAATCAAACGATTGAAAGATTGTTGTGATAAAATCATATCATCATCCCAAGCGTTGATTGCAAGATATTCTTTTACAGCGATAGCAAGCTCCTCAATTGTCATTCCTGAGAAAGAGGCTTGAAGGGCTTTCGCGCTGTTTTCATAGCTTTGTTCTTTTAAATATTGATAGCCACGTTTGACTGCCTTTAAGAAGCTTTCTGCTTTGTCGCTGTTTTGCTCAAGGAAACTAGTTTTTGCAGTGAAGCATGTGTATGGCAGCTGACCAGAGTATGTGGCAACAGCCTGCAGAACGTAGCCATTCCCAGCCTTCTCAAGATTGGTGGCGTTTGGCTCAAACAGTGTACAGAATTCACTTCCAGAAGTTATAAACTCGCTTGCAATCATAGGGAAGGCAACATCTGTACGAAGGTTGACTTCTCCTTCTCCAGTTCCGATAGTAAGGCCTGCTTCTTCAATGATGTATTCAAGAGTCATCGCAGGAAGTCCGCCTTGGCGACCGCCAATGATGGTTTTCCCTTTCAGCATATCAAGATTAAAATCGGCTGTATCATCACGTCCAACAAAGAAAGATCCATCTGTTTGTGTAAGCTGGCCAAAGATTACAGGTCGGTCTTTAATATCCTCGGTGTAGACAACTTGTTCAGGTCCAATCAGCGCAATGTCGGCACTGCCGCTTACAAGTGCAGTCATAGAGGCATCAGATCCCGTTGCGCTTTCAAGAGTTACTTCAAGTCCTTCATCTTCAAAGAATCCCATGTTTATCGCAACATACAGCGGTGCATAGAATATGCTGTGCGTCACTTCATTTAGCCTGATTTTATTGTCTTTTCCGCAGCCAACAAACATCAAGCTGCTTGCCAGTGCAAGCATAAGGCAAATGGCTACGAGTGCGATTTTTTTAATTGTGTGCATTTTTCCTCCTCACATCTACAAGTTTATGTAAAAAATTGTTATTGTGTGAAAAAAGGTGTTGTAGATTTGACCTTTTTAATAAAATATGCTAATATGTAAATATGAAAATTGTTGCAGGAAAATTTAAAGGTAAAAAACTTATAGACAGGCCATTTGAGCATATCAGGCCAACTGCTGATATGGTAAAACAGTCTATTTTTAATAAACTTCAGTTTGAGCTTATTGGCGCAAAGGTGCTCGATCTTTTTTGTGGAACTGGCGCGCTTGGGATTGAGGCGCTCAGCCGTGGCGCGGAAGAGGTGGTGTTTGCCGATCTTGATAAGCGCTCGATCAAACTTACTCAGGACAACCTTAAAAGCATTGGTTTGCCAGCAAATGCAAAGGTAATTTGTGCTGACTACGAAGAGACGATTTCTCGCCTTAAAGGACAAAAGTTTGACATAATTATACTTGACCCACCATACAAAAGCGGAATCTATGAAAAATGTCTTGAAAAAATTGCTGAGGCAAAGCTTTTAAGTGAAGAGGGCATCATTGTCTGTGAGCAAGAAAAAAACATAGACATTGACTATAAGCCCTTTGCTTTATCGGATGAAAGGGTGTATGGGATTAAAAAAGTTGCTTATCTTAAAAACTAAACAAAAATCTAATAAAAAAGACATATGATCAGTATGTCTTTTTTTTACTTGTCAGATTATCTCAACTTTTGTTTTGTATAGTTAGGGTTAAATATTTGGCTCAAAGCCTTCAAAGATTATGTTGTCGCAATATTTTACAACCTTCATATATTCGCTTTGGCTTTTTACTGTCCAAGCAAGAAGTGGAAGCTTTTTATATTTGCGTACAAATCGATTTGGAAGGCGCGCAGCCTCGTATGAGATAAAATCAGGGTAGCTGATTTTGCTGTTTAACAGCATTCTTTTAAGGGCGTATTTTTTGAAGAAAGCAAGTTTTTGTCCCTTAAAGAAACCTGCAAGTTGGCCTCTCAAAATATGAGGAGCATTCTTCTTAAAATATTCAAGCACGTAAGGATTGAATGATTGAATGGCATAGTCGCCCGTATAATTTTTCAGAATTTCAAGCACGCTTTTTTCAAGATCTCCAACTTTTCCGTCATTCTTAATTTCAATAAGAATTGGCACGCGTCCGTCAATAAAATCAAGAGCCTCTTGGAGAGTAGGGATTTTTTCTTCGCTTCCTTTAAGAGAAAGAAGAGACAAATCGGCCTTATTTAAAAATTTGACATATCCGTCATTGTCAGTTAGACGAGAAAGACTCTCGTCATGAAATACGATAACTGTTCCGTCAGCAATTGAGCGTACATCAAACTCAATTGCATAACCATTGTCAATAGCATTTGCAAAAGCGGCAAGTGAATTTTCTGGGGCAGCTTTATCGTGAAGGCCTCTATGCGCAATAGGTTGCTCAACAAGCCAAGAATTAAATAAATTCATAAACACCTCAATATTTATTCGTACAATATTTTGTTCTTATGATTACTATATCATAACTAAAAGATAAAATAAAGCGATTTTTGACTAATTTTAAAAAATTTTGCTTTTATAAGGCTAGTATGTGCAACTAATCTTGAAAAAACAATTGATTTCCTAAAAAAAAAGATATATAATGTGGAGTATGGACAGAATAAATAAAATACGAAATTTTTGCATTGTGGCTCACATCGATCATGGCAAATCGACACTTGCCGATCGTTTGATTGAAAAAACGGGCACCCTCGCAAAAAGAGATATGCAAGAGCAGCTTCTTGACTCGATGGAGCTTGAAAGAGAAAAGGGGATTACAATCAAACTCACCCCAACCAAAATGAATTATACTCTCGACGGAGAGACATACGAGCTTAATCTTATTGATACTCCAGGACACGTGGACTTCACTTATGAAGTTTCGCGTTCTTTGGCTGCGTGCGAAGGGGCAATTCTTATTGTTGATGCCTCTCAAGGCGTAGAAGCGCAGACGCTTGCAAACGCCTATCTTGCTATTGACAACAACCTTGAAATTTTGCCTGTTATAAACAAGATCGATCTCCCATCGGCAAGGCCAGAAGAGGTGAAGAAGGAAGTGGAAGACGTGGTGGGCATTCCTGCAATGCACGCACCTTGCATTTCAGCGAAAGAGGGCACAAACATAGAGGATGTGCTTAAGATGATTGTCAAAGAGTTTCCTTCTCCAAAAGGTGACGAAAATGGCAAACTTAAGGCGCTTATTTTTGACAGCTATTATGATAACTTCAAAGGCGCAATTTGCCTTGTCCGCATTTTTGACGGAACGCTTAAGGTGGGCGATAAAGTCAAAATGATGCAAACAGGCAAGATTTATGACGTGACTGAAGTGGGCGTTTTTGTGCCAAATGAAAAACCAGTTGATGTTTTGCGTGCGGGTGATGTTGGCTATCTTGCAGGCTCAATTAAGACGATCAGCGATGTGGCAGTTGGCGACACGATTACGAAAGTTGACAATCCGATTACTGAGGCGCTGCCGGGATATAAAGAGGTGCAGCCAGTTGTCTTTTGCGGAATCTTCCCTGTTGATGGCGCGAGATATAACGATCTGAAAGATGGTCTTGAAAAACTTAAACTTAATGACGCTTCCCTTCAGTTTCAACCAGAAGTGTCTCAGGCGCTCGGCTTTGGTTTTAGATGTGGATTTTTGGGACTTTTACACCTTGAAATCATAACAGAAAGACTTGAAAGGGAATTTGACCTTGACATCATTACAACAGCGCCAAGTGTATTTTATCACGTGTATAAGACAAATGGCGAGATGATTGAGCTTTCCAACCCTTCATCGCTGCCAAACCCTGTGGAGATTGACTATATTGAAGAACCAATGGTGAAGGCAAGCGTGTTTGCTCCGCCAAATTATGTGGGGGCGATTATGGATCTTTGTCAAGAAAAACGCGGCATTTATAAAGATTTGACGTATCTTGATGAAAACAGGGTAAGGCTGAACTATACCCTTCCTCTTGGAGAAATTATTTATGACTTTTTTGACAGTTTAAAGTCGCGTACGAAGGGTTATGCTAGTTTTGACTATGAAATGGCGGGTTATGAGAGAAGCGACCTTGTCAAGGTTGATATTCTGCTTAATGGAGAAAAATGTGATGCCCTGTCAATTATTGTATTTAAGGATAAAGCCTATGCAAGGGGTAGGGTGCTTACAGAGAAACTTAAGAAAATCATTCCAAGACAGCTTTTTGAAGTGCCTGTTCAAGCAGCCATTGGTGGCAAGGTTATTGCAAGAGAAACAATCAAGGCGATGAGAAAGGACGTGCTTGCAAAGTGCTATGGCGGCGACGTTACAAGAAAACGCAAACTTCTTGAAAAACAAAAAGAGGGCAAAAAGAGAATGAGAAAGGTCGGCTCGGTTGAAATTCCTTCAGAGGCCTTTATGTCAATTCTTAAGCTTGATGACGGAGAATAGCATGCTGGGAGTGTATGTACATATTCCATTCTGTGACGGTAAATGCTCTTATTGCGGCTTTTCTTCCTTTGTGAAAACTGATGATGAGAAAGAAAGATATATAAACAGCCTTGTCGAAGAAATAAAGGAGTTTGCTGGAGAAAAAAAACGCGAGATTGACTCTATTTATATAGGTGGCGGAACGCCTAGCATTTTGCCTATAAATCTCATCTGCAAACTTTTTGAAGCACTAAAGGAAAACTTCAAGTGGAAAGATGGACTTGAGTTTACCATTGAAGCAAATCCTTGTTCTCTTGACGAAGAAAAACTTTCATTTTATAAGAAAAATGGTGTAAATAGAATTTCTTTAGGGGTGCAAAGCCTTGATGAAAATCAACTTAAGTTTATAGGGCGCAGGCATAGCAGCATAGAGGCGATTGATGCCGTTAAACTTGCAAAAAAATATTTTGACAATGTTTCTTGCGACCTTTTGATTGGGTTAAAAGATATGGACGAAAATGCATTTCTTGCCCAAATTAACACACTTGCAGAGCTTGGAATTACCCACATTTCTGCGTATATGCTTCAAGTTGAAGAGGGGACAAGATTACATCGACTGGTCGAAAAAAATAAGCATCTTCTGCCAACTGATGATGACTGCGTTGATGTTTATGAAAAAATGACTGACAAATTGGCGATTTTAGGGTTTAGTCAATATGAAATTTCAAACTTTGCCAAACAAGGTTATGAAAGCTATCATAACTTCAAGTATTGGACGGGGCAAGAGTATGTCGGCTTTGGGCTGGGCGCTCACTCTTATTTGAATGGTAAGAGGATAGCAAACGATACTACATTTAGTGGGTATTATGACAGAATACATACAATAGAAGCGATTAATGACCAACAAAGGCTGGAAGAACATATAATGCTTGGGCTTCGCTGCAAGGCAGGAATAAGCAAAATTGTTATGAAAACACTGGGTTATGATATAACGACAAACAGCAACCTTGTTGAATTTGTTGAAAAAGGAATTCTTAATCAGCAGGGCGATATTATAACCTTGAATCCAGACTACTATGGTGTAAGTAATTACATTATTGTAAAACTTCTGCCTGAGTAAAAGGGGTTACTGTAAACTAAAAATGATAAGATGAAGCCCATTTTAAAGTATGCCTGTGGGAAACATTGAAATAAATTTTAATAAAAATATAAAAAGATTGCGAAAAACACTTGCAATCTTCTTTTTTTTGTGCTAGAATAGCGTTGTAAAGTAAAAATGCTTTACATGAAAGTTATGAAAGTAGAAGAAAACATCATTTTAAACAAACTGTTTGATGCATATGGCAAATTGTTGAGCAGTGGTCAACAAGATATCATGTCGTCTTATCTCGGTTACGATCTGACAGTCAGCGAAATTGCTGAAAATCTTGGCGTTTCAAGGCAGGCCGTCATGGACAGCGTAAGCAAGGCAGAGAAAAAGCTGAAGCTTTATGAAGAGAAACTGGGTTTTGTTAAAAAACTTGAGGCGATCGAACAGGAAAATGAAATGTTGAGAGAAAAACTTTCACGCAAAGAGGAGGAGTAAATGGCACTTTTTTCATCACTATCGGAAAAATTTAACCATATCTTCTCAAAGTTGACAAAACGAGGACGCCTTACAGAACTTGAAATTAAAGAGGCAATGAGGGAAGTTAAAATCGCACTTCTTGAAGCGGATGTAAACTATCTTGTTGTAAAAGATTTTATCAAGTCTGTGTCTGAAAAGGCAGTTGGGGATGAAGTTTTAAAAAGCTTGACTCCAGCGCAACAGGTCATCAAGATTGTACGTGACGAGCTTACAGCGCTCATGTCTTCAAACGAGCAAAAACTGGCAGTTTCGCCGGCACCTCCAACAGTGATTATGATGTGTGGACTTCAAGGTGCGGGAAAAACTACAATGTGTGGCAAACTTGCGGCACACCTGAAGAAATCTGGCAAAAAGATTTTGCTTGTAGCCTGCGATATTTACAGACCGGCAGCAATCAATCAACTTCAAGTTGTAGGAAAGCAAGCAAATGTCGAAGTGTTTGAAAGAGGCACTCAAAATCCAGTCAAGACGTCAAAAGAGGCAATTGATCACGCAAAGAAACAGGGTTTTGATACAGTCATCATTGATACGGCAGGAAGACTTCATATCAATGAAGAACTGATGGATGAGCTTAAAAACATCAAAAAAGAAGTTACTCCGACAGAAATCTTACTTACTGTGGATGCAATGACTGGACAAGATGCTGTTACAGTTGCGGAAAGCTTCAATCGCGATCTTGACATCACAGGAGTTGTCCTTACAAAACTTGATGGTGATACTCGTGGCGGTGCAGCGCTTTCAATCAGGGCAATCACAGGAAAACCAATCAAGTTTACCGGAATTGGTGAAAAGATTGGCGATATAGAGCCTTTCTATCCTGACCGTATTGCGGGAAGGATTCTTGGAATGGGTGACGTGCTCAGTCTTATTGAAAAGGCGCAAGAGGCAGTCAGTGAAGAGCAAGCGAAGGAAATGGAAAAGAAGTTTAGAGAAAATTCGTTTACCTTTGAAGACTATCTTGTTCAACTTGAAAGCATCAAAAAGATGGGAAATATCAAAGATATTTTAGGAATGATTCCTGGCATTGGCGGGAAAATCAAAAATCTTGATATTGACGAAAGACAGATGCAAGTCAACAAAGCGATCATTCAATCAATGACGCCAAAAGAGAGAAGAAATCCAGAAATCATCAAAGCAAGCAGAAGACAACGCATTGCAAACGGAAGTGGTACATCAATTCAACAAGTAAACCAACTTCTAAAATCTTTTGAACAGTCAAAAGAGATGATGAAACAATTAAAGGGTGGCAAATTTAAAAACAAATTTATGTAACCCAAATACCAAAGATGGTATATCATTGCCTAGTGCAATTTTATATACAAAATTTTATAGGAGGAAAACATGGCAGTAAAAATTAGACTTACAAGAATGGGAGACAAAAAAGCACCTTTCTACAGAGTTATCGTTGCTGATTCAAGATCACCAAGAGATGGCAAGTTTATCGATATTATCGGAACTTACAATCCACTTACTGATCCAGCTGAAATCAAAATCGACACAGAAAAAGCAAAAACTTGGCTCAAAAACGGCGCTACTCCAACTGAAACAGCAAAACAACTTCTTGTTAAGAGCGGCGTAATCGCAAAATAAGGCTAAAAGGCTTAAAACGTCCTAAATGACTGTTTAGGAAAAAGGATTTTTGTTGCAAAAGCGTTTTCAAGAAGAACATTCTTCTTGGCGCTTTAGACTTAAATCAGACTATTTTAAGGGAGACGAATCAATGAAAGAAATCGTAGAATATATCGTAAAAAGTCTTGTTATCAATAAAGATGAAGTAAGAGTAAGCGAAACAGAAGAAGAAACTCAAACAGTGATTCATGTTTCGGTTGCTGCAGACGATATGGGCAGAGTTATTGGAAAGGCTGGCAACGTTGCTGCAAGCATCAGAACAATAATCAAATCAATCTCATCAAGAACAGGCAAAAAGGTTTTTGTTAAATTTGGAGAATAATGTGATCGAAATTGCAAGAATATTAAAGCCACAAGGCATCAAAGGCGAAGTGAAAGCAGAACTTTTGACCGATGTGGTTTCAATTTTTGATGTTTTGACAGAGTGTCTTGTCGGAAATAAAAACATGCATATAGAGCGTGTTTCGATTCGACAAGGCTTTTTGTATATAAAATTTGATGAGATAAAAACCCGCAATGATGCGGAAAATTATAGAAATTTGGTGATAAAAGTGCCAAAAACTCTTTTAGAGGAAATGAAGGGGGACGATCAATTTTTAGTTGATGATCTGATCGGAACTATTCTTTATGATGATGAGGGCAATATGGTTGGCCAAATTGTCGAAATTTTAAATTATGGCGCAAGCGACATCTTCGTTGTAGAAAATGAAGGCAGAACTTACGATATTCCTTACGTTGAGGAGATTTTTAAGGTGGAGAATGATCAACTTATTGTTGACAGCAAACGCCTTGAAGAGGTTATGGTATGAAAATAGACATCCTGACGCTTTTTCCAGAAAGCTTCTCCTATCTCGATTCGAGCATCTTGAAAAGGGCGAAAGAGAATGGAATTCTTGAAATAAACGTAATAGATATACGTCAGTTTTCAAAAGATAAACATAAAAAATGTGATGACTATCCTTTTGGTGGTGGAGCAGGTATGCTGATGACGGCTCAGCCAATTTATGATGCTGTAAAAAGCGTACAAAAGGATAACTCGCATATTGTTTTTGCCAGCCCAAGCGGCCACAAATTGTCTGTTGCGGCAGCGCAAGAACTTTCGCAAAAAGAGCACATTATTTTTATTTGTGGGCATTATGAAGGGGTTGATCAAAGGGTTCTTGACCTATTGAAGCCTCAGGAAATTTCAATTGGAGACTACGTGCTGACCGGTGGAGAACTTCCAACAATGGTAATTATTGACTGCCTGTCAAGGTTTATCGATGGGGTTATTACGAAGGAAAGCCTCGACGAAGAAAGTTTTTCGTCGGGGAGCTTGGAATATCCACAATATACAAGGCCTCAGGTGTTTGAGGGGCTTGCCGTTCCAGATGTGCTAGTTTCAGGCAATCATCAAGAAATTTCCAAGTGGCGCAAGCAACAAAGTGAAGAAAAAACCAAGATTGTTCGACCAGATCTGCTGAAAAACGAATAGAAAAAAGGAGGAGCATATGAAAATTAACTGGTTTCCAGGGCATATGAAAAAGACAATGGCGGAAATTCGCAGTAAACTTGCGAATATTGACGTCGTAATTTATCTTCTTGACGCCCGTGCTCCTATATCATCAATCAACCCAAGTTTATCAAAACTTTCACAAGACAAGCCTGTTTTGTATGTTTTCAACAAGGTTGACCTTGCTGATGAGGCTCGTGTAAGAGAGCTCGCAAAAAATTATAAAGGGGCCAAGTGTGACTATGTTGTTATGAACAGCATTCTTTCTGGTGCGTCAAAAGTCATAAAGCAAAAAATTCTTTCTCTTGCAAAAGAAAAGATTGATAGATTTGCAAAAAAAGGCATCAAGACCGTTATTAGAGCGATAGTTATCGGAGTGCCAAACTCTGGCAAAAGCACCCTTGTTAATAATCTGTGTGGCAAGGCCAAAGCGGTAACAGGGAACAAGGCGGGCGTGACAAAAATGACGCAGTGGGTGTCAATTGGGGATAATATTGAAATCTGCGACACTCCGGGAACGCTTTATCCCAACCTTGAAGATCAAGAGGTTGCGAAGAAGCTGTTGTTTGTTGGAAGTATAAAGGATGAAGTTGTTGCAGACAACATCGAGCTTGCTTTAGAGCTGATCGATATGATTGAGCAGAAATATCCAGGGCTGTTAAAAACCCGTTTTGGTGATGATTTGTCTCTTGAAGGCATTGCTAAGAAACGAGGCTTTGTGATAAGCAAGGGAGAATATGATCTTGACCGTGCAGCAAATGCAGTTATTGATGATTTTCGCAAATGCAGAATTGGCAAGATTACGTTGGATTAGGTTATGGAGAAAAGATATAACAAGGTTAGCGGCATGTATGGCGAAAGTGCTGCATGCAAATATCTAGAAAAACATAAATATAAAATATTGGAGAAAAACTATAAAACGCAAATTGGCGAGATTGACTTGATTGCAAGGCAAAAGAAAGCATTAGTTTTTGTTGAAGTCAAGAGGAGAACGACTCTTGCTTTCGGCCGGCCAAGTGAGGCTGTAAACGTGCAAAAACAGGCAAAAATCCGAAGAGTAGCTGAGGAATACCTCATTCGAAATAAACTTTTAGGGTGCGAAATTCGTTTTGATGTGATTGAAATTGTTGATAATGAAATTAATCACATTCAAAATGCGTTCTAGAAGATTGTAAAGCGTGTGCGGAAAAAGCATTTTGAATTAGCGGCATTGTCGCTTTTTTTTGTTTAAAATATGCGTTTTTGTCAATAATCATTGCAAGGAGGATGTTATGAAGTATAAAAAAGTTAGGCTGCTGATTTTGCCCATACTTGTGGCACTTGCACTTTGTGGGTGTGAGAATTCAACAGATATTACAGCTGCATTTATTAGTGAGTCTACCAGTGCGGGTAGTGAAAATTATGGTGTAAAAATCACATATAGCGACGATTCTAGGCTGGAGGAGAAATATACTGATGTTCAAATCAAATTCTCGAAAAAGGGTGAAATTGTGATTTGGAAAGAGAACCAAGAAAAATTTACCTATAAGATTGACGACTATGATGAGTGGTATTCGATGACGGTGATTTTTGCTGCCGTTGAAGGCAAAGAGGGGAAGGAAGAATTCGAACCGATTAAGAGTGTTCTTGCAAAAAGTTATTTTTTCAACAGTGAGATAGCTCAAGAAATTACTTTCAGAGTCGTGGCTGGAGATATTGAAGAAAATTCAACTGGAAGTGGTTATATTTTGGTAGGCGCTGAGCCCATATCCAATCAATTTACCTTAAAGATAGCCAAAAAGTAGCTAAAATTGCTTTTATTTTTTCTGCATTTATAGTAAAATAGATGTAGGAGAAAAATATGATTAGAGTTAATAATTTGTATTTGCGTTATACAAGAGAATTTTATGCGCTTTATAATATCAATATAGATATTGCAGACGGGGAGAAAGTTGCTTTTGTTGGAGAAGACGAAAGTGGGAAAACCAGCCTTCTGAGAATTTTTGCGAAAAGTGAAAAACTTACAAAAGGTGAGGTGTACATTAGAGAAATCCCTATTGAAAAGCTTGATTATAAAACCGATCTCGTGGCAGGCTATGTGCCAGCTTCGCCTGAATTTTTGGAGAAAAAATCTGTATACGAGAATCTGAAATACGTTCTTAAGATTTGGGGATATAGCGATAGTGAGATTGAAAATAAAATCAATGATACAATCATCGAATACTCTCTTGAAAAAATCAAAGACACCAAAATCAAGGATTTGACAAAAGAAGAGAAATATGTGCTCTCTCTCATTCGCTTGACATATAAAGATCTTGATCTTCTGATGGTCGACAATATTTTTGATGATCTCAACGAGGCAACGCTTGAGGTTGTGATCTCTCTTATCAATCAGCTAGCGACAAAAAAATGTACACTTGTTGTTGCTACGAAAAAAGAATGGATTGCCGACAAACTTTGTAAACGTAAAATCTATTTTAAGTATGGATCAATTGTTGATAAACTTGACTAAAAAACTCCCAAGGGGGAGTTTTTTGTTTAATATGAATACGCTATGACAATGAAATTATTATAACAAAAGTTCATCTTTTGGGGAAGAGGGTGGAGATTCCTCTTTTTTAGTCGCGTCCATAATGTTTGCAAGAGGATTGTCGCCTTTTGATAGTAAGCCTGACAGCAGCGAAAACATATTATTGCTACCTTGTATGCCGCCGAAAAAGGAAGCAAGCGGACTTTGTTGAGGTTGAGGATTTTCTTTTTGAGAATTGAAAAACGCTTCTGCAGGGTAGTTATTTGCGGATGGATTTTGCTCCGCAGGGCTGTCTGCTTCTTTTTTTATTGACGTTTGTTGGGTGCCGCTTAAAAGGTTAAAAAGCAGCTGCGAAATCATGTTGTTCATACTATATTTTATATTCTGTTATCACCTAAAAATTGACATTTTAAGTAAAGAAAAATTTGGGGGTTGCATATATTGAAATAGGGAGATTTGTTATGGCAAGATTTTCACAATTTCAATCTAATAGAAAACAAAATGAAAATGTTAGCGAAGCGGACATTCGTCAAAAATATGATAGCTACAAAAATATGTCAAAAGAGCAGCTGAACGAAAATTTGCTAAGAGAAGTTGCTAGACAAAAAAGCAATGGCAGCTTTGATTACAATACGCTTGAAGCAATGGTTGGCTCACTTCAAGGCATGCTTCCGCCTGCCGATTATGAAAACATCAAAAGGATTCTTGAAAGTTTAAAATAATGAATAAACGCAAAATTGATGATAAACTTTTTTCATTGTCTCAAATGCTTAGCAATGAAAAAAAGTGGGAATGTATTGTGCATGCTAGTGATTTTTCTCGAACAAAAAAAATCCTATTACATAAAAATATTGATATACTTGATGAATATTTATTCATAAAATCTTTTCGCGTGCGTTTAAATAAAATGCAATTATGTTATCTTTCAAACACATCGCAAGTGAAGTTTATCTCTTCGCTATCGAAGGCCTCGGCACTTATGAATGTGGCAAGAAGCATCTTGGGCGCGCACCAATCACGCTTAAGCGGAAGGGGTCAAACAATCGCTTTTATAGATACCGGAATATGTAAGCATTGTGATTTTTGTCTGGGGGAAAATCGACTAATCGTTTTTAAAGATTTTTTGAATGGTAAGAGTGATTGCTATGATGACAACGGGCATGGAACATTTGTTGCAGGCGTGTGTTGCGGCAACGGTGCTCTCTCTGGTGGTAAGTATAGTGGCATTGCTCCGCAGAGTAAAATCATTTCTCTTAAGGCGCTTGATAAAAATGGAGAAGCGTCAGCTGATAAAATTTTGAAGGCTATGGAGTGGGTATATGATAATCATAAAGAATACAACTTCAAGACTGTTTGTATGAGTTTTGGAAGTGAACCGCTTGGCGGGAATGACCCCATTATGAGTGGTGCTGATGCGCTATGGGATGAAGGAGTTACTGTGGTGGCAGCGGCAGGCAACAGTGGACCAGAATATCAGACCATCAAAAGCCCAGGAGTGTCAAGTAGAATTATCACCGTTGGTGGTTTTAATGATAATCGTTTTGATGATAAAGTTGATGAACACTTTTTTGAAATTGCAGATTTTTCTTCGAGAGGTCCGGCCTTCAGGCGGTACAAACCAGATCTTGTTGCTCCCGCTGTTGACATTACTTCATGCGGCAACAAGAAGGCTTACACCTGCCTTTCGGGCACCTCGGTTGCGACGCCTATGATTGCAGGCTTGTGTGCGCTTATGCTTGAGAAGGAAGAAAATCTCACGCCAAATGAAATTAAGCGCCGCCTTCTTTTAAGTGCCAAGTCGATATGTTTTAATCGTAATTTAGAGGGTCTTGGATATCCAAATTTGGAGCGAATATTAAGAGGTTAGCAGCCTCTTTTTTCTTTAATTAAATTTTTTATGATTTTGCAAATTTGGGTGCAAGTATCAGTTTTTAATGTTTTTTTCATATTTTTTTTAAAAATTTTGTCGTTTTTCATTAAATTATCTAACTTACCCAAAATTTTGTCCTCGTCATATTCCTCCTCTTCAAGCATCTCACAGTAGCCTAAATTTGCAAATAATTTTGCGTTTTCAATCTGGTCTCCACGAGAGCAAGATTTTGATAATGGGATTAAAAGCATGGGTTTGTTTAACGTAAGAAACTCGTTGATTGCGCCAGACCCCGCGCGTGAAATTACATAATCGGCCGCATCTAAAACATCTCCCATATTGTGCGCGTATTCAAGCTGAAAATAATTTTTATGGTTGATTTTTTCAATTTTGTTTTTTCCGCAAATGTGCACAACATTAAATTTTTCACAAAGCTTATCAAGACTCTCTTTTACAATTTTGTTTAAAAATTCCGCGCCGCTTGAGCCGCCTACAATCAGAAGTGTAGGCATGTTTTTATCTAAGTTTTTATAAAAAGAGAGGTTTTCTTTTTTACCAGTTAAAATTGATTTGCGAATTGGCTGTCCAGTAAAAACACACTTATTATTTACTTCGGCTGTCTTTTCAAATGCCGTGCACATGCAGTCGCAATATCGCAAAATAATTTTGTTTGCAAGTCCCATTGTAAGGTCGCTCTCGTGGCTGACGATTGGTATGTTAAGTTTGTGTGCTGCAATGACGACAGGCAAAGATACATAACCGCCTTTAGAGAAAATTGCAGCGGGCGATATTTTGTGCAATATTTTTTTTGCCTTAGAAATTGATCTTAAAAGCTTGAAGGGGATAAGCAAATTTTTTAGTGTTAGTTTTCGTTGCAACTTGACTGCCTCAATTTCGTGAAAAACAATATCAGGCTCTTTTCCGACAATCTCTTTTTCCATGCCGCATGATCCTATATAATGAAGTTTAAATTCTTCTTTCAAATGTTCTGCGACAGCCAGTGCAGGGTAAACGTGACCAGCGGTGCCGCCGCCAGTTAGTACAATGTTTTGCATATAATGTGTTCTCCTTTTTATTGTAGTATATGCGTTTTTGCTTGTTTTTATTTTCTTAAAATTTGATGTATAAATATGCATTTGGTCGTATAATTATTGCAATTTTTATTTTCGAAATCAAGATAAAAAACTTGTCTAATTTGGGCTATTTTCTTTTGAATAAAAGGAAAGAATGTGCTATACTAACTAAGAAAAAGATGTTTAAGGAGAGTTATGGCAGAGAAAAATTATGACGCAAAAGATATAGTTGTACTGGAAGGACTTGACGCGGTTCGACTGCGTCCGGGAATGTACATTGGTACAACAGGGGCAAAAGGTATGCACCATCTTCTTTGGGAGATTGTTGATAATGCGATTGACGAAATTTCAAACGGACATGGTGATACAATCAAAATTACAATTCATAAAGACAATTCAGCCACGGTTGAAGATAATGGAAGAGGAATCCCTGTGGACATTCATCCGACACTTGGCAAAAGTGGTGTTGAGGTTGTTTACACAACCCTTCATGCAGGCGGAAAATTCAACACAGATAATTACAAATTCTCGGGCGGTCTGCACGGCGTGGGTGCGTCTGTTACAAACGCACTTTCAAAATGGTGTAACGTTACCGTTTACAAAGGTGGCAAAGAATATTTAGTTGAATTCCATTCATATGAAGATGAGAATGGAAAAATGCATAGTGGTATTGCAAAAGCACCTTTAAAGATGATTGGCAAGACAAAGAAGTCAGGTACGAAGGTGACATTCCTTCCTGATAGTGAAATGTTTGGAAATATTAAGTTTAGTTTTGAGACGATTGCAAATCGTGCAAGAGAGCTTGCCTTTCTAAACAAGGGCCTGATCATCGAACTTTCTGACGAGAACAGTGGAAGTGAAGAGCGTTTTCATTATGAAGGTGGTATTGCCGACTTTGCGCAATACCTAATTGAAGGAAAAACAAAACTTTTTGGCAAACCTGTATATTTCCATGCTGAAGAGAAAAACTTTGATCTTGAAGTGGCTTTTATTTACACAGATTCATATACAGAAAGCTCATTTTCTTTTGTAAACAACATTCCAACCGTTGAAGGAGGAACACCCGAGACGGGTTTTAGAACGGCTTATACAAAGGTGATGAACGACTATGCAAGGACAAACAACTATTTAAAAGAAAAAGAGCCAAACTTCCTCGGCGAAGACTTTAGAGAGGGGATTACCTTTGTACTTAACATCAAAATGAACAATGTTCAATTTGAAGGGCAAACAAAAACAAAGCTTGGCAACCCTGAGGCTAAAACTTTGGTTGAAAGTCTCACTATGCAGGCTCTTGTTCGCTTCTTTGCTGACAAGAAAAATACGTCAATTGCCGAAACAATCATAAATAAGGCAAAAGGGGCTGCCAAAACAAGAGAGGCTGCGAAAAAAGCAAAGGAGCTTACACGGGCTAAAAACTCGGCAGAAAACTTCAACTTGGTTGGAAAACTTGCCGCTGCAACGGGTAAAGACAGGGAAAAATGCGAACTCTTTATCGTCGAGGGAGATTCGGCGGGAGGCTCTGCAAAGCAGGGGCGTGATCGAAAATATCAAGCTGTCCTTCCACTTAGAGGAAAACCACTCAACGCAGAGAAGAAGAGAATTGATCAGGTGCTTGCAAACGAAGAAATCCGTACCATTATTTCTGCGCTGAACACGGGAATTGGTGACGATCTTGATCTTTCATCCCTTCGCTATAACAAAGTAATAATTCTTTCAGATGCCGATCAAGACGGTGCGCATATCAGAGCAATTCTTCTGACGTTCTTCTTCCGCTATATGCGTCCACTGATTACAAATGGTCACATTTATATTGGATTGCCACCGCTATATAAGGTTTATAAGAAAGGTTATGAGGAGTACGTTTATTCAGATGCAGAGCTTCCAGCGGCGGTAGAGCGCGCAGGGAAAAACTATAGCTTGCAGCGCTATAAAGGTCTTGGAGAAATGAACCCAGATCAGCTTAAATATACTACGATGGATCCAGAAAAACGCAGTCTCATTCAAGTAACAATGGAAGATGCCACGGCGGCGGAAAAGATTGTTACAACGCTTATGGGAGATGATATTGATGCGAGAAAGGCATACATCAATCAGCATGCAAACTTTGATCGCGAAGATTACTTTATGAAAAACTATAAAAGGGTAAACTAAACAGGAGAAAATATGGATAAAGAAAAGTTTGAACAGTCCAAAATGGAAGTTGGTGACGAAGAAAAGAGTGCTAAGGAAGCGGAAAAAAACAGCAGCTCTGCTATAAACAACTCAAATGACCACAGCGGAATTATCTTTAAAAGTATGTCTGAGGTGCTGCATGATTCCATGATTCCATACACCGAGTGCGTTGTGCTTGATCGTGCTCTTCCTCGTGTAGAAGACGGACTTAAGCCTGTTCAGCGAAGAATTTTATATACAATGCTTGAAGAGGGCAATACGCCAGAGCGTCCACACAAGAAAAGTGCCAACATTGTTGGTGCTTGTCTTGGTCATTATCACCCACACGGTGACTCTTCAGTTTATGACGCTATGTGTCGTATGGCACAAAACTGGGTGCTGAGAGCGCCACTTGTAGACGGACACGGAAACTTTGGTTCGGTCGACGGAGACAGCCCAGCGGCTTATCGTTACACTGAAGCTCGCCTTGCTCCGCTTGCGCTTGAACTTATGAGAGATCTTGAGAAGGACACTGTGCGATGGAGTCTCAACTTTGACGATCAACGCAAAGAACCAGATATGCTTCCGGGAAGATTTCCAAACCTGCTTGTAAACGGAGCATACGGGATTGCGGTTGGAGTTGCAACAAACATTCCTCCACACAATCTTGGCGAGGCAATTGACGGCGTAGTTGCCTACATCAACAATCCAAACATCAAGATTGAAGAACTGATGAAAATCATCAAAGCGCCAGACTTCCCAACAGGTGGAATTATTATTTCTCAGGACGGGGGACTTGAGCAGGCGTATAAGACAGGAAAGGGTAAGATAGCCATTAGGGCTAAGGTTGCAATCGAAAAGAGCGGCGAAAAGACAGCGCTTGTTATTACCGAGTTGCCATATCAAGTAAATAAAGCCCTTTTGCTTCAAAAGATTGTAGAGCTTAAAGAGGCAAACAAGGACAAGCTTTCAGCAATCACGGTTGTGCGTGATGAATCGGATATTCACGGAATGAGAGCGGTTGTTATGCTTAAGAAGGACGCAAATCCACAAAAGATACTTGATTATCTGTTTAAATCAACAAACTTGCAAGTATCGTATGGAATTAATATGGTTGCAATTGCAGACGGCAAACCAAAACTTTTAAATTTGCTTGAAATTATTTCATATTATGCACAATACCAACGAGAAATCATTGTTCGTAGAACAAAATACGATCTTGGCGTTGCTAAGGATCGCGCTCACATCTTGGAAGGTATACTAATTGCGATCAAACACATTGATGAGGTTATCAAAATCATCAAAAAGAGTGCAACAACAAGCGAAGCAAAACAAAAATTGAGAGAGAAGTTTGCTCTTTCAGACAAACAAGCGCAAGCGATTCTTGATATGAAGCTTTCTCGTCTTGTTCACCTTGAAGTAAACAAAATTGAAGAAGAACTTAAACAACTTCATGCACGCATTAAAGAGCTTGAGGCGATTCTTGCGTCTAAAAAACTTCAATTTGACGTTGTCAAGAAAGAAATGCTTGAAATTAAGAAAAGCTATAACACGCAAAGAAAAACCCAAATCAATACTGACGGAAAGGTTAAGCTTGAGATGATTGATGAGGACGCTCCAGAACCAGTTAAGCAGTGCGTTGTGTCAATTTCTGCCGGCAACACAATCAAGCGTGTAAGCACCAAAAACTATGCAATGTCGCAAAAGGGTATTGGAGAAAATACTGTTCTGACCGATCTTGCGACGCAGGTAGAAACGCTTAACTCCGATGATACAATTCTCATTTTTACAAACCAAGGAAATGTTGTCAAGAAAACAGTTGGAGAAATCAAAGAGTGCAAGTGGAGAGATAAAGGAAATTCACTTCTGTCAATTGAAAAGTCAACTGTGCTCAACGAAATCCCTGTATGCTTTATGAAGGTTGAAAAGAAAGGCGATGTGCTGTTTATGACAAAACAAGGTATGGTCAAGAAAAGCAGCATAAGCGACCTTGTAACAGTGAAATCTTACTATCAAGTTTGCAAACTTAATGAGGGAGACGAAGTGATCTCTGTTGAACTTGAGAAGAAAGGCAAAAGCATTTTGATGCTTACAAGAAAAGGAATGTCGCTCAATTTTGATAAAGCCGAAGTGCCAACGCAAGGAAGAATTTCGGGCGGAGTGAAGGGCATCAACCTCGATGAAGGGGACAGTGTCATTTTTGCAAGCCAGCTTGACTTCTCTCACGTGATTGTTGTGACCGAAAATGGCTACATCAAAAAACTTAAAGCTTCTCTTTTCCCACTTTCTCCAAGATATAGAAAGGGAGTAAAATACATTTCATTTGCTAAAAATGCGAAAAACGTTTTCTATGTTTGCCCAGCTGACGGAAATATAACCTTGGCAGTAGATTTTGGCTTAAAAATACTCCCAATGGAGACAAACAAAATCCCAGAAGGAGATAGACTGACAAGCGGAAATGAAGTGATTAAGAAAAACTTTATCACAATCAACAAACTTATTTAATTGAAAAAATTTTTAAGTGCCCTTTCCAAACACTTAATATGTTGGCCGTTGTTTATTATTCATATTTGCATAAACAGAAAGACTTAGCAATTTGCTAGGTCTTTTTTTTGTTCGGGGGAAATAACGATTTTTGGTCTAAACGTCATGAAAGAAAAATATATTTATAAAGAGGCTTGTATAAATTCGCCATTTATCGCATTTTTGCAGCCCTTTTAGACAAATTTCTCATTGGCGAAAGAAAGAAGATAAACTATCATTAAAAGCGAGGTTTGTGATGCCATTTTGTGTAATCAAACGTAGAACAATCAAAATTATTTGTGCATTTATTTTGGTGGCGGTGGCGCTTGCAATTTCATATCAAGGGGGCGCATCAGCACTGGTATGGTTTGGGCAGTCTTCAAGACTTGTGCCAATCTATAACGTTGACACCGAGAAGAAGCAGGTTGCAATTTCTTTTGACGCTGCGTGGGGTGCGGATAAGACAGAACAGATAATTGAAGTTTTAGCCGAATACAACGCAAAAGCGACCTTCTTTCTAGTAGGTTTTTGGGTGGATAAGTTTCCCGAAATGGTCAGCACCATAGACAAGGCAGGGCTTGAGATTGGCACTCACTCCAACACTCATCCAGATATGGCAAAACTGAGCGAAGAAAGCGTGCGAAGCGAGCTATGCTTGTCAATGGATAAAATCAAAGCGATAACCGGCAAAGATGTGAGAGTGTTTCGCCCGCCATTTGGCTCGTACAACAACATGCTTTTATCTGTCTGCTCGCACCTGAATTTAAAAGCAATTCAGTGGGACGTTGACAGCCTTGACTGGAAAGGTCTTTCGGCTGGGGAAGTTTGCAAGCGAGTGATGAACAAGGCCAAAAACGGCTCAATAATTTTGATGCACAACAACGCCGACAATGTGGTTGAGTCAACACGACTTACCCTTGACTGGCTGACAAAAGCGGGTTATGAGGTGACCAGCGTAGGAGAACTTATTTATTGGGATGACTACCATATAGACGCAGCTGGCATGCAACACAAAAATTAAAAGGAGAAAAGATGAACAGTACACTAACAGCAAATAATAAAGGGAAAATTCAAGGAAAAATTTTAGAGACAGCCGAGCGATCTTTCGAGGTTGAGGGCGAGACCTTTTATGAAGGCAAAATTGTGGTAGAACGCCTTTCTGAGGCAAATGATATTCTGCCATTTACAATCTCAGAAAAACTTTTAAAAGCATACAACTTAAATTTAGAAGGTGGCGCCCTAGTAAACTTTGGCGGCGAACTTCGCTCATATAACAAAATTCTTAACGGCAAATCAAGACTGATTCTTTCGTTTTTTGTGAAGGAAATCTTGCCGCAAGAAGGCTCTTGCGAAAACACAAACGAGCTTAGTCTAACTGGCTTTATCTGCAAAAATCCAGTTTTTAGGACTACTCCATTCAATCGACAAATTTGCGACATCCTTCTTGCTGTAAACCGACCAAACTTCAATAAATCAGATTATATTCCATGCATTTTGTGGGGAAGAAATGCTAAGTTTATTCAAGGACAAAAGGTGGGGACAAAACTTTCACTTACCGGTCGCATTCAATCAAGGGTATACCGCAAAGAGACAGAGGCAGGTGTGTTTGAAGAGCGTACCGCTTACGAAGTCTCTTGCCAGAGGATAACCGTTGTTGAGGCAAAAGCAGAACAAAATCAAAACTTTGCCTAGCAAACCCAGCTTGAATATTGCTGCATTAACTCAATAAAAGGAAACAAAAAGGTGCAACTATTTGCGTCTTTTTTTTGTTTTGTGGACTGCGAAGCGGTAGTGTGGCGGGCTTGCGCTTGCTTTTTGAGTGAGGAAAGTGGTTGAAAGTGTTATTCGTTTGTGAAATCATAGAAGAGGCGCATCATTTCAAGATAGCGATATTTCAGCAGTGATGAGTATGTTTGTCCTTCATGTTTCTTTTCGCTTTGGCAAAGCTTTTGCGCGATGGTATATCCTTGCAGGCTCATTTCATAAAGGGGGGCAAGGTGATCGGGTAGTGGCTGTGAAAACAGTGTATTAAAGTCGGCCAGCGCCTTTGAGTAGTCGTTGAGGGCGGTGTTGACGTTTAGTTTTGCTGATGTTTCACTAAAAACACCAGTGTCAAGGCTGATTGAAATGTCATAAACAGCAGAGTAAAACTGCAGCGGAGCGGCGAGAAGTCTGTCAAGCGATTTTGCTTCATCTGCGTCGAAGCTGCCATAAACAACATAAGAGGGCAGGTCAATTGAGATAAGCTGGCTTTCAAGGCTTAAATTGAGTTTGATGTTGTTTTGCACAAGTTCGGCGTCCGTTTTATTGAGATATCCGCTTGTTATGACATGATAATACTCTTCATGCTGCCACACATATCCGCCTGCGCCTATTGCCTGAAAATCTTTGCTGTGCTCTTCCGCCTCTTGTTTTACTTGTGATTTGGCAAGAGAGATAAGGTGCAGCGAAAATGGCGTGCTTGCCACTTGTTGAGCTTCGCCCTGTGCTGGCACAATAAACGAAGAAAGAAAGTTTGCAAGGGTAAGCATTACGATAAGTCCGCCTGCCGACAGTGCGTAAAATATTTTTTTTCTGTATTTTGCAAAAAATGTTGTCATAAACTCTTGAATTTGACTCCTTAACCGTGTTATTACCTTAGTGTATGACAAAAAAATACAATCTATGAAGGAAAAATACGCCATAAATATTTGCAACAGCGAATAAAAACAACTATAATATGATTGTAAAAGTTGTCTAAAATAAGGAGGACAAAATGAAAATTAAACCTTTGTTTGACAGAGTGGTGCTTGAGCCTATCGAAAACGAAAGTGAAACAAAAAGCGGAATTCTTCTTCCAATGGCCGCCCAAGAGACATCTCAATTTGGTCGTGTAATGGCTGTAGGAAGCGGAGAAAATATCGACGGAACCAAAGTCGGCATGCAGGTTAAAGTGGGCGACAAGGTGCTTTACGGCAAATTTACCGGCACTGAAATTGAAGTCGATGAAAAAAAATATGTAGTAATACGCCAAACTGACATCTTGGCAGTGATTGAGGAGGGCTAAACATGGCAAAGAAAATTTTAGAAGGACTTGCAGCGCGAAAAGCACTTGAAGCAGGCGTAAACACTCTTGCCGGCATTGTAAAAATTACCCTTGGGCCAAAAGGGCGCAATGTTGTGCTTGGCAAAGAATATTCTTCTCCGCTCATCACAAATGACGGCGTGACAATTGCTAAGGAAATTGAGCTTGACAACCCGTTTGAGAATATGGGGGCTGAGCTTATTAAAGAAGTGTCAATCAAAACAAACGATGTGGCTGGTGACGGAACAACAACTGCTTGTGTGCTCGCGGAAGCACTCATTCGCGAAGGGATGAAAAACTTTGCAGCGGGCGCAAACCCTGTTATTCTTAAAAAGGGCATTTTTAAGGCAGTTGAGGTTGCAACGGCAGAACTTCAAAAACAGTCTCGACCAGTAGAAAACGCAAACGACATCAAGCAAGTTGCTTCAATTTCAGCTGGAGATGAAGAGATTGGAGAACTGATTTCACAGGCCATGCAGGCAGTTGGCGCTGACGGAGTAATTACCGTGGAAGAAAGCCAAACTATGCAGACCGAGCTTGCCGTTGTTGAAGGTATGCAGTTTGACCGCGGTTATCTTTCACCATATATGTGCACAAACAATGAAAAAATGATTGCAGAACTTGACAATCCTTACATTTTAATTACTGACAAAAAAATCTCAAATATTCAAGAAATTTTGCCTCTGCTTGAGCAGGTGGTCAAGATGAGCGCCAAACTTCTCATCATCGCAGACGATGTAGAAGGCGAAGCTCTTACAACGCTTATTCTCAACAAACTTCGTGGAACGTTCAACTGTGTGGCAGTCAAAGCTCCAAGCTTTGGCGAAAAACGCAAAGCTATGCTTGAAGATATCGCAATTCTCACAGGCGGAAATGTGATTTCTCAAGAACTTGGCTATGATTTTAAAACGCTTTCCGTTGACATGCTTGGAAAGGCAAAAAGTGTGCGTATTTCCAAGGATGACACTACCATTATTGAAGGGGCGGGCAGTGATGAGCAGATTAAAGCGCGCATAGCCGCAATCAAGGCGCAAATTAAAGAGCAAAAGAGTGAATATGAGATTGAAAAGCTCAGCGAGCGTCTTGCAAAACTCTCTGGCGGCGTTGCCGTGATTAAGGTTGGCGCAGCCACTGAAGTTGAAATGAAAGAGAAAAAACTTCGCATTGAGGACGCGCTCTCTGCCACAAAAGCGGCAAGCGAAGAAGGTGTTGTTGTAGGTGGCGGCGTTGCTTTAATGAAAACCGCAAAAGCGCTTGATAAACTTGTTGCCACTCTGTCAGGCGACGAAAAAACAGGCGCAAACATTGTAAGGTCAGCAATTGAAGAGCCTATTCGCCAAATCGCTAAAAACTCAGGCGTTGACGGCGGTGTTGTGGTAAACAAAATTTTTGAACATATTGATGAAAAAGCTTACGGATTTGACGCACTCAACAACGAGTATTGTGATATGTTTGAAAGGGGAATTATCGATCCAACAAAAGTGACGCGTTCAGCGCTTCAAAATGCGGCAAGCGTTTCTGCTACAATGCTGACAACTGAGGCAATCGTGGTTGAAATTCCAGAAAAAAGCGACAAACCAGCGCACAACGATGTGTATTAATCGCAAGTGCCGTCAAAAATAAGACTCAGCAAAGGGAAAACACTTATATAAACAACGCTTCTTACTCATATGAAAAGCGTGCTTGTAAGGAAATAAAAAAGACTTCACTACGAAGTCCTTTTTTATTTATCCCTATAAAACATTTTGGTCATAACCTTAAGCACTAAAGAGCGCGGGAAAAACTTTTGAATTTGATATAAAAACTTATTTCTTGCGCCCATAACATATTGAGGTTTAAGCTTTTTCTTTTCTATGATTTTGATGAAAATCTTTGTTGCTTTTTCAAGGCTCATGCGCTTGTCTTCGCGGCTGTCAATGCGCTCAGCAGAAAGTCTGATTGCCTCTCCGTAACGCTCGTTTGTTGTATAGCTTTTGTCGCGATTTTTTGTGAAGTTTGTTTTGATGTCGCAAGGGCAGATTGCTGTCACCTGAATTTTAGTTTTAGAAAGCTCCATTCTAAGGGAATCGCTAAGCATCGATACCGCAGCTTTGCTTGAGCAGTAATATCCTCTGAAAGGAAGAGGGAAAAGTGCACACGCAGAGCTTATATTGATGATTTTTCCATTTTCTCGCATAAGTGGCAGGGTGTTTTGGATGGCGTTGATTGTGCCCATAACATTTACATCATATTCTTTTTGAACACGAGAGGAGTCGATAAGTTCAATAGCTCCTGAAAGCCCAAACCCTGCGCAAGGGATTAAAATGTCAATAGCGCCATGTTTTTCCGCAATAGTTGCAAAGATTTTTTTCATTTCTGCCGAGTTTGATACGTCGCAGTTGTAGTCATCATCGCTTAAGCTGATTCCGATGACTTGATCGCCACGACTCTCAAAGTATTGACGCAGTGCTTTGCCAATTCCGCTTGACGAGCCGGTGATTATAACATTTCTCATAACATGCAATTTTTCTTTTTTCATCATTATTCTCCAATAAAAGTATAGATAAATTATATAATAAATTTTTAAAAGTGCCAAATGATTTGACTTGTTTTTTCGAATATGCTATATTTTTCTCTAAAGGAAGGTAAAAATGAATAAAGCGAAGTTTATATTAATCATTCTATCAATTGTTTTTGCGTTTGGCGATGTGGGGTATAGCATCTATAAAGTGGTAAACTATTTTATGACCGCGCCTCAAGACCGCTCACCAATCTTTTATATTGTCTACGAAATCATTGCAATTGCAGTCACTCTTGCCGTGATTGTTATGCTTATAATTGCAATTTGGAACAATGGAAAGTTGTTTAGAAGCAGATATGGCTTTTATATGACTTCGATTGTGCTTTCAGTAATTGTAAATCTTACATCACTTGCTACAATTCTTCTTATAAGCACAATGTTTATCTCTGATTGGGTTTGGGTTAAACCAAAAGATGAAGACATATATCATAAAGAGCCTCAAGCTCCAACTAATAAAGAAGAGATGATTGCTCGCCTTAAAGAAATGAAGGACAGCGGACAAATCACTGAAGAGCAATTTCAAGAAGAGATTATGAAGCTTTTGTAATCAAAGCAAAACAAGTGCCTTGACACTTGTTTTTTGTTTCTATTGACAAAAGAGTTCAAATATGATATAATAGCTTTGTTTTCAGATCAAAAGGAGTAATTATGAAAAAAGCAGAGTTTGAATTACTTAAAAAGGTAGATGGTGCTTATTCGCTCGCAGCAAGTGAGTATACAAAAATGATAGATACTTTTACGCGAAAAGCAGTTGAAACTAAAGCTGATTATGAGGCTAGAATAGATTCGCTTCTCAGACAGCTTGCAGAATTGAAAGAACAAAAGAAAGCTGCTCTTGAGGCAATTGAAACAAATAGAAATAAAATAGAAAATGATAGGGAAGATTTTTGCCAAAAGAGGCTTCAGGCAATAGAAGATTTTCTTAAAAAACATTTTATATCAAACGATATGATGGAACAACTACTTGAGGCTGAAACTGGAAAGGGTTGGGTGATTTCTCAGACCACAGGTGCAAAAACGCACTATAATGACTTTGCACATAATAGAACGTATAGAAAATATACTGTGGATTTATTTATCGCATCTGCCGATAGTAAAATGTATAATCAACTAAAGGATGCAAATATTCCTAATCCATTTAGTCATCTTTCAAAAGTGGTTGTTCACGGATTTAATCATGAATATCTTCGACAACTTGAGCAAAAAGGAATGACTGAGCATATTGTACATAAAGAATATCATGACTATAAAAGAGATGACAGATACGATAAAATGAACTGGATGGAGATATATCTTACAGAAAAAGGAATTTGTGGGAAACCTGTAAGTAATGGCTTTCTTAACAATCCAAAGCTAATAGGTCTCATAGTTCGAGCGATAGACAATCAATATTTTAATGAAAATGAAGAAGAAAAAGCCCAAGACTAATCTTGGTCTTTTTTCTTTCTTTTTGCTTTAAAAAAGTCGCTTAGGAGGGTGGATATTTCTTCTTCGCGCTCTTCTTCAAAAATGATTTCTGTTTTGTGGTTTAATCTTTCGCTTGAAAGTATACTTTCGCATAAGTGATCGCAAGATGTTTTTTCTTGGCAGCCGTAGTGCAGCTTGGTTATTCTTGCGTTGGCAATTGCACCCGCACACATAGGGCATGGCTCAAGGGTTACATAAATTTCACAATCTTCAAGTCGCCATGACTTTAATTTTTTGCATGCTTTTTCAATTGCGATAATCTCGGCATGCTTAATTGCGTTTTGGCTTTGCTCACGTGTGTTGTGCCCACGAGAGATGATTTGTCCATTTTGCACGACGAGGGCGCCTATTGGCACTTCACCTTTGTCAAACGCTTTTTTCGCCTCTTTAATTGCCTCTTTCATAAAATCTTTCATATAGCTATTTTAGCTATAATTTTTAATAATGTAAAGCCCTTTTGTTGTTTTTTTTGTTTTTTTGTTGTATAATAGGGCAAAACAAAGGCAAAAGGAAGAGATATGGAGAAAAACACATTTGTAGTGAAAAGAAACATTTACAACCATGATGACAGCGGCAAAGTCTTTATATTGGCAATATTTTTGCCATTTATTCTTTCTTTCTTTGCAAGTCTAATTTCGGAGGCTATTGCAGACGGACAGGGGATTGACATAACGGATGTCACCTCAAGCATATGGTTTCATTTGTGTTTTACCATTTTAAATTTATTGACCTATGTTGGAATTTGGCTTTCATACAGCAAATTGAAAGATATTAGGCCTGTGGTGGCGGCCAAAATGAAGATAAAACAAAAATGGCAAAATTATATTATTCCAGTTGTGCTTGGCATTGTAATGCTGTTTGGGTTTCAATATCTTGTGCAGGCGTTTGACAACTTGCTTGAAGTGGTTGGATATCCGGTAGATAGAGGCTTTGGCTCGGTTGATCCGGAAAACGCGGGAGAATATATTTATGCAATTTTTGCGCTTGCCGTGGTGCCAGCTTTTATTGAAGAGCTGCTATTTAGAGGGGTAATTTTCAATGGCTTGCGCGAAAGATTTCCAACCGGCTGGGCAGCTGTTATTTCTGCGGCCATGTTTGCCATAGCGCATGGAAATTTGCAGCAGCTTATTTATCCACTTATTTTTGGAACCTTCCTTGCGCTTGTTGTAGCGCGTACAGGCTCGCTTATTTCATCAATGCTTGTACACTTTGTAAACAATTTGTTGGTTGTGTCCTTCCGTTTCATTGAAAATACAACAGGATTTAGCTTGAATTTGCCAAATGTTTGGTGGTTTTATCTTATAGCGGTGGCGGCAGCGGGCGTAGCGTTTTTAGTGTGCATACTTGTTGATAAGTTTTGCTTTAAACACAAAAATCACGAGGAAGTTGAAAAATCAAGTCTTAAAACATCAAACTTTTTATATATTTCACTTGCAATCGGGCTTGTTATGTATATAATAAATGTAGTTTCATATATCCTGCAGTAATGTTTAGAAGGGATGTCGCATAAAGATAAAAAGGAGTTTGAATGCAAAAAAATCTTAGCATGAAAATTAATAGAACTTCTGCCATAACATACTTTGTTATGGTCGTTCTTTTTGCATCAATCAAAGTGCTCCTCGGCTTCGGTGTGCTGGACGGAATAGGAGAAATAGGAAAAGAACTGCTGGGCGCATTCATTCAAATTGGAATTATGCTGCTGCTTTCAATCGGTGTGATGTGCATCACGCTAAAGCAAAAGCCCCTTGAAGTGTTAAGATATTATGGCTTTAAGAAAATTTCTTGGAAGGGAGTTGTTCTTTCAGTCTTAATCGGGATTGTCATCTATATTTTAAACGTTTTTCTCTCTTCATTTTTCAATATGTTTCTTGGCATGCTGGGGTACACATTTCCAGAAGGGGAAGGGATGAGCGCATATCCCGTGTGGCTTCTTATTGTAAATCTGATTTTTACAGCCGTTCTTCCAGCAATTTGCGAGGAAACAGCGCACAGAGGTATGCTGCTTAACGGGCTTTCAAGTGCTAGATCTAGGTCGAAGGCAATCATTCTCTCATCGCTTATGTTTGGGCTGTTGCATTGTAATATAACTCAGTTTTTCTATGCAACGCTCATTGGACTTTTTCTTGGCTACATCACCTCTGTTATCGACAACATCTATCCTGCAATGATTATGCATTTTATGAACAACGCGCTTTCTGTATTTATGGGCTATTCGCGTTTTCATGGGCTGGGTGCCGAGTACCTCTTTACCTATGCCGAAACATTTGTTGCAAATAATGCAATCTTAGGTTTCATGTTTATTATAATCCTTTGCGTGCTGCTTGCGTTCCTGCTGAAACTGCTGACCAAAATCCTATTTAAAACAACCATTTTGAAGCAACTCAACGGTCTTAACAATAAAGTGCTTGTTTCAATGGAAAAATTTGATTATATGCAAGATCTTGAGTCAATAAAAAACTACGGCGAAACTTTTAGGCCAAATCAAATGCAAGATTTCGCACGATTCAAATCCCTTTATTACAGCTATGGAAAAGAGTTTGGTTTTACAAGCAAAATTAAAATGGTGGTAGGGGAAGAACAAACGCCTGTGAAGGACAAGGTTGCCACAGCATTTTATGTCACGTCACTTATAATACTTTCCGCGCTGACTATTTTTAGTTTTGTGTGGAATGTGCTGGGGGTGTAGCATGATTACGATAAATCTTGTATGCGTGGGCAATTTAAAAGAAAAGTTTTGGCAAGAAGCTTCGACCGAGTATGCTAAAAGACTTTCCAAATTTTGTAAACTTAACATCATAGAGCTTGCCGAGCAAAACAAATATGACAACATAGAGAAAATCAAGGAAGTTGAAGGGCTGGACATCTTAAATCACTTAAGCGGCAAATGCTTTTTGCTTGAAATAGGTGGAAAGCAATATGCATCGGAGGAGTTTGCCAGTTTGATTGACAGCAGCGCTCTGCAAACAAGCACTTTAACCTTTGTTATAGGCGGCTCGTATGGCACGAGCGGAGCGGTTAAGGACAAAATAAAAGATAAACTGTCTTTTGGAAAGGCAACTTATCCGCATAATCTTGCAAGAATAATTTTGCTTGAACAAATTTATCGCGCATTTATGATTAATGGTGGGGGGAAATATCACAAATGATTATCAACTTTTCTAGCGTAGAAAAGTTACAAAAGACGCTGGGGATTGCGATTTCCCCAAACCCTTAAAACGCTAAAAAGCGGATAAGGATTTAAATGATTGACGAAATAAAGTTTGTCGCGACTCTCGTGCGAAGAAACCCTGCGTGGGAGAAAGAGGATGAATTAAAAAAAGCGCTGGGGATTGCGATTTCCCCAGACCCTTAAAACGCTAAAAAGCGGATGAGGATTTAAATGATTGACGAAATAAAGTTTGTCGCGACTCTCGTGCGAAGAAACCCTGCGTGGGAGAAAGAGGATGAATTAAAAAAGCGCTGGGGATTGCGATTTCCCCAAACCCTTAAAACGCTTTTATATGGTTGATTATATAGGATTATAATTTTAAGCAGGCTTAACGAATAAAAAATAAGTTTGCACTTAAAAAAGATTAAAAAAGAGAAGACCAAAAAGATATCCGCCGAATATAATCATTAATGTGATGAGGGGAAGGTGCTTATGCATAGTTACTTCCGCTCCTCAAAATGCTCGTCAAACAAGCCCTTTGGCTCTTTTTTTTCGCGAAGATCATCTCGGTTGTTGCTTTCAAATTTAGAAAGATCAAGCTCTTCAGATGATTCGGTGTTTGAGCGGGCAAAACGCTCTTCAGTAGTATCCTTCTTATGCGTCATTTTGGCAATATTTTTTGACAAGTCCTTCTTGTTGCGCCAAGTAAACACAGGAAGAGATCCCTTATTTTTAATAAGTTTAAACACAAGAAAAACACTGGCGGCGCCAATTATGATGTAAATGATACGCGAAAAGATGCTGGATTGAAGTCCAAAAATTCCAGCAACAAAATCATATTGCAAAAGTCCAATCAGCAGCCAGTTGATGCAACCAGCAATGCTGAGAATAAATGCGATAATTGTAAGCATAATTTTCTCCTTGTAGTAGTTGTTTGCAACAAAATAAATTTTTATACAAATATTGAAAAACATTTGACTTTTGCTTTTTAAATGAATATAATAAGGACTTAAAAAGGAGATCGACATGACACATTTTTTAACACCAGAAGGGAAAAAACAGTTAGAGGAAAAACTCGCTTATTATAAATCTACAAGAAGAGTTGAAGTAGCGCAAAAGATTGCAATCGCTAGAGAATTTGGTGACCTATCAGAAAACGCTGAATATGACGCTGCAAAAGAAGAACAGGGCAATATTGAAGCTGAAATCAAACAAATGGAGGACATCCTTCTCAACTGCAAAATTATTGAATCAAACGAAGAAGATGGCGTTGTAGGAATTGGTTCTTCAATCAAAGTTTATGATGAAGAGTTTGATGAAGAACTTTGGCTGAAAATTCTTGGCTCAACAGAAAGTGACCCTGCAAAAGGAATTATCAGCAACAATTCACCGGTAGGATCTGCACTTGTAGGACATAAAGTTGGCGAAAGAGTGACTGTTAAAATGGACGCAGGTGATATTACTTACAAAATTCTTGCAGTAAATCACGGTTAAAATTTAAATATTCTCAAAATTTGGCATGAAAATCTCTTGCCAAATTCTTTTTTATATTGTATAATTATAATAGCAAAAAAAGATATAAATTATTTGGGAATAGAATATGACATTTAAAAATTCAATAAAACTTTTATGTGCAAATTTTACAGATGCGTGGAAACTTCTTGTTTATCACATTATTTGTATTGCACTTTGTGGCGGACTGCTTGCTATTTTTGCAGGTCAGTATATTGATTTTATAAACATTGCTTCTGCGCAGGTGAATCTTCCAGGGGTGTTTCAGTCGGGGACTTTGTATGGCGCAAGCTTTCCAACCGCTCTTACAACTGTGGTAAATTTCGTACTTGCATTTTTTAGCATTATGTTTGTCTCAAATGTAGGGATAGGCGTATTTTTCTGCTTTATAATATTCATTCTTTTGCCTTTCCTGTTTAATGTGGGCAAAATTGTAATGTGCGAGCTTTCTTATGGATATATGTCGGCATGTCAAAAACAAAGTTTTACAGGTACGGCTCTCAAGACTCTTCGACTGTCACTCCCTTATGCTGCGGTAAAACTTGTTTACTCTCTTCCACTTAATTTTATCATTGCACTTGCTGTATGGGGGCTTACAAGAATCGACTTCACAGGGCTTGAAGTATTGTTCCCATTCGTTTTTGTCATTGCAATTTCTCTTGTTTGTGCATTTAAGCAAACTGTTAATGCAGGCTGGGCGCCAGCAAGAGTAGTTTACAACTCAAATATTTTCAAATCATACGCAATCGGAGTTCGCGCTGTTGCTAGAAAGGTGCTTGCAACATTTTCAACAGCACTTATAATCTATCTGCTTGCAATTGTTTTATCTTTGGTTCTTGGTGCATATTCAATCATTATAATTGTGCCAATCATTTCACCTCTCTTATATATCTTTGAAATGACAGCATTCTTCCAAAGCCAAGGAATGAGATTTTATGTAGATGGACAAACCATTTTCTCTCCAAAGAAGTTGGAAGAAAATGACAAAATTGAAGATATTAAATATTTGTTGTAATATAAAATTGACAAAAAAATACAAAAAGTAATGCGGCGTTCTGCCTTCAAGGCATCATCAAACGCTTGCTTTTGTGTTGAAAAAATAATAAAAATAATAATTTAAAAAAGGAGAAAAAAGTGAAAAACGATAAATTAAAAATAACATTTTTAGGAGGAGTGGGAGAAATCGGAAAAAACATGACCGCACTTGAGTATAATGATGAAATCATTCTCATCGATGCGGGACTTACATTCCCAGGCGAAGATTTGCCGGGCGTTGATATTGTTATTCCTGATATGAGTTACTTAGTTGAAAACAAAGCAAAGATCAAAGCGCTGCTTCTCACACACGGCCATGAAGACCACATTGGTGCAGTTCCATTCTTATTAGAGCAAATTCAAGTTCCAGTGTATGGGTCAAGACTTACGCTTGCTCTCGTCGAAAACAAACTTAAAGAGCATCCAAAGGTTAAGTTTAAGGGGGTTGCGGTAAAACCAAGAAACGTGCTTAAACTTGGCTCTTATGTGATTGAATTTGTAAAGGTGAGCCACTCAATCGCAGGGGCACTGGCATTCTCAATTACAACACCTGTTGGAACAATTGTTCATACGGGCGACTTTAAAATTGACTACGAGCCAATCGATGGTCAAATGACCGACCTTTCAAGATTGGGCGAAATTGGACGTAAAGGCGTTCAGCTTCTTCTTTGCGAAAGCACAAACGTTTGCAGAAAGGGCTATTCAATGAGTGAAAAAAGGGTGGGAGAAACCCTTGACGGACTTATTAAGGGACATCCAGAGCAAAGAATCATTGTGGCAACGTTTGCATCAAATATTCACAGAATGCAACAGATTATGGACATTGCAGAAAAGTATGGCAGAAAAATTGCCTTTACTGGAAGAAGCATGATTAATGTAAGCGAGGTTGCGCTGAAACTTGGAGAACTTAAGTTTAACCGTGACAACATTATTGACATCGAAAAAGTTGATAAAATGGCAGATAAAGAAGTGCTTATCATGACCACTGGAAGCCAAGGCGAGCCAATGAGTGCACTTACAAGAATGGCATCAGGTGAGTTTAAAAACTTAAAAATCAAACAAAACGACCTTGTGATTTTGTCAGCCTCTCCAATTCCAGGCAATGAAAAGAATGTATACAACGTAATCAACGCACTTTACAAACTGGGTGCGGATGTAATCTATGATGAGCTTGCCGATGTTCACACTTCGGGACACGCTTGTCAGGAAGAACTTAAACTTATGCACAGCCTTGTAAAACCAAAATTCTTTATCCCAGTGCATGGCGAATATAGGCACATGAAGACTCATAAAGAGCTTGCTGTAAAACTCGGAATGGATGAACGCAACGTCCTTCTGCCATGTATTGGCATGCAGATAGAGCTGGGTGCAAATTCAATTAAAGAGGGCAAACTTGTCAAAGCAGGTCAACGACTTGTTGACGGTATTGGAATTGGCGACATGGACAGCAATGTTCTGCGCGAACGTAAACAACTTTCAGAAGATGGCATTTGCGTCGTTTGTGTCAATATCAACAACATTAAGGGAGAAATCACTGGAGAACCATTTATCATCACACGCGGTGTGGTTTATGCTGATGAACAAGAAAGCTTTGTGCAGGATGCTAAAGCATGCATAATTGCCTCACTAAAAGAAAGTGACCTGCGCGGCGTAGAGCCTTCAATGATCCGCTCATCATTAAGACGTAACGTGTCAAACTTTATTTTTAAGCGTACAAAGCGTAGACCAATGATTCTTACAATTGTGACTTTGGATTAAATAGTATGGATAGATTAGAACAGATAATAGCGCAAATTAAGGCAGATGCAAAAGCAAATTTTGTGCCTATTGTACGGGATCAAACGCTGGAAGCACTAAAAAACCTTGTTGCAGAGCTTAAGCCAAGCAAAGTGCTAGAAATTGGCACGGCGGTTGGTTATTCTGCGCTTAACATGCTTGCTAAGTGCGATTGCCATATTACTACAATCGAGAAAAATGAGCAGCGCTATCAGCAGGCTCAAACAAATTTTGAAAAGGCAGGCGTAAGTGGCCAAGTATCCCTTTTAAACGGAGATGCAATGGACGTTTTGCAGAACCTTGACTTGCGGGGCGAAAAGTTTGAGTTGGTCTTTTTAGACGGTCCTAAGGGGCAGTATATTAAATATCTTCCAATCATAAAGCGCCTGCTTGCTGCAAATGGGACAATTTTTGCAGATAATGTTGGGCTGCATGGTCTTGTGGGTCACGAAGAACTGGTTACGCATAAAAATCGTACAATGGTGCGAAATATGCAAGCATTTTTAGATGAAGTGCAGCGTGACGCAGACTTTGACACATCAATATTTGAAATAGAAGACGGTTATGCGATAATCTCATTAAAATAAAAAACGATAGAATTAAATTCTGTTGTTTTTTTTTGACATTTTTGATACACTATAAACATATGGAATTTGAGGCTAAAATAATCGAATTTTTACAGATGAACGTGGGCACAAGGTGGATAACATTTTTTCAGGCGATAACCATGCTTGGAAGCTATCTTGGCTTTTGTATAGCCTTTATAATCATTTTTATTAAAAATAAGAAGCTTGCTATTGTTTTCGCCTTTACATTTGTTGTTGGCGCGCTAGCAAATTTCGCGCTCAAAAACATTGTCTGTAGAGCGCGCCCGTTTGACACCTATTCGTTTATTCAAAATTATGGCAATGAAGATGGCTTTGGTTTTCCGTCGGGGCATAGTGTGTGCGGAGCAATGTTTGCAACCTTTTTGATCTATCATCTAAAAAGTCAGGTTAAAAATAAGTGGACGCGTGCTTGTGGAGGTGTGGCGCTATCACTTCTTACATTTTTAATCGCATTTTCGCGCATGGTTTTGGGCGTTCACTATCTTTCAGATACAATTGTTGGAATAATTTTTGGAATAACGGTTGCAATTATTGGTATTTATGTGTATACTTATCTCGATAAAAGAAAAAGAAGGAAATAGGAGAACAAATGAAAGAACTTTTTTCAGTTGTCACGAAAAATGAGCAAGAAACAATGGCAGTAGGCGGCGCGCTTGCAAAGACTGTAGGCAAAGGGGTTGTATTTACTCTTGTTGGCGATTTAGGAGCTGGCAAAACCCATTTTGTTAAAGGTTTTGTAAAAGGCCTTGAATGTAACGAGCTTGTTACAAGCCCAACTTTTACTCTTTTAAATGTCTATGAGGGAGGAAAAGTTCCCGTTTATCATTTCGATATGTACAGATTAAACTCAGTAGAAGAAGCGCAGGAACTTGGATTTGATGAATATTTTGACCTTTCTTCGCTTGACGGAATTGTGCTGGTAGAGTGGCCAAGTCAAGTGGAGGGGCTGATAACTTGCCCTCACATTGAGATTAAAATTGAAAAACTTGACGAGTGTCAACGTAAGATCACTTTGTCAAATATTGTTGGAGAAGAAAAATGATAGCACTTTCATCTGCATATAAGCAGGCACTGGTGGCGGTTGAGATCAATGGGAAACGCGCATTTAGAACTTTGGATGCAAATTGCAAACATTCAGAAAATTTGCTTCCATCTCTTGATGACGCGTTGGAAGAAATTGATGAGAAAGTGGACCTTCAAAAGGAGACTTTTGCAGTGATTGTTGGGCCGGGCTCGTTTACAGGGCTTCGGATTGCAACTTCGCTTGTTAAAGGCCTGCTGGCGGGAAATAATGAAGCAAACACATTGCCGCTCACCACATTTGCACTTATGGCATATAGTTATATTAAAAATTTCAAGCCTAGCGAAAACTTTCTATGCATAATAAACGGATTAAGTGGATATTACTTCATATGTGAGTTTGACTGCAGTGGAAACCAAATTGGCGATGAGAAAATGGTGACGAAGGCTGACCTTGAGACGAATCAACTTCAAAAGGTTTCGCTAGAGGAAGAGAATTTAGAGGGGATACAAATCAAACCTACGCCAGAAGAGTTTCTGGCTCTTGCCAACGAAAAATCTCGCTCACAGCCGCTAATTTGTGCCGCTTGTCTGCTTCCATTATATTTAAGAAAGAGCCAGGCGGAAGCCGCGCTTGAAGAAAAAGAAAAAAAATAAAAAATATAGTCAATTTTGATAGACTTTTGCCTCTCATATCGGTATAATGTCAATAGAAAAACAAAGGGTAATAAGGAGAAATTAAATGAGCAAAAAACCTGTATATGTTAGATGTCCAAGATGTGAACTCAACTACATTCAAAAAAAGGATAAATATTGCAGCGTATGCAAGGCTGAAATGGAAGCAAAGAAGGATTACACAGATGATATTGATGATCTTGAACTTTGCCCAATCTGCAAAACAAACTATATTCAACCTGATGAAATTATGTGCACAAGCTGCCTAAAGGAACATAGAAATGAAGACGGCGAACTCACTTCTGACTGGGATGACTATATGAATCGTGAAGATGATGATGACGTTATGACAATGGATGATGAAATGGGAGAAATGACATCTGTGAATGACATCACACAGTCAAGCATGCTTGATGAAGATGACATTGGTGCAGGGCTTGATTTCGACGAAAATGACGCCATTGATTTTGATGAAGACTTCGATGACGAGGACTTTGACGACGAAGACGATGAAGATATAGACGATAAAGATGACGACGAAGATGATTTTGACGACTTTGAAGATGAAGATTTCGACGATGATGACGATGAGGATTATGACGACGAAGACTAATTTATTGTCTATCTGTTACTAACAAAAAAAGACGAATGCTCGTCTTTTTTTTGTTCTCACACAATAACCTTAGCAAATAAAAATAAGGGGAGGCACCCCTTATTTTTCTATTTTGATTTTCTCTTTTTAGATTTTTTGTCATCTTCATTTGCAACGATTTTTCTTTCGATTTCAATGAGATGATCAGCTGTCATAACGTAATCGATTTTCTCATTAAGAATCTTAATCTTTTCGTTGAGAGTTGCAATGCGAGAAGTGTATTGCTTAAATGCTTTTTCAACAGTTTTAGAAATCTTTCCTTTATCCTTTTCTCTTTGAACGCGGATAAATTCTTTGTGCTCTTGCTCTGTTGTTGCTTTTTCTTCTTCTACAGCTTTTCTTGCAGCCTGTAAGTTTGCAACTTCTTGATCGCGAAGCTTTTGTGCTTGAGACATTATAAGTTCGTGGTTTTCATTTAAACGCTTGTCGTAAGCAGAAGCTTTTACTTTGTTGATCTTTTTAAGTTTGATGCTTCTAAATGCAAGGGCAATTACTCCGATAACTACAGCAAGAGAAGTGATGAGAGAAGATGCGATAATTCCCCAATTTGTTGTGTTTTCTGTTTCGACTGGCTCATCTTCCTTATCTTCAAGATCTGGCTCTTCAAAGTCGTCTTCAACGCCTTCATATTCAGAGGTAAACACGCTTTCTCCATAAGCAGCGATGTTTTGTGCTTTGATGTATCTGTCACCGTCGGTCTTTTCAAGCAGTAGGTTTGTAAGCAGGGCAGAGCCTGTTGTTAAATCACAATCAGAATTTAAGATAAATTCAAGAGTTGGTGATGTTGCGCTGTCAGTTGCTTTAAAGTAAATTGTATAGTCTTTAAGTGCCCCGTCAGTAATAAGGTTTGCAATTTCGCCATATCCTTCAAGTTTGATTGTTACACCATAGCTACAGTCATGATCCTCTGTTGTTTCGCCTTTTCCTAAGATTGTTGCAAGAGAGAATGTGAGTTTGTAGTAAGTGTCAGCTTCAAATTCTTTAGTGAACTTTGATTTTAAACTTAATGTAGAAGCGCCATAAGATGTCAGTGCAAGGAAGTTGTCTTTTTCATTTGTAATACCGTATGCATTATCAGTGCCTCTTACAACTCCGCCAAAACCACAGTTTGCACTTGAGAAGTTTGAGTCGTGTGATGTCGCACTAAAAGTATAAGCAGAAGATTCTACAACAGTTGCTACGTCACTAGAAACAGTATCAAGTTTTGTATAGAAGCCTGTCATATCTGTCTTGTATGCAGCAGCACCAAATTCATCAGCTGTTGCACTAGTCCAAGCAAAGTTGTCAAGATATACAAGGCCTCGGGCAGGAGAAGAGCTCTCTCCAAAGTAGATATTAAGAGAAATTTCGTGAGCTTTTGTGGTTGCAGTGTGGAAGAAAATATCCATTTGTGCCCACTCGTCAAGCGATGAAATTCCTGCTTGAGAGAAGAGAATAATTCCTGTTGAGTCAACAACTTCAACTCTGATTGATGAAGGTGTTGTTGTTTTATATAATTGGTTGTAGTATTTGAATGAAACTTTGTAGTATTCTTGTCCGTTTAATGAGAAAGAAGGTGATTTAAGTGTTTGGTATGAGTCCTCTCTATTAAACATCATATAAACGTTTGATGGTTTAGCGTTGCCGTTAGCGTTTTTAGGGTTGATTCCTGCCCAGTTGTATGTGGCTTTATCATACATTAAGTCGTATACTGATTCAGCGGCGCCCTCATAGATGTTTTCGTCAAGATAAACAACACCTGCTTCACATTTTAGGTCGCTTTCTTTTGAATTTGTCCAGCCGGTAGCGGTGAGTGGATATTTGTGATTGTCATCACTGTTGGTTGTTGTATCAAAAGAGGCGTTTGTAAATGAAGTTTCTTCAGTGTTTGATTTAAGTGTAAGGCAGTCAGCGCTATCAATTTCGCTGTCAGCAACTCTTTCAACTTGAATATCATCTACAACTACGCAACCAACAGCACTTGTTTCGCTATCTCCAAGCCAAAGTTCTACATTGACTTTCGAAGTGTAGAGAGAGTGACCTTTCACGTAGTAGTCAATTGTTTGATAATCGTTTGTCCAAACATCAGTGGTGTTTGAAGTAATGCCATTTGTCTTGCCGCTGCTAAGAGCAAGGTAGTTGTCATCTTTTTCTTCATCACTTACAAAATCTGAATAAACGCTGTAAATATAGTCACCTTCAGTAAGTTTAAGATAGAAAGATCCGCTTTCCATGTTGGCAATTTTGACTTTAAGGCTTACTTTATATGCCGCATGTGGAGCAATTGTAATGTTTTTTGACTTAATTCCAATGTACGATGAATAATCGCTTGCTGTTGTTTGCATAACAAGAGCGCGGTTATTGTCGTATGAAAGGTCATTTCCGATTCTTGGAAGTCCCGTTGTTGCTGCAAAATCGGCATAGTTGATAATCTGTGCAGTGCCGTTTGGATGAGCAAGTAAAGTCCAGTTGTCATTGAAAAGGGCAGTTTCATCTTCAAAATTGAAGTTGTAGTTTGCTGTTTCTTCAACGATGTTTGCCTTTGTTTTATTCTCATTTACTAGGAAGGATGCTTGACCATTTGAAAGGGCAACTTTTTCGTCCAGTCCCTTATAACCATAATTATAGCATAAGTCATAAAACTCATTTTCGCTATAACGGTATACACTTGTAGCGTCAAAGAGGGCAACACCACTACTGTCGCTGTCTTTAGAGCCAAGATAGAGTTGAAGGTTTACATCGGCGTCTTTGTCTCCAGTCGCAACGAAGAAATAATAATCTCCCCAAGTTGTGCTTTCAATTTTCTCAAACGCAAGATCGTTTCCTTCTTTATCTTTCATTCCGCTTAGATATATTGATGCTTGTGCATATGAATCGCCGTTAAGCATCGTCTTTGCAGAAACGTAAAAAACGTAATAAGAGTTTGCTTTGAGAGATAGAGTACTTGATTTATAGCCTTTTCTTGTCTCAACATTTCTCTGAGAAGAACTTGATTTAGAGTTGATCATCAAAATTCTTGTGTCATTCTTATCTTTTGTTTCTGGATTTGTTTCAAGCATGTATGTGTCTTTATGGTTTGAGAAGGTTGTATTTTCAATCTCTTTGTCATCAGACTCAATCTTGTTTCCAACATCGATAATCATACCTTTAGCTTTTGTTTGCTCAATAACGCTCCAGCCAGTTAATGCGTTGTCAGAAGCAAAAGGTCTTGCGCCATCAACAAAAGATGGGTTTGTTACGTTGTTTGCCTCTCTGTGGCCTTCGCTGTATGAATATGATGTTTGCTCTGCATTTGCTGTTTTTGGTGCTGACACCATAGCTCCGCCAAAAAGCGCGCATGGAAAACATAAAAAAGCAGCGAGTTTTAAGAATGTTTTGTTAGTAAAATTTCTAGTTTTTTTCATAATCCACCTTTTAATACCTAGCCATTATACAACATTTTGTGCCAACAATCAACCTTTTTTCAAATATTTATTTATATAATTGATTATATTGCGGTTTTGATCTTAAAAAATGGGGCAAAATGCTTGTAAGTATAAGTTGAGCAAAAGGGGAAAAGATATAATATAAAGGACAGGAAAAGACAAATTGAGACAGAAAAAGACAAAAACAATATTAAAGATGAAAAGGAAACTCAAGAATAAAAAGGTTGCTTTCGGGACACGCTCTGCCTCCTTTTTTGCATATCAAAATAAAGAAAAAGGGCCGAAAAAACGCACAAATCTTTGGCTGATCATTTCAGGCTCTATTATGGGGTTTTTAAATGGATTTTTTGGTGGCGGCGGAGGTATGGTGTGCGTGCCAATATTGCAAAAAGTGCTCGGCCTTGACGCAAAACATTCGCACGCAACTGCGATTATGATAATCTTTCCTTTAAGCCTAATTTCGGCCTTTATTTATGTGATAAACGGCTACATTTCATCATTTCCGCTTATTTCTGTCGGAGTTGGGGTTGTATGCGGTGGAATCTTAGGCGCTTTTGCGCTTAAATTTTTGCCGCCAAAAGCAGTGAGAATAATCTTTGCTGTAGTGATGTTTGCAGGAGGGATAAAACTGATTATATGAGCTTTCTTGCAATTGTTTTAAATATAGTTTTAGGTGCTATTGCTGGCGTTTTTGGTGGACTTGGTATGGGTGGCGGAACGCTTCTGATTCCTATGCTTACAATTTTTTTGTCTTTTCCGCAAAAACTTGCCCAAGGAATAAACCTCGTTTCCTTTTTGGTAATGGCGCTTTTTAGCCTTGTAATACACTTTAAAAATGGATACGTTCATACTAAGGGAACGATGCTTTTGATATGTTTTGGGGTGCTTGCTTCGGCTGGCGGAGCGCTGCTTGCAGGGGTAGTTCCAAACAAGATTTTAAGGGTATGCTTTGGCGCATTTTTGTGTATATTATCGGTTTTTCAGCTGGTTAGCGCAATAAAAAAGTAAAATAAATATATTATTTTACAAATACAGTTTACAAATTCTTTAAAATATGCTAAAATATCGCTAATGGAGGAATCTATGGCTGATAATAACAACAAAACTGTAGAAAACGTAGACAAAAAAATATGCATAGGCTGTGGCACCTGTGTAGCAATCTGTCCAGTAGAGGCAATAAGCTTTGATACTGACGGCAAAGCAAAAATTGATAAAGACAAGTGCATTCGTTGTGGTGCTTGCCAGGCAAGCTGCCCAGTGGAAGCAATTAAAATCAACAAGTAGGTGAAACATGGAAAAAGTAGCAATTATAGAGCTTAATGAAAGCGCACTTAAAATGACAATCTTTAAGGTTAATGGCACAAAATATGATGTTGCACTTACTCAAAGTCAACCATTTGCTATTGCGAAAGAAATTGACAAGGCAGAGCTTTTAAGCCCTCAAACCAAAAATGAAATCTTAAACATTTTAAAAATATACAGAAAAATGATAGAAAGCTATGGCACATCAAAAATCATTTCACTTGCTTCAAGTGTAATCCTGCGTACAAGAAACTATCGTGGATTTATTGACGAAATTTACAACAATACAGCGCTTAATTTCCTGATTATGTCTGATGAGGAAAAAATTCGCTATCTTTTCAACAGCGTTGTGTGCTCAATTGACAACCCAAAAGGGATTTTTGTTTATGTAGGAAATTATGAAACCTATATTGTAAAATACAATAGACGAGCAATCCTTGGCAGCGTTGTAATTCCTGTTGGAACCTATAACGTATTGGCAGAAGGGGAAGAACTTGACAATGCTGTGAAGACTCTTAAAAAGAAGATTAATGTAAAAGAGCTTCTTTCTGAACCAGATGAAGAGTTTAATTTTGTAGGGTTGGGTGACGCTTTCCTCTCTTTAGGAAAACTTCATAAAAAGATTGCAAGATATCCTCTTGACGTTGACAACAACTATCTTGTTTCAAAAGAAGGGATAGATGCAACCTACAACTTCATCAAGGGTTTAGAACTTGATAAAATCAGAAAAATCAAAGGCGTAAGTTATGACGATGCCGATAAAATTGCAAACGGACTTGCAATTATTAAAGCGGTTGTAGAAGCAGTCAACATCAATGAAATCATCATTTCAACTGCAAGCGTAAGAAATGGCGCGTTTATTCAAAACGTGATTATGAATTCTCAAGAGAGAATGTCTGACATTCTTACAAGCTCACTTGAAAATTTCTATGAGTTTAATAAAACAGAGTTTTCGATTAATGAATCTGTTTACAACATGGCAATTATTTTGTTTAAGCAGCTTAAAGTTATGCATAAACTTCCAAGATATTATGTAAAACCTTTGCGCATTGCTGCGTACATGTACAACAGCGGCAGCGTAGTCAACAGCGAAGATTATGTAAGGCACGGTTTCAACAAAATTGTCTACTCGGACATTAATGGTGCTTCACACAGAGAACTCTTAATTGCAGGTTTTATTTGTACTTGCCAAAATCTTGATGAATTTTCTTTAAACGAATGGATAAAATATAAAGATATACTCACAGATGAAGATCTTGATGCAGTAAGAAAACTGGGAGTTCTTGTAAAACTCGCAGCGGCTCTCAACGCATCTAGAAAACCAATCGTAAAAGACATTGTATGTGACATTCTTGGCGATTCAATCATTATGAAAACAGTCGTTGAAGGGGATGCAAGCTATGAAATTCTTGAAGGAATGAAAGTGGCTCAAGATTATAGAAAAGTGTATAAAAAGAGTTTACAAATTATTTAAATCTTAGGAGGCAAAATGAAAAGAACATGGATTACAGTACTATCAACCCTTTTATTAGTACTCGCTTTATCCTACGGCATAAGTTTTCTGATGCCTCTTTTTAATTCTCCAAGAGTGTATTCTGATACCAACTGTCTGACCGATCAAATCACAGCAGATATGGATATATACGACATTGGAAATCACTATATCGAGGGCAACGCTACCGTTGCTGTAAATGTTTCCTATGGCGGAAACGCCGCTCTTGGAAGTGGTGTCTGCATTGCTTCAAAGGGATATAAAACTGGCATTGACACAGAAGAGGGAAAACTTGGTGCAACAAAGGGAAGTTATATTGTCACAAATCACCATGTAATTGACATGGGTACAGACAATTATTCAAGCTTAGATGTAACAATATTGACCGAGCAAGAAGAGAGATTCAAGTGCAATGTATTGTGGGCAAACGAGAACCTTGATATTGCCGTTCTCTACAGTGACACATGCAATCTAAATTACGTTACCATGAAAGATATCGTAATTGATCCAGACGAGGGCGAAAGATTTAAAATTCAACAAATTTTCACAATCGGCTGTCCTCTCGATGAGCAAGACTATCTCAACAGATTTACAGAGGGAAATATTGCAACAAATGATGTATTAAGCATGATGACTGTCGAATATGTAAGCGGCAAGGAAGTGCTTTCAAACATGTATGAAGATGTGGTTGACATGACTGTTGGAATCACTCCAGGAAACTCGGGTGGCGGCTGTTTTGATAAAGATGGCTATCTAATTGGCCTCAGCACTCTTTCAACAGACGAGACGACAACGGGCGGAAATCAAATGAACGGTTTTGTTCCAATCTATCCTGCAATGTGCATTATTGACAAACTTATTGAAAACAATGAAGCGGATGGAGCAAATACCATTTATACTCTTGATAAAATAGGAATAAGCGGCATCGACTCAATTGAGGCCAGCATTGCAAAAGATATTCTTATTTACAAAGTGGGCACATATTACTACTATCTTAATGGAAAAACATACAGCAGAGATGTCAGCAGATATGCTACAGGCTTTAATATGACACAAGAAGGATATTATATTCTTGATAATACAGGCTTATCTTCCTTCAGAACGCTTTCGACAGGGGGAACTATTACTTCCTGCATTGACGCAAGCGGCAAAGTATATGAGATCAAAGATCGTAATGACTTTATTTATTTCTTGCTTAACATATCAAATGGCGATAGTGTGACAATAAATGTAGGCGCCAGAGCAGTAAAAATAACAGTTTAATTCTTTGAGAAAAACAAAGGAGAAAGATATGGATAAATTTAAATATGCAATTGAAATTGGTGGTTCATATACCAAAATATATGTCAAAGATGAGGGGTTTGCGCTGTGTGAGCCTACTCTTGTTTGCGCAGAAGCACTGGTAGATGGCTATAAAATCACAGGGTTTGGCCAACAGGCAAAGGATATGCTGGGAAAAACAAATGATAGCGCGGAAATCTTTAGCCCAATCACCAATGGCAAGATTATAAATTATGAATATCTTAAGCAGCTTCTTGAATACTTTTTTGCAAAAGTTGAGTTTAGAAAGAAAGTTGACAGCGTCATTGTTCTGATAAACTGTGGACTTACAGACGATGAAAGAGAGACATTTTTAAACCTCATGTATGAAATTGGATTTAAGAGGGTAGAACTTGTTCCTACAGTTATATGCTCACTCATTGGTGCAGGCAAAAATATAAGCTCAACAAAAACAAACATGGTAGTAAACATTGGCGGCGCAAATACTGACATTGCAGTTGTCAATTTAAATACAATTATAAAAGGTGCAACCCTTGGACTTGGCGGTAAGGCTGTAGATGTTGCTATTGCAAACACAATCGCATATGAGCATGGCATTCTTATCGGAATGGGAACGGCTGAAACGCTTAAAATCGAGGTGGGCAGTTTATATCCAAACGATTCTCTAAATATGGAAGTGACAGGCGTTGATGTAGAAAGCAAGGTGCCAAGATCTTACATTATTTCAGCAAAAGATCTGTCTGTGGTGCTTCATCCCTTCTTTGAGGAAATTGTTCGAAGCGTTGACGTTACAATTACTTCACTTCCTCCAGAAGTTTCTCATGATATTATCAACAGCGGCGTGCTGTTTACTGGTGGAATGAGCAATTTGTCTGGACTTGAATACTATTTGAAAAGAAACCTAAAATATCCATTTAAAATTGTTGAAGATGCCGAGCATGTTTCAATTCTGGGCGCAGGCAAACTTCTTGATGATGATAAACTTTTAAAGAGAATAGTTGAAAACACATAAATAGACATATTAAGGAAGAAATCGACATTTCTTCCTTTTTTGTTGGCTATTATTTTTGCTAAAATATAAGCGAGGAGAAGGGCAATGGCGAGAAAAATTGTAATGACAAGCGGCAAAGGTGGCGTAGGTAAAACGACGGTATGTGCCAATCTTGGAATCAATCTTGCAAAACTTGGCTTTAGAGTGGTGTTGATAGATGTTGATATTGGACTTAACAACCTTGATGTCGTTATGGGCATTGAAAATCAGGTGGTGTTTGATATTACGGACGTAATCATGGGCAAATGCAGGCCAAAACAGGCGCTTGTGCAGGATAAAAATATCTCGTCGCTGTATATTATGCCTTCCGCCCACGCCTATAATAAAGTTACAATACTTGGCGAGCATATCAAAAACGTGCTTAGTATGCTTGAGAGCAGTTTTGACTATATTCTGATTGATTGTCCAGCTGGAGTTGAAGCGGGCTTTGAAAGGGCTGTTTTTTCGGCTGATGAGGCGCTAATCGTTGTAACCCCTCATCTTTCTTCTATACGAGATGCAGGAAAGGTTTCGGCGCTACTCTCACAAAGCGGCTTGCGTGATCAAGGGCTTGTAATCAACCGTATGAGAGGCGATTTGATGCTCAGCGGCGAGCTGCTTAACATTGAAAGCATTGTCAAAGCGCTCAATTTGCCGCTGCTTGGCGTGATTCCTGAAGATGATGCAATAGGCTCTTCATGCTCAATTGGTGTGCGACTACAGTCAATTGAAAGCGCAAGAGCGTTTACTCTTTTAAGCGAAAACATTCACAACGGCTCAAAAAAGATTTTTGACTGCACATACAAATATAGGGGGCTTATGGGCTATCTAAGACGAAACATCAAAAAGAGAGTTTAAGGAGGGAAAAGGGTGAATTATCAAATTACAAACAGGCTGCATGATATGCTTGAGAGCGATAAAATAGGCAATCCTCAAAGGGTGTGCAAGGTGCTTGAGGAAGAACTTTCGCCCATTATTGAAAGTTATATCCAACTTGAAAAAGATGTAAAAGTGAGGTTTAAAAAAGAAAAGAATAAAAATATTTTTTTCATAGAATTTGAGGCGCAGCGTATAAATTCATTTGGCTATCAACCATAGGATTTGCGCTAAATGATTGTAGGCTAGGGCACACAATCTCGTTAAAGGCTCAAACCTCTTGCGCCTAATGCGTGCAGAAAGGGATTGGAAAATAAATAAAAAAAGATGAGATTTTTTCTCATCTTTTTTTTGCACCTAAACCTTTTGCCAATATGGGTAAAGTGTGGCATTGCCTGTTACTGTATATGATGTGAAGCCGTTGCCGCCTGAGCTTGCGGTGCTATTAACCGAAGTTCCCCAAGTTGTAGAGCGGAAGGTGTAGTAAACTCCAAAGGAAATTGCCGTTCCCCAAATTTGACATTCAACTTGATATGTGCTTTGTGTCAGATCGATCACTGTTCCTTCAAGAACCTTGATTGAAGGGATTGAAGGAGGTGCTTTTTTAAATTTTGCACCGGCTGCGCAACCCAATGGGCGATACGTTAAGCTCATATCAAATGTGATTGTATAGTAATGCTTAATATCCTCGCTCCAATTTGCTACAACATTTTTGTTTTCGCAAGGCATTGACGTGATATTTTCACTATAGCCGAGGAATGTGTAGGTCTTTCTTGTATTTCCATCATCAGAAACATAGCTGTTTTGCGTTGGAAGAGTAAGAGCTTCGCCTTCATACAAGTAGTAAGTTGCCGTTGCTGTGTTGCCAAATCTGCTTGTAGCAGTAAGCGTATATGCATTTTTCATATAGATTGTAAGATCTGTTTCAGGCATTATGAAGTTGCCGCCATACAGCGTAGTGCGTGCTGCATCTGTATAGAAAAGAGTTGGTTTGCTGCTTGTTGTATCAACCTGCGTTACGCTTGAAAGATCAATACTGTCACCAGCTTTGATTCTGTAAGAGTAGAGTGTAGAACCATTGTGAATAAGTTCAAATGTTTTAGTAGTTTCGGTCTTTACAAAATCCCATTTAGCGTAAAGCACTATGCTTTGACTTGGCATCTTGTAAGAAGTAAATTCCTCTGTACAAGTTGAATCTATATACCAGCCTGCAAACTTGTAAGTTGTTGTTGCGTCGCCAACTGTTTCTTGTTTTGTGTCAAGGTATGGAACAACTACTGTGGTTCCTTCAAGCTGTGTAATGCTGTCGATTACGTCAGTTGAGTTTGTCACAAACTTGATTGTGCGATAGTAGAGACTTACTTTATTCCATTTTGCATAAAGAGTAGTGTCTCTTCGTGGCATAGTGGTTTCAGTAAATTGTGTGCCCTCTTTAAAGTTTGCAGTTGTATACCAACCAGCAAATGTAGCAGTTGTTTTTGCCACACCATCATCAGTTACGATTGAGTTTGTATAAGTTGGAAGGGTGATAGGTGAGCCATAAACGCCTACAATGTCTGCTTGACTGTCGCCTCCATTTTCTTCAAAGCTGATAGTATATTGTTTATCACTAGCCTTTTCCCAAGAGCCGTCGCTTGCTTCCCATTCTTCGCCATAGTTGTATTTATAATTTCCAACGTATTCGTATAGTCTTGAAAGGTCAACTGTTGAACCATAATCTACAATTCTGATGTTGTCAGAAGAAATATCAAGTTCGAAAACGTTTGCCGCTAAAGGCATAAATACTGCAAGGCCAAGCTGGTAGATATAACTCTTGTTTTCTCCGTCTTTGTTGAGAAGAAGATCAAGATCAAGGGTATCGAGAAGTTCGTTGTTTGCAATCTCGGCAAGGTTGAGTATAAGGTCAAAGCGATCGCCGTCACATGCAAGATCATTTACAACATTGTTAAGGTCGATTGGTGTTTCTCTATTTTGAGCAAGATCCATCGCTTTTTCAATTTCAGCCATGATTGTGTCGGTAAATCCAAGCATGTATTGCAAGTAGTACATAGGATCTGCGAGCAGTGTATCTGCACTGATCTTGGTACATTTTTCGTAGTGACGCTTGCTTGCACCAAATACAACGTCAACATTTTCGCTTCTATAAATATACAGGTCGCCGCCGTCAAAGTATAGATAAACATATCTGTCGCTTCCACTTTCAGTGTCACCAAACTTGTAAGGTACGTCATTGTTTACGCCTACAATTGCAGGAATTTCTCCAATCACTGCTTGGAACATAACTTTGCCGTCTACTATTTTAACTTGTGCGTTTACATCAACATCCATGTTGATATCAATTCCAATAAGGCTTCCAACAATGTGGAGTGTTCCTTGAATATTGAAGTCGTCTTTATGAGTCATATTAAAGAATGCCTTAACAAGTTCGAGAATGTTCTCAATTGGAATGTAATCGCTGTCGTTGAGGGTAGGGATGACAATTGTATCATTTGAGCCATAAACTGACACGTTTAAGTCAATATAGTCGATCGCAGTTGCTCCGGTAAGCCCAGCACTAACATTTGCAAGTGTAATAGCTGTGTTATCGTGAAGGGTGAGTACAAGCCCATTATCAGTTGAAACTAGATTTTTGATTAAGATTTCAATTGATGTTTTGTCAAATGTTGATTTAACGCTATCAAACAGTCCCACAGCAGTTGAAATCAGTGAGCCTGAGTTGCTGCTAAGAAGTTTGTCAAGTATGTCCTTGATTGTTACAAACAGGTCAGTTTGAATATTCTTTCCTGCGCTATCCATCACTTCTTGTATTGCTGCTGGCAGGTTGAGTACGTCAACCACAATGCTTACGCTTTCTGCAAATTCAAGATAAACTTTTTCTTTGTAGTATTTTCCGCTGATATGTGCGCCATAGATGTTTGTTGTAAAGCTTACATAAACTTCACTATCTTTTGCTACAACATAATCGATAGGAATGTTGAGGTCAAGTTCTCTATCATAAATTACAATTTGACCTGAAAGGGTGTTGTAAGAGATGATATCAAGAATGTTTTCAGCAGTAGGAAGCAGGAGTGCAAGATCAATATATTCGTTTTTCAGAAGGGAAAGATCAAATACTTTATATTCACTTAAATATCCGTTTGCCTTAATTCCAAATCCTTCAAATCCAACGCTTTGAAGAGTTGTCTCATCGGCTTTAAGATTGATCTGGCCAATGCCTTCAAGAGGGAGGGTGTAAGACTCGTCGCTAACTTCCACACTGTCAAAGTAAGCAAGATCAAACTTCTCAAGATCAATTTCAATTTCTAATGTGTTAAGTGCGTCAATAGGATTGAACTCTCCTGTGCGGATGTCGTTGAGTATTTCTAAGATTGCTGCAAATGGAAGAGAAATATCAAAGTATTCTTCTAAAATCTCACCAACTTTTGGAAGATCAGCAAGTGCAAATTTTGCATAAACATTTCCAAATTCAATATAAACAACATCGTCTGAGAGAATAATGATGTTTACATCAAGGCCGCGAACGTTTACATTGATTCCAAGACTTAGATCGGTGATATTGATTGAAATATGACCGCTTACAGTAATCTCGTCATAAGAGAAGTCAAATGTTGCGCCAAGATTTCCAGCTGCAAGGGTATCAATTGCTGGTGTAAGCAGTTTTGTAAGCCCTGCGTTATGCGCCGCAGCTGCAAGATTAAGAAGTACATTAATGTCAGTGTAGTCTTCTTCAACAAGCTGAGGAATTACAACATCTCCATTTCCTTCAATATGAATAGCGAATGGAATGTTCTCAACTTGACTTGCAAGAGTGATTGCGTTGTCAGTGTTTGTGATAGTGAATGCAATGTCGTTGAAAAGTGTAACTACAGTAGTGTTGTCATTTTGAACGAAGTTCTTAATGAAGAGTGCATTGACTGCTGGATTTAATAGGTTTGCAAGCTCGGTGAAGATTTCTTGTGAGTCAATATTCATTTCAAGTCCAACGTTAGTTAAGAACGCTTGAATGTCATCCATGAAAGTTGAAGTATCAGAGATAAACTTAAACTTGTCTTGAACATTTACAAATACCTTTCCGTTTGTCATGTAGATGTTTACATCAATTCCAAGTATTTGAGTGTAAGCGCAAGCTTTGTTTTCGCTTTGGCTGTAAGCAAATGATATTTCAATGTCTTGCTCTTCAATAGTAGTAGTGATAGAGCCAGAGATCACATCGTTTGCCATAATGTCAAGTACGTTTTGAGCAGTAGGTAAGAAACTAGTAAATTTAATGTAGCTGTTTTCTTCGCTTGAAAGTGTTACTTCTTCAAATTCAACGAATGAAGCAGTAAGCTGATCGTTAAACTTAACTCCAGTAAGTTTTTCAGTAGTGTAGTAGAGTGAGATTGTATTATTTTCAAGTGTCACTACAACATCATTTTCATTTACTGTGATATTGTCAAAGATTGAAAGATCAAAGGTTGCAAGATTAAAGTTAAGATCGAATGTGTTAAGAAGTTCGTCTGGAGTAATACTTTCTGCGGTGATAAGAGAGATAACTTTCTTAATCATTTCACTAGGAAGAGTGATGTCAAAGTTGCTTTCAAGGAACTGTTCAACTTCGTCATATTCACTGAGGCTAGCCTTGAAGTAGAGGTTGCCATACTCAATGAAGAATGTAAAGCCATTGAATACTAACTTGAATTGAGTTGAATTAAACTCGCTAGAAACTGCCATTGTCTTGTCTGCAAGAGAGATCATAGCAAGAGCAGGTATTTCATTTCCGTCAACAGTGACAGCCATCTCAAGCCCAACTTTGCCAGTCATGAAAGTGTTCAGTGCAGGCTCAGCAAGAGAAGTGAGACCTTTGTTGTAAGCAGCTGCTGCAATGTCAAGAATGATATTGAAGTCAGTGTAGTCTTCTTCAACAAGCTGAGGAATTACAACATCTCCATTTCCTTCAATATGAATAGAGAAAGGAACGTTTTCAACTTGACTTGCAAGAGTGATTGCGTTGTCAGCGTTTGTGATAGTGAATGCAATGTCGTTGAAAAGTGTAATTACTGTAGTGTTGTCATTTTGAACGAAGTTCTTAATGAAGAGTGCGTTGACTGCTGGATTTAATAGGTTTGCAAGCTCGGCGAAGATTTCTTGTGAGTCAATATTCATTTCAAGTCCAACGCTAGTTAAGAATGCTTGAATGTCATCCATGAAAGTTGAAGTATCAGAGATAAACTTAAACTTGTCTTGAACATTTACAAATACCTTTCCGTTTGTCATGTAGATGTTTACGTCAATTCCAAGTATTTGAGTGTAAGCGCAAGCTTTGTTTTCGCTTTGGCTGTAAGCAAATGATATTTCAATTTCTTGCTCTTCAATAGTAGTATTGATCGAGCCAGAGATCACATCGTTTGCTATAATGTCAAGTACATTCTGAGCGGTAGGTAAGAAACTAGTAAATTTAATGTAGTTGTTTTCTTCGCTTGAAAGGTTTACTTCTTCAAATTCAACGAATGAAGCAGTAAGCTGATCGTTAAAATTAACTCCAGTAAGTTTTTCAGCAGTGTAGTTGAGGGTGATTGTATTATTTTCAAGTGTCACTACAACATCATTTTCATTGACAGTGATATTGTCAAAGATTGAAAGATCAAAGTTTGCAAGATTAAAGTTAAGATCAAATGTGTTAAGAAGCTCGTCTGGAGTAATACTTTCTGCGGTGATAAGAGAGATAACTTTCTTAATCATTTCACTAGGAAGAGTGATGTCGAAGTTGCTTTCAAGGAACTGTTCAACTTCGTCATATTCACTGAGGCTAGCCTTGAAGTAGAGGTTGCCATATTCAATGAAGAATGTAAAGCCATTGAATACCAACTTGAATTGAGTTGAATTAAATTCACTAGAAACTGCCATTGTCTTGTCTGCAAGAGAGATCATAGCAAGAGCAGGTATTTCATTTCCTTCAACAGTCACAGCCATCTCAAGTCCAACTTTGCCAGTCATGAAAGTGTTCAGTGCAGGATCAACAAGAGAGGTAAGCCCTTTGTTGTAAGCAGCGGCTGCAATGTCAAGAATGATATTGAAGTCAGTGTAGTCATCTTCAACGATGTCTGGAAGTGTGACTTCTCCGCCAACTTTTAGAAGAGCAGTAAGAGGAAGGTCAGAAACAATTGAGCCTATAGCAAGTGTGTTTGTGTTATTTACAATCACCACTGTCATGCCGTTGAAGAATGTAAGAATAAGTCCATTTTGTGTTTGTCTTGCTTCAGAAATAAACAGCTGATTTAAGTTTGGATTGAATATGTCTTGCATTGTTTGCATAACATCAAACTTTTCAAGCATGCTAAGGTCAAATCCTACATTTTCTAAGAATGATGTAATGTCAGCAGCAAAGGTATCTAGACTTGAAACAAATTTGAATTTGTCGGCAAGGTTGATATATATTTTGCCGTCAACTGCGTAAACATTCAAATCAAGTCCAAAGATGTTTGCATAAGCTGTGGCTTTTCCGTCAAGTAGAGAATAGGCAACATCAATTTTAAATTCTTGAGAATCGATGATTGTTTTGATTGATGCCGACGCAACGTCGCTGCGGAGGATTTTAATTGCATTTTCAATGCTTGGGAGAAGGGCAGTTGCATCAAGATAGCTTTCTTCATAGCTTGAAAGTGAAACATTTTTAAACTCTACAAACTCAGCACTGATTTCGTCAACTACAATTGATACAAATTCGTTTTCAGTAAAGTTGAGAGTCAAATTTATATCATCCATGCGTATTATTGCTTGGTTGTTTGTAATTGTAATGTTGTCAAAGATTGATTTATCGATGCTTGAAAGGTCAAAATCAAAGGCGAACATTGCAAGCATATCTTTGATTGAAAGGTCTTCATTTACAATAATTTCAATGATGTTGTCAATCATGCTGCTTGGCAATGTGATGTTGAAGTTATCTGAAATAAATGTTTCAAGTTTGTCAAAATCTGCAAGGGCAAACTGCAAGTACAAGTTGCCATATTCAAAGAAGAAGTTGCCATTTTGATAGATCACTTGAAGAGTTAAATCGTTTATTTCGCTGGTCAGTGTAAGAGTTCTGTCATTAAGTGAGAACATAATTTGCGCTGGAAGTTGTGTTTCTGCAAATGGAAGTGTAGCGCTTAAACCAATATTACCAGTTTTAAAGGTGTTGAGTGCAGGATTTAGAAGCTTTGTGATGCCTTTATTGTACGCAGTTGCTGCAAGGTCAAGTACGACGTTGAAATCGGTGTATTCTGCTTCGATAAGGTCTGGAATTACAATTTCTCCGCCTGCTTTAATTGTAGTGGCAACAGCCAGATCCATAATGGTTGAACTGATTGTAAGCTCATCTGTGGCATTTGCTATCACAATATCTGTATCATTGAAAAGTGTGATGATAAGTCCATTTTCTGTTTCAGTGAGGCTTGTGATAAACAGTGGAGTAATGCTTGGATCGAACAATACCATGATTTTATCAAGGACTGCTGTTGGATCGGCATTAGCAATGTCAACCCCAACGTTCTTTAAAAACTTCATCATGTCGTCTACAAAAGTTGCAGTGTTTGAAATAAATTTAAACTTATCTTCAACGTTTACATAGACTTTGCCTTGTGCAAGATAGATGTCAACTTTTAAATCGAAAATGCTGGTTGAAGCGGTTGCAATTGCTTTCGCAGGAGAATAAGCAAAATTGATTTCTATGTCTTGAGCTGCAACAGTTGTCTTAAATTCACCAGAAATTACATCAGCTTTGGCAATAGAAAGCGCATTTTCAATTGTTGGAATAAAGCTTGCAAGGTCGATATAATTTGTTTTGTCTTGTGTTAGATTGAAGTCTTTATAGCTAAGGATCTGAGCCGAAGTTTGATAACCAAATCCGCTATAAGCAAGAGTTGAGAGCGCTTGGTTTTTGGTTGATATACGTACAACACCAATGTCGCGCACGGTTACAATTGTTGAGTTGTCTTTTATAGTGACATTTTCAATCATTGAAAGATCGACGCTTGTAAGATCTAATTGAGACAAGTCAATTCCGCTTGGAAGTGTAATTTCTTCGCCGTTTAGCAGAGCGAGGATTGTATCAATGATTTCTTCAGGAATTTCAATTCCAAATGAGTTGTTGAGAAAATCCGTGACAAGTTCAAGCTCAATCAGGTCGAATTTTGCATAAGCGTTTTTATATTCAATAAACAAACTTTTGTCCATAAAGTAAATGTTTGCATAGTCGCCAAACGCCTTAAGTGCAAGTTTTGCAGCTTTGTTTTTGATGTCAAGAGAAACATTCCCTTCTGCCAAAGTTTGATATTCAAGGTTTTGAAGTTGCTGTTGTGCTTTGAAAGAGAAAGCAAATGTGTCTTGTTTTAGATATGTTGCAAGAGGCTTTGCTACTTGAAGCAAGTTGCCAATATTGATATAGCTATTTTGGTCTTTTGTTTCAATGTCGATAACCTCTGGGTAAGAAATGTTTGAGTCTACACCAACGGTCATGTCATCTGAAATCACCATGTCAGATGAAAGCCCTTGAAGTTTATAAGTAGGATCGCAAGTCAGGACAGCGTCACCAACCATTGGAAGGGCGATTGTCATTAAGATTGTGTTGTCTTCCACATTCTCTTGTTCGTCCTTGATGTTGCTAAGCATGCCCAACATATCCTTGATTGGCATATTGAGAATGTCTGTAATTCCTGTGCCTGAAAGATCTATGTCCATGATTGCAAGCAGTTCTGTGATCGTCTCAATCAAACTGGATGTTTGCATAACCATCTTTCCGCCCAGCATATCAAGATATACATAGTCGTTTTGATAGTTAAAGTTGACAGTAATTGCTTGAGGTTCAGAAGATGCGGTTGTTTGAACAATTCCTGTTTGCTCGCCGATGATTGCAGTTAGCGATCCCTGTGCCTTAATATTGTCTAGTCCTCTTGAAAGGTCGACAATAGCATCAAGATTGATGGTATAACTGTCGGCACCTGAGTGAATGTCTGCGCTTAAGTTTAAATCCAGTGCCTGCGCTTCGGAGAAGTGTTCTACCATGCTTGAGATTTGCTGTGGCAGCTGAGTTTCCGCTCCCATATCATTTCCCTTTGCATTGTTTACTGAAAAAAGGATAACACCATATGCAGATGCTAACGAAATAATCAAATAAACAAATGTGTAAGAGAAATATTTTAAAATTTTTCTAATCGTATACATAAATATATCCTTTTAGACAGGAAGGGTAACTTCGCCGTCAAAACTATAAGTGGTCAGAAGTGTTCCGTCGCAGGTTACAGGCATTCCAAACTTAACTGCTTTGTAAGACTCTGTAATTTCTGTCGAAACAAAATCCCAGTTTTCGTTGATATTGAATTTAATCTCAATTGAGTGAAATTCTGGATCGGCCTCAAGTCCTCCGCTTCGTCTAACTTGTTTGTAATAAAGCAGAACGCTTTCAACAGGTTTTAACGTAACGGTGAATGAGTAAAGATTGCTCTCGCTATCATACACCACTTCGGTGGCGGTGTCAATAGTTTTTTCTGAAATAATGTAAGGGCTGACTGCGTTTGGCATAACTCCCGAAAACTCTTTAAATTCATCTGAGCTTATGGTTGAAGGATCAACCCATGTCGCGCCAGACTCGTGTGGATCTTTGCCGTTGTAGATGGTGACGTTTCCATTTTTATCAAGAACATCGCAACTAGCAACAGTAATCATTCCCGCACTGATACTTACAAAGGAATAGATGTCTCCATCAAACTTCTTTTCGCTATAAACTGTTTGCGCAATTCCAAGTGACAAAACTTTTCCAGTGCCGACAATTTCCCAAGGTCTATTTTGTGTTGCGTTGTATTCGCAAAGCAAAATGTTGTCAGCTGCAGAAAGGCTTGCGTCATCAGGTTTCAAACCTTTGGCTTTAGCTTCTTCAACCCAGTTTGTTTTGTCAATGATTTGCAGGTCGTTAAACACATCATCAACGTTGCCATAGTAATCGGAAGGGTTGAGAGAGGCGTAGTCTACATTAGATTTCAGCGCCGTGTTGAAGTACCACACGCCAAGTCCGCTGCCAGTAAACACGCCCAGAGCAGCAAGACAGCCGATCACTTTCATTTTGTGTTTGAAAGTAGATTTCTTATAAACCTTTTTAGGCTTTTTCCTCTTTTCAATCTTAGGCTCTTTTTCTTTAGTCTCTTTATCTTCAACGTCAGCAAGAACAATCGTTTCAACATCGTCTCGCATAGCAAAAGAAGCCACGCTTTGTGTGGCTGTATCTTCAATGGTTGAATTTTGTATTATATCATCGCGAGTTGTCGCGTTTTTTCTTTGATTTCTTTTTGCCATATAAAATTCCCTTTTTCTGATAGGGGATGTTGCTTGGCAGCTTTTGACTAATTAAGTTGTTATTAAACCACATGTTGTGGGGAAGCTTGAAAGCGGGTTGTTGACACTGTGCCGAAGGGAAATGAAAATGATTGCACCGATTGTCAAGGTTTTAAGGAGGGTGAGTCAAAAGTCGTTGTCAAGATTAGTAAAGGCCTGTGCGTTTGTCCCCTTAAATTTGAATCGACATATCTATTGATTCATGCTTATTATATAATATATTAATATAAAAGTCAACGAAAAAGTACTAATTTCTCTAAAAAAATGCAAAATATGAGAGAAAAAATGAGTGTTTATAAAAATGTATAAAAATGTATATTTATTCATTAAAAATCGTTTTGAAAAGTAGGGGCTATGTGATATAATAAAAGCATCAGGCAAAGGAGATGCGATGAATACAGAAGCAAAAAAGACAATAGAAAAAGAGCTGTGTGAATGCTCAAGAATAGGGCGTGTTGATAAATACGAAACAGTTGCTATTCTTGATGCAGTTTTAAAAATTTGGGACAAGATGGCAGGATGCGTACAGGAAAAAGATCTTTACGAAGGCGTGCTGCTGGCAATGGATGAATATAAAGATCTTGTTTCAGAAGAAGAAAAAATAGACATAGTTGACTATTATGCGTCTTTTCCTAAAGAACTGATTAAAGGCTTTAAAATGGAAGGCAGCAGCGAAGAAATTCTTGCTGATTTTATCGCGCTTGCAGTTGATAAAGCGGTGGAAAAAGGTTATAAAGAGTCTAAAAAAATAGCCATTTCTGACAAGGCTACATACAAGGCTGATATGGAAAAATTTGAAGAAGAAAAAACAGCGTCTGCTGGCATGAGAGAAATGATACAACAAATGGGCGGGCAGGCAGGACTTGACGCGCTTAATGCGCATTTAATGTCCCTTGCAAAGAAGGCTATTGCGACGCAGCGTGAATATTTCCATACCTGTGTTGACAACATCGTAAAAATGCACGCGAATATTGCAATTGCAGCGCAAGAGCGAGAAGAAAACGGGCAAAATATCGCTTAGAAGGTGCTATTTAGGCCTATTTTTGAAAAAAATAAAAGAATTTAAGTAAAAACACTTGACAAATCACTATATATTATATAAAATAAAGACGTCTTAAATTTGAGGCGTTTTTTGTTTGCACTAGCCCCGCGGATGAGAAAAGCCTAATGCGCAGACATAAAATTTCGGAGGAATCAAATGAAAACATATATGGCAAAGCCAGCGGACATTGAAAGAAAATGGTTCGTTGTTGATGCGGCAGGACTTCCACTTGGTAGAGTGGCTACAACTGTTGCTGATATTTTAACAGGAAAAACAAAAACAATCTATACACCACATGTTGATTGTGGAGACTATGTAATCGTAATCAACTCAGATCAAGTTGCTCTTACAGGAAAAAAACTTACTGATAAGAAGCTTAGATGGCACACTGGATACATCGGTGGACTTAAAGAAGTTGACTATGGCACTTTAATGCAAAAAGACTCTCCAAAAGCTGTTCACACAGCAGTTAAGGGAATGCTTCCTAAAACTTCTCTTGGAAGAAAACAAATCACTAGACTTTTCATTTACAAAGATGCAGAGCACAAGCAAGCTGCTCAAAAACCTGAAAAAGTTGAAGTAAAAGGAGTTAGAAACTAATGGCAGAAAAGAAAGCAAAATCTTACCAAGTTATTTCAACTGGAAGAAGAAAAAAATCAATCGCAAGAGTTAGACTTATGCCAGGAACTGGAAAATGCACAGTAAACGGAAGAGAAATGGCTGAATATCTTCAAACAGACATTCTTCTCCTTGTTGCTCGTCAACCTCTTGATCTTACAAACACAGCAGATAAATATGATATCGTTGCTAGAGTAAACGGTGGCGGAATCGCTGGACAAGCAGGCGCTCTTTGCCACGGAATTGCAAGAGCACTCGTTAAGGCTGATGAAATGCTTAAGCCTGAAATTAAGAAAGCAGGACTTCTTACTAGAGATTCAAGAATGAAAGAAAGAAAGAAATACGGTCTCAAGAAAGCAAGAAAAGCATCTCAATTCTCAAAACGTTAATATTTTCAAAAAAGATTGGATTATGTCCAATCTTTTTTTTTGTATTTTTGAAGGGCTTATGTTATAATGAGAGTGGGAGAAAGATAATGATTGAAAAAGTAGTTGAAACGAAAAGTTTTATCTTTAAAGCCTTTTCTTTGCTTTCGCACGAGGAAAAGAGTGAAATTGTTCGCTGTTGGAAAAATCCGTTTTGTGCCAGATTTAATGCGGTTAACGAGCCCACAAGTTCGGTTGAAGAAATTGCATCATTACCCGAGCCGACTTTTTCAATTATAGCTAGGAACCTTGAGGGGTGGAACGACACGAATTATTTTAGAGCTGTTTTTGATAAGAAGACCGAGGAAATTATTGGTGTGTGTAGATTTGGGATGTGCTATGAAAAACAAGAAAAAGGAATATGGGAATTTGGTCTTTTTAATGTGATGATGAAACAATGGGGCAACGGATATGGGGTCAAAATGTTACAAGAAGTTTGTAAACTTGTTAAGCCAGAAGGAATTCAATATCTATATGCTGGTGCAGATAATGATAATTTTGGGTCGTATAATGCAATGATAAAAAGTGGATTTAAATATGCGGGACTTGATAGTGATGGTGATTTTTCTTTCAGAAGAGATTTAACAAAACCTATGCCAACAAACGAAGAAATTGATGGGGAATGGCAAAGGCATAAAAGAAGGTATATTAGAAAGTTTGGTAAAAAGAGATTTGATAGATTAAACAAGATAAACAACCTTATCAAAGAAATGCTTGAGCGGATTAAAGCGGGAGAAAACGGGGATAAACTTATAGAGGAGTATTATTATATCTGCAATGAAATAGAAGAGTTCCCAGAAAAGTGCGAAGGGGAATAATCAATAAGTAGGAGAAAAGAAATGAATTATGACGTTTTAATTATAGGCGGAGGCCCTGCAGGGATTACCGCAGCGATTTATGCCAAAAGGGCAGGACGAAATGTTGCAGTAGTTGAAAAATATGTGCCAGGCGGTCAACTAAATATGATTGGCGAAATTGAAAATTACACAGGCTTTTCAAAGATTGAAGGTGCAAACCTTGCTTATAATATGTATCAACACGCAAAAAATGTTGGCGTGACTTTTATTATGGACGAGGCTGTAGAACTGGACCTTGCTGGAGGAAAGAAAATTGTGAAAGGGAAGAAAGGTGAGTATTCTGCGCTTGCCATTGTTCTTGCGCAAGGATGTCACACGCGCGAACTGGGCATTGAAGGGGAGCAACAGTTTAAAGGGCGAGGCGTCAGTTACTGTGCAACTTGTGACGGAAACTTTTTCAAAAACAAACCAGTTGCCGTGGTAGGCTCTGGTGACTCAGCAGTGTCGGAGGCAATTTATCTTTCATCTCTTTGTTCTCATGTTTACCTTCTTACAAAGCCAGTATTAAAATTGCATAATTATGCAGAAAGTGAGATCGAACAGAACAAAAATATAACACTTTTAAAGGGGGCATTGTCCAGCCGTATTTTAGGTGATGAAAAAGTTGAAAAACTTGTATATATTCAAAATGAAGAAGAAAAAGCGGTTGATGTTGAAGGCGTTTTTGTTGCGATTGGCAAACGACCAGATGCTAGTCTATATCATGGCAAAGTTGAGACAACGACGCTTGGTTATGTGGTTGCAGATGAAAAAATGCAGACAAGCGCGGAAGGTGTGTTTGTCTGCGGCGATCTTCGCGAAGGAAACATTAAACAAATTGCAACTGCAGTGGGAGATGGAGCTGTGGCAGGCAATGAGGCTTCCAAGTATGTATTAAGAAAAATATATGCAAAATAAAAACTTCCAATCGGAAGTTTTTTTGTTTTAGCTGTTTTCTTGAATGTATGGGTTGATTTGTGGATCTTCATAGATATCATATTCAACAAACTTGTCAGAAGGCAAACATGATGGGGCGATTACTAGTGACAAAGAATCAAGCCTTTTTCAAGGGCGTAGAATGAGCATAGTCCTCTCATTGGGCGCACTTCAATTTCTTTAAAATCACAAACTTTTGAAATTTCATCCTTAAGGAAGTTTGCGTCCTCTTCATTTTTGCAGTGGGTGATGATAAGCTTTTCTCTGTTTTCAGGCTCTTGTTGAAATCTTTCCTTAATTAAGGCAACAAGTTTTGAAAAAGCATTTTTAATTCCCATAACTTTTTTCAGGATAGCAATTTCACCTTCTTTTGCAATGCAAATAGGGCGGATAACAAGCGTGTTTGCAATAAGCCCAGCAATTTTGCTCATTCTTCCATTGTTGATCAAATTGTCAAACTTTTGCAAAATAAAGAACAGAGATTTTTTGTCTCTATATTCAATGATTCTTGTGCATATTTCTTCAAAAGAAAGGCCTTGTCTAATTAGCTTAACAAGCCTGTCAACAAGCAATATTTCAGTTCCGCCAGTAGCCTTAGAGTCAACAACAAAAATGTTGTCAGGCTTGTCATATGAGTTTTTTGCGACAACTGCGGCGTTATAGCAGCCCGAAAGCTTAGCTGTGATTGTAACGATGAAAGTATATTCTGCATTGTCAAATTCCTGTAAGAAGCTGTTTGGTGCAGGGCAAGCAGAAGTGTTTTTCTTGCATGCGTGCATATCATCAAGCATCGCATCAATATCGATATTGTCGTCGTCCACATACTCTTTGTTGTTTGCAAGAATTGTAAGAGGTACAACTTTAAAAGGAATGTTTTCATCATTTAAATATGCGTTTGTAAGATCAGACGCACTGTCAACAAGAATTTGAAATTTTTTCATATTTTTCTCCAATTTTTTTAAGTAAGATAAGCATAGGCAAGGCCATGGCTTTTTACAGGAAAATTTGATTAAATTTATGCTTTACAATTTCATTATAGACGAAAAAGTGTAAAAAACAAACAAAAAACATCAATAATATTAAAATTATTTGAGAAATTTGTCGAAAGAAAAGAAAAATAAGTTTGTAAATTGTTTGCGATAAATGGCCTTTTCCCTTATAATATTAAGTGAAATGGAGGCTTATGGAAAAGGAAAAACAAACATTGAAAACATTTAAAAACGCATATTGCGATGCTTTATACTGCGCTCTTGGTGCGTTTATGGAAATAAGAGAAGACAGCTATCAACAACTGGCGCAACAGCTGACAAGGGAAGAGGTTGAAATCATTTGTCAGTATGCTGCAATAAAAAATAAACTTGCGGGCGTTGGAGAACTTAACCTTAAAGTTCCTTGTGTTAAAGCAGGGGTGAAGGCACTTGATAGATATGGCATAAAGGGCAATGAAATTTTAAACGCAAATTATGTAAATTCTCTTTCTGCAAAAGATCTTGTTGGTGGTAGATTGATGCTTGAGGTCGAGGACCTGAATATGTATAACCCAGCCGCGCTGACAGATATATGTGACTTTTGCGCCACAACTGATACACCGCTTGTTATTCATTTTGGCAGAAGCCTTGAAAGTGTTGGGGTTTCTGTCAATAAATTTGGCGTTTCGCCGGCCACTCTTCTTGAAGAGTATGGATTTTTGGATAGAGAGTGTTATCTTTACGGCATGAATTATATTGATAAAGATGATCAAATTTTGCTTGCAAACTATAATCCAATGCTCATTTTGTCACCAAAAAGTGACGGAGAAGAGGGAAAAGGTGAAATAAATTTGTATAATTTGATTTATAACCGCTTAAAGTTTTGCTTTTCGAGCGGAAAATGCTATAATATTGATATGTTTAAAGAGGCATATGTTGCCTTGATAAACACAAATAATCTTATGAAAAGGGCAGATCTTGTCGATACAGAGATTCTTTTAGACGCGCTTTCCTCAGGTGAGGGCAGAATTGAAATTGAAAGTTATGCTTGCATGCGTCCTGAAACAATCTTGCAGCATAATGTCATGATTGCTGATGAAGAACTTTTACGCGAAAAGGCCGCTCTTGAAGAAAAGATTATAAACATTGCTACAAAAATTAAAGGAGAAAACTAATGGAAATCAAAGATTTACTAGCTCAGGAATTTGGACTAAAACAAGAGTATTCACAAAACATCATCAACCTTCTTGATGAGGGATGTACAATCCCATTCATTGCAAGATACAGAAAGGAAATGCATGGCACTTGCGATGATCAAACACTGCGCGCGTTTGCAGATAGACTTAAGTACTTACGCAACTTAAATGATGAAAAAGCGAAAGTTGAAAAGACTATCACAGAGCAAGGAAAGTGGACTGACGAGCTTGCTGCTGCGCTTGCTGGTGCGATGACGCTTACCGAGGTTGAAGATATTTATAGACCATATAAACCAAAGAGAAAGACAAGAGCTTCAGTGGCTATTGCAAGAGGACTCGAGCCACTTGCGGACATTCTTCAAATGCAGTCAAAAGCATATAAGATTGAACAGGAAGCAGAGAAATTTATTACAGAGGAAGTTCCAACAACAAAGGATGCAATTGCTGGAGCAAAAGATATTATTGCAGAACGTATTTCTGACAGTGCAGACCTTAGAAAAGCACTTAGAAAATTGCTTGAGCAAAAGGCGACAATTGAATGCTCACTTGTTGAAGGCGAAAACAGCGCAACATATGAAACATACGCAAACTTCAAGCAAGAAATCAAAAATATTCCAAGTCATAGAATTTTGGCAATCAACCGCGGCGAAAAGGAAAAATGCCTTAAAGTTGACATTATAGTAAATAGAGAACTTGCTCTTGGACATATTGATAAAGAGTTTAAGAAAAACAACGAAGACACAGATGCTTTAATGGCTGAGACTATTGAAGACGCATACGATAGACTGCTTTTCCCATCACTTGAAAGGGAATGCAGAAATGATCTTACTGACAGGGCAAATGAGCAAGCGATTAAGATGTTTGAACTCAACCTCAAACCTCTTCTTATGGAAGCGCCACTTAAAAACAACATCATTTTAGGTCTTGACCCAGCATATAGAACAGGCTGCAAAATTGCTGTTATTGATGTAAACGGAAACGTTCTTGATACCACGGTAATTTACCCAACACCTCCACAATCAAAGACTGAAGAATCAATTGAAAAACTTAAAAAACTTATTGAAAAATATAGGGTAGACATTGTTTCAATCGGAAACGGAACAGCGTCAAAAGAGGCCGAAATATTTGTTGCAGAGCTTATCAAACATGTATCTCGCCCAGTTAGTTATGCGGTCGTAAGCGAAGCGGGGGCTTCTGTTTATTCAGCGTCAAAACTTGGCGCAGAGGAATTCCCAGATTATGACGTATCACTTAGAAGTGCGGTATCAATCGCAAGACGTCTGCAAGATCCTTTGGCCGAACTGATTAAGATTGATGTTAAGTCAATTGGAGTAGGACAATATCAACATGATATGCCTCAAAACAGACTTTCTGAGGTTCTTAGCGGCGTAGTTGAAGACTGTGTAAACAGCGTTGGAGTTGACCTTAATACAGCCAGCCCATCTCTTTTAAGCTATGTATCCGGCCTTAATATGTCAATTGCAAAAAATATTGTATCATACAGAGCAAAAGTGAAGGGAATTAAAAACAGAGAAGAACTTTTGGAAGTATCTAAACTTGGCCCAAAAGCCTACGAGCAATGTGCTGGTTTCCTTCGCGTTGTAGACGGCGAAAATATTCTCGACAACACGGGCGTTCACCCAGAAAGTTATGAAGCAACAAGAAAACTTCTAAAACTTTTTGATATGAGTGAAAATGATGTAAAAAATGGCAATATTGCATCACTGCCAGAGCTTATCAACCTTAAAGGAGAAGAGGTGGTGGCAAAAGAATGCGAAATCGGTGTGCCTACGCTTAATGATATTGTGAAAGAGCTTCTTAAACCAGGTCGTGATATTCGTGAAAGCATGCCAAAGCCAGTGCTGAGAAGCGATGTTATTACAATGGAAGACCTTAAGGAAGGAATGGTGTTTAGCGGGGTTGTCCGAAACGTTATTGACTTCGGTGCCTTTGTTGATATTGGCGTTCACCAAGACGGCCTTGTGCACATCAGCCAAATTTCAGACGCATTTGTTAAACATCCATCAGAACTTTTGAAAGTCGGTCAAAAGGTAGACGTAAAAATCTTATCGGTTGATCTCAACAAGAAGAGAATTTCACTTACAATGAAGGGAATTGAAAAGGAATAGTCATATTCCTTTTTTGCCCCTTAAAAGGAGCATAAATGAACAAATGTCCATATTGCGGCACCTCTTATAACGAGATTCTTCAGACAGGCTTTGTGGGCTGCAGTCGTTGTTATAGCGAGATTGAAGCGCTTAAAGAGGCAGTAAAAGAAATGCATAAAAACAAGACGTATAGGGGGAGAAAACCAAAGAGTGGAAATGTATGATAATATTGCCATTTCTTCTCGAATAAGATTGGCAAGAAACGTTGAAGGAATCAAATTTTACACCAAGATTGATAGTGATGTAAACGCAAAATATATCACTGATTTTGTGATGCATACTCTTGAAAAGTTTGATGTTTTCAACTTTTTGTCATTAAAAGATCTTTCGCTAAACGAGTGTAATGCGCTTTTTGAGCAGCACCTTATAAGCAAAGAGCTGATTGAAAATAAGGATATTTCTTCCCTTGCAATAAGTGAAGATGAAAAAATTATTGTGATGATCAATGAAGAAGATCACATACGAGAGCAGGCCATTGAAAAGGGGTTTAATCTATACAAACCATATAGGCGAATTCTCAAAATTGATGAGGAGATTCTCTCGGCAATGCCAATCGCTTTTGATGAGCAGCTTGGCTTCATCACAGCCAGTCCATCAAACCTAGGCACAGGCATGCGTGCATCAGTTATGCTGTTTTTGCCTGCCTGCGTGTTTACAAATCGCATGGACGGCATTTTTGCAAGAGCCAAAGAAAATGGGTTGACAATACGCGGTATTTATGGTGAGGGCAGCAAAGCCACAGGCTATTTTTATCAAATTTCAAATCAAAACTCTTTTGGAATGGACGAGAGTGAAATTATAGACAGCGTAAGTGAATTTATTTACTCAATTTGCACAATAGAAAGTCAAATGCGAGAGGTGATTTTAGAGGAAAACAGCGACTTTTATAAGGACATGACGCTGCGTGCCTATGGAATACTTACCAATTGTCACAGCCTTGAAGAAAATGAGATGATGGAGCTTCTTGCAAAAGTGAAACTTGGAAGCGTGCTAGGCTTTATCAACATAGATAGCGATGATAAGTTTCAAAAACTCTTTTATGAGGGGGCTGAGGCAAATCTAAAAGAAATGTATGAATTTTCAGATAAGAAAATGGAAAATATTATAAGAGCAGAGTATATTTCAAACAAAGTGAAAACACTTGCAAGAAGGGGGTAGTATATGAATTATCAAACTTCGTCTTATTCAGACAATATTCAAAAGGTGATCAAAAATGCCAGTAAGTTTGCGCTCAGATTTGGCTCAAATCTCATAGGCAGTGAGCATATCCTTTACGGGCTTACGTCTGTCAAGGATAGCCTTGCTGCAAAATTTTTGGCAGAGTCAGGGGTAACTGAAGCAAGCCTGTTTGACTTCTTTGAAGAAAATGTGAATGTTGATGACTTTTTCAGTCTTGGCGGGCAAGTGGAAATGACGCCAAGGACAAAAGATTTATTCAAGACGGCGCAGGCAACAGCCATTCAGCTGGGGCACTCTTTTATTGGCACAGAACACCTTTTGCTTGCCCTTCTTTCAAGCTCAGGATCGGTTGCGTATCGCATTATGGTTGGGCAGTTTGATGTTGATATTGAAGTGCTTCGAAGCAAATTACTAATCGCTCTTACTCCTGCAAATAAAGAAAAAGTGGAGAAAAAGGAAAACGGGCAAAATGCTCAAGAGGGAAGTTCTCTTCCTGAAAAACTGCTTGAAATGGGGACAGATGTCACTTTAAAGGCAAAGCAGCATAAACTTGACCCAGTGATAGGCAGAGAAGAGGAGATTCAAAGACTTGTTGAAATTCTTTGCCGAAAAACTAAAAATAATCCTGTTCTTATTGGCGAGGCCGGCGTTGGTAAAACAGCAGTAGTAGAAGGTCTTGCGCAGGCGATTGTTGCTGGTGACGTGCCTGAAATTTTAAAAGACAAGGTAATCTATTCTCTTGAAATAGGCGGGCTTATGGCAGGCACAAAATACCGCGGAGCAATGGAAGAGAAACTGAAAGATGCAATTGAGACTATTACGCAAAGTCAAAACATAATTGTGTTTATAGACGAAATTCATACGCTTGCTCAAGCGGGCTCAGAGAAAGGAGAAACATCGCCATCCGATATGCTTAAGCCATATCTTGCTCGCGGTGAGATGCAAACTATTGGGGCGACAACTACTGACGAATATCGCAAATTTATCGAAAAAGATAAGGCGCTCGAGCGTAGATTCCAGCCAATTATGGTAAATCCGCCGTCAGTAGAGCAGACCATTCAAATTTTAAAAGGTCTTAAAGACAGTTATGAAGCCTTTCATAAGATTACCATAACAGATGAAGCTATTGAAGCGGCCGCTGTGCTTTCAGATCGCTATATATCCGATCGCAGTTTGCCAGATAAAGCCATCGATCTTATTGACGAGGCAAGCAGCAAAGCAAAAGTGAATTTTACCGTAAAACCTCAAGACGTGAGAGCTCTGGAAGACAAAATTAAATCTCTTTCTGCAAATAGGGATGAGGCAAGCATTCAAAGAAATTATGAAAAGGCTGCCAAACTTCAATCAGAGATTATTAATCTTGAAAATGACCTTAAAAAGAAAACAGAGAATATTGATGTTCAAAAGGATAAAACATCAAACAGTCAAATTGGAGCAAATGAGATTGCTGCGGTTGTATCAAAGTGGACGGGGATTCCTGTAACAAAAATCACTGAGAGTGAGAAGGAAAAACTGGTCAACTTAGAGGAAATTTTGCATAAGCGTGTTGTTGGACAAAATGATGCAGTTGATGCCGTTGCCAAGGCGATCAGACGCTCACGTGTTGGGCTGCAAGACGGGAAACGTCCGATTGGATCCTTCCTATTTATGGGACAAACAGGCGTAGGAAAAACTGAACTATCTAAGGCAATTGCTGAGGCAATGTTTGATGATGAAAACAATATTGTACGAATTGACATGAGTGAGTTTATGGAAGGTCATTCGGTGTCAAAACTCATTGGCTCGCCTCCAGGATATGTAGGGTATGATGAGGGCGGACAGCTGACGGAGGCGGTAAGACGCAGGCCATATTCTGTGGTGCTGTTTGATGAGATTGAAAAGGCTCACCCAGACATTTTCAATGCGCTACTTCAAATTCTTGATGATGGCCGCTTGACTGACGGTCAGGGCAGAACGGTGTCATTTAAAAATACAATCATCATCATGACAAGCAATCTCGGTGCAAGTGAAGTCTCTCGACATCGTGCAAGCCTAGGCTTTGGCAGCGAGGAAGAAGAAATTGATTCAAATAAAATCTATATGGACGCGCTAAAGCACAAGTTTAAACCAGAATTTATCAACCGCATTGATGTTATTTGTGTGTTTGATCCGCTGTCAAAAGAAGATCTTGTGAAAATTGCAAAGATTCTTATTAAAAATATAAATAAGCGCCTCAAAGAAAAAAACTTATCGCTAAAAATGACAGCCAAGGCACTGGCATTTATTGTTGAAAAAGGGTCGAACGTTGAATATGGTGCAAGACCGCTCAAACGATATATTCAGCAAGAAGTTGAAGATCAAATCGCTGAAAAAATCTTACTAGGAACGCTTTCAAACACTGGCGAAATCATTATTGATTGCGAAAATGACAAATTAACCTTCCAAAGCGCTTAAAAATATTTGGAGTTTTTGTCAAAATTTGCTAATATATAATTGTAGGAGGGTAAAATTATGAAACTTGAAATTTTAGAAAGAAACGGTTATACCGTGGCTCAAAGACTTGAGAGAATTTTAGAGGAAAAGCTTACTAAGCTTGAAAAATACTTCGATGACGAAGTGACTGTAAAGGTTGTTTGCTCTAAAGTGGCAAAACAAGAAAAGCTTGAAATTACAGTAACAAGCAAAGGAGTATTATATAGAGCCGAAGTGGTTGGTGAAAACATGTACAACAACATTGACTTCGCGCTTCCAAAACTTGAAAAACAAATCGTTCGAAACAACGATAAGAGAAAAGAAAAGAAGGCAAAAGGATCTAAGCAAGAAAACTTCCTTCCATTTGAATTTATCGAAGAGGCTCCAGAAGAAGTTCCTGCAGTTTATAAGACAAAGACATTTGATCTTGATCCAATGCTTGTTGATGACGCAAGATTTGCAATCGAAAGACTTGGACATGATTTCTTCGTATTCTTAAATGCGGAAACTGGCAAGGTAAACATCATTTACAGAAGAAAAGACGGCAAATTTGGCCTTATCGATCTTGTTTACTAAATCAAGGTTTTATAGTAAAAAATCAAAAACAAAAACGGTAATTATCAGCCCTGATAACGTAAATGCTCGCGACAGGGGACTGAAAAAAACAAAACAAAAACAGCATAGCTCGTGTTTAGCTATGCTGTTTTTTTTGTTATTTTATTTGCAGACAAGAGAAGTTGTTATCTTTTTTCTTTAAGAATTTCTTTTATTTCTTCTTGCGATTTACCCTCAGCAATTAATTTTTTTATAAGCTGAGTGTTTTTGCGAAAATCTTCAAGCTGGCTTTCATCAATTGTGACAAGTTTGCCATCATATGCTTGCACAGTAATTTTCTTTCCCATTTTTTTTCTCCTTTAAATAGACTCATTTTCAATATCATCTTCGTTTTCAATGTAATCAAGTGGAACAAACTGCTTATTTCCGTCTTTGTCAATAATTTTCTTTAGTTTGTTTTTAAATCTACATTTACCGTTTTCGTCTTTATAAATTTTTTCTCTAAAAATCTCTTCTTGAGTTTTGGTTAAAATAATTTCTTTTTCTACATACATTAAGCTTGGAAGCTCTTGAATAGGGGAAAACAGCAAAGATAAGTTGCCTTCTACGATTTGAAGACTAGATAAATCTTGAATTTTTGAATTATCGAAGTATGCACTTCCACCAATCGAAGTCAGTGAATTCATAGAGTGAATGTTTGAATAGAGAAATTGTGCATCTCCACCAATCGACATTAGTGAATCCATAGATTGAATTTTCGAATCGTGAAAATCTGCATTTCCGCCAATCGAAGTCAGTGAATTCATAGATTGAATTTCTGATTTCTCGAAGTTTGCATTTCCGCCAATCGAAGTCAGTGAATTCATAGATTGAATTTCTGTGCGTCTAAAGTCTGCATTCCCTCCAATCGAAGTCAGTGAATTGATAGATTGAATTTCTGTGAGTCTAAAGTCTGCATTCCCTCCAATCGAAGTCAGTGAATTCATAGATTGAATTTCTGATTTCTCGAAGTTTGCATTTCCACCAATTGAAGTCAGTGAATTCATAGACTGTATTGGTGTCCAGTAAAAGTTTGCATTTCCATCAATCACGGTCAGTGAATTCATAGATTGAATTGTGTGATTCATGTTTGCTTCTATACTATGTATTCGCTTGATTTTGTCTAAAACTTCAAGTTGCTTTTCTGAAAACGTGCCATTAAATTTGACTTGACCACATATAATGGTTTCATTGTTTTCTGGAAAGTTGTTTCTATCTAGATTTCCAATAAAAAGATCTTCAAGTTTACAATCGAATCTTTTAGTAAGTGCAGTTGTCATGTCGGGATTTTTGTTTGATTTTAAAATTTTAAATATTCTATCACGATTCGAGTTGGATGAAAAGTGCGCTTTATAGTCGTTGAAAAACATTACATCATCAACAAAACGCGGGTTGTTTTCTGTGGAGAAAGTGCCGGCTTCATGTTGTTTTATGTAGCTGATTAGGCGTTTATTCCATTCTTCTTTTTCAATCCATTCCTTGCCATACTTGATATTTTTGTTTTTCTCTAAAAACTCAAGTGCGACTTTTCGGTACTCTTCTTCAAGTTCTTGCGCGTTGCCACCTTTAAGTCCGCGAACTTCGTCAATTTCGTTTCCGTTCATTTTGACTGCAATATGAGGCTTGCCATCGTTGTCAATAAAAACAAAGAAATCTCCTTGTTCTAGTTGGGTTGCAGCTAATGTTTTTGTGCACCATGGTGTGTCTTGAACAAGAGAAGCAAGCTGTTGAGCATTTTCAATATACTTGTCTTGATTAGACGTCTTGCCTTCAAACTTGAGCCATCTGCCCATTCCAAAAGTATCAATTCCCTCAAGCGAGATTGCGTTTTTCTCAGCAGTGGAGTTGTTGTATATCGCAAGGCCGGCATAATAGAGGTTGGCAAAGCTGGAATAATCTTTAAGCTTGTTGTAAATGACATTTAAGACAGTTTCATTCAGCGTCATATGTCCAGCAAGAGAAAGGCCTTTTTCGCGATTTTTTACATATGTTTTAGTGTCGCCCTCAGCATCCTTTTCTTGTTTGTATGTTTTAGTCAATGTTTCGTTAAGCATAAGATACTTAAATGCTGGCTCGTAAGCGGTTGTTTTGATAAAGTCAACAATGTGCTTATATTCTGCATGTTGAGATGTTGCAATTCTTTCGGAAATTTGCTGCATGGATGCTTCTTTGTTTTTGCTGAACATTTCAGCATTCGCGCCTTCTCCTCGTGCCTCAAGTGCTTTGATTTCACTTTCAAATTCTCGTTCAAGTTCTGGATTGTTTTTAGTTGCAATATCAAAATATTCGGCTTTGTCAGCTATTGCATACGCCTCTTCCAGTTTTTTCTCAATTTCATTGCGAAGATCGGGGTATTTGTTCTCTTTGTTTTTTACTTTGTACCCACTATTAAGAACGTAAATTTTTTCCCAGATGCTCGCTTGAGCAAATTGCTGTTCAATCTTTTTTTCCATAGTAAGGTTTAAAAATCTTTTTGCGGTAGATTCATTTTCCTCGTTTAAGATGATTTTTTCGAACAATCCTTTGGTGAGGTCGGCGATGTCTTTTGAAAACTCAACATTACATGATATTGCATCAATTACAATTTCGTTGTCTAATATGCCTGATTGTATTTGCTCTTCAGTGTAGAGTCCACTATAGCGCAAAAAATACTCATTACGGATAGACTCAAGAGTACCTTCTTGATTTAGAATTTCAATAATGGTTTCTTTTATTGCCTTAAATGAGGGGGAATTTTCGTAGTGGTGTAAAAGCTCATGCATGTTGATTGCTTCGAGGTCTTCAAACGTTTCGTTTAAATAGATTGTTTTTCCTTCTGTGTAGCCGCAAACGTCAGCGGGCTGGCTGAAAAACTTAGTTTCTATGCCAAGTGCTTTATTAAAGTCTATTATTTCTTGTTTTGTCATATTGTCTCCTTAAAAAAATTATAGCACAGTTTAATTAATTAACAAAATAATTTTATAGAGAATTTTCATAGGTTATTAAAAGTCGAGTTGTTAAAAGTTTTGTTTATTTATGTATTTTACAAATTTAAAACAAAAGCCCACAGGTTTTCCTGTGGGCTTTCTTATATTTCCTTTTCATCGTCACAGAGTTTGCTAAAATCAAAGTTAACATCAAAGTTGAGCAACCTGTCTTTTATAGGACGACCTGTTTGAGTCAACTTTTTGCTTGAAATAATCTCTTCATACGCACCATCAACCAGCTTGGAAATCTCGGTAGAGACAAATTGATCTCCAAGAATTATCGCATGAGCAATTTCGCGATCGATCATTTCTGATGCATTGGTCTCAAAAACAAGTGCGCAGTTGATATAATATTTTTTGCGAAGCTGTTTTTTTTGCTCGGCGGTAAGGTGAGAGAAAATCTCTTTTTTAATTTTCTTAAAAGTCGGACTGCCTTCGTAGAAGTGTAAAATGCCATATTTATTTGTTAGGTCGATATCAGTTGATTTCTCATTTAAAAATAGCACGCCATCTTCAATATGACCATGAAAATCAGGATGTGCTTTGAAAAATTTGGTTTTTATTCCAAGATGAGCGTTATTTTTAATAATTTGTTCTTTCTTCATTTGTTTTTCTCCCAGCAACATTATAACATACTAAAGCATAAAAATCAAGATTTAGATAAAGAAAAAGCCGACTAGATCTAGCCGGCAACAAAATAAGGGCAACAAGCCCTTGAATTAGTTTTTCTTAAGTTCGTCAAGCATTTTGCAGTAGTGTGCTTTCTTTCTGTTGGCACTGTTTTTGTGAATAACATTGTCACAAGCTGCTTTATCCATAAGAGAAACAACTTCATTGTAAAGAGCAGTTGCGTTTTCAACTTCTTTGTTTGCAACAGCTGCTTTAAATTTTTTAGCATATGTAGCAATTTTAGATTTGATTGCTTTGTTTTCTGCTGTTTTCTTTTCAATAATTAAAACTCTTTTTTCTGCTGATTTAATGTTAGGCATATTCTTCTCCTTTCAAAATTTCTATTTGAGTATAGCACACTATTTTGTGAAAATCAAGTAAAAATAAATATTTTTTTTAAATTTCGCCAAAATAAATGTATGTTTGACCTGATTGATGAGAGCGGAGCGGACTTAAAAAGATGTGGATACCGCATAAAAGAGGCTGGGCGCTATGGTATTGCTGTTGCTAGCCTTTTTGTTGACAGCATTGAAAAAGAGACTGGTTTGGGTTTGAAAATGGGTGATTATTATATTCTGTCAAGCCCTTTTTTACATCAATTGGGCGAAGAAAATGAAGCTTATCTTGCAAGTTTGTTGGGACGTAGGCTGAAAAACTTGCTTAAGAAAAGCCGCATTACAAAAACATCAAACATTCTGCTTGCCTGTCTTGGCAATTTTGATATAGAGGCGGACAGGCTTGGCAAAGAGGTGTTTGATCGCGTTGAGATATCAACAACCAAGAAACACAATCATCTTTTTAAAATTTGCCCCAATATTTTCCTCTATACAGGCATTGAAACGGCCTGTATCATAAAAATGCTGGTAAAAGAATTGAAAATTAGGTGCGTTGTTATAATTGATTCACTTACCATGTCATCTTTGGCGCGACTGGGCACAAGTTTTCAGCTTTCAAACGCAGGAATGACTCCGGGCAGCGGTGTCAACCGATTTGGAAAAGCAATTGACGAGAAGGATGTAGGATGCAGCTGCATTTCAATCGGTGTGCCATTTATGATCAGCTCGCTCTCCCTTGCAAAATCTCAGATTGATCTGTTCCTTGCCCCAAAAGATGTCAAAGAAGATATTGCTCGGGCAGGAAGGGTGATCGCAACCGCTATAAATGAGGTGCTTTTATGAATTATTATTTGCTTATTCCAATTGCTGTCATTTTACTATTTTTTCTGCCAATCAAGCTTGAGGGGCGAGCATCTTTCAACGCTTTTGATATGACAGGAGCAATTGGAGTCTTTTTGTATGGAAAGAAAATTGAGCACGAACGCTTTAGAATTTCAAAAGGCAAGGTTTTTGCGCTTATAGATGACCAGGGGCAAGAAAAAGAATTTGATAAGGATAAAATGATATTTACCAAGATGCTTATCGGTGAGATAAAAGACAAAACAAGGCTTCAGGAATTATTTGTGATGTACAATTTTGGCCTTAATGACGCCTTTCTTACCGCAATGGCTGCAGGGTATTTAAACACAATTTTCTACATCATCTTTTCTTCAATTAAAAACTACAAGCCAACTGCATCGCTGGGCGTTTGCGAAAATATAGCCTATAATAAAGAAGTGTGCGTCTTTTCCGTTACTTTGAAAATATCAATTTCTTTGTTTGATGTTGTATATTCTTTGATCCATTCGCTCATTCTAACAAGGAAACAGGCAAAACTTGAAAAAATAAATAAAGGAGAAACAGTATGAAGTATTTTTCAAATAATGACAACATAAACAATCTTATTGACGGGGCAATGGACAAAATCAAAACCATTGTAGACACAAGCACTGTTGTTGGCGAGCAAGTAGAGACGCCAGATGGCACGATAATCATACCAATCTCACGTGTAAGCGTAGGCTATGTTGTAGGTGGCGGCGAGTATGCAGATCTTTCCTCCCGAAGAGTTGCCAACCATTATCCAATGGCGGGAGGTTCTTCTGGTGGTATGAGCATGACTCCTGTTGGCTTTTTAGTTATCATGAAAGAGGAAGTGAAGTTTGTAAACGTCGAAAACAAATCGCTATATCAAACGGTGCTGAATATGTTTAACGCGTTGCTTGAAAAGGTGGAAGGCAAAGAAGGAGACAAAAGTGAAAAAGAATAGACTTACTTCCTTTGTTTGCCTCTTTTTTGTTTTTGCGTTTATCTTATCGGTGCTCGCAAGCGGCCTTTCTGCTTTATTTAAACCTCAAGTTGCACAGGCATATTCTGGTGGCGGTTATACGACTGCGAGGGCTATGTGCGTTATGGAAGCCACTTCAAAGAGAGTCCTTGAGAGCAAGAATGAAAACATGAAATTGCCCATGGCAAGCACGACAAAGATCATGACGGCCATTACAGCTATTGAAAACTGCGAAAATATTGATGAAATTTTTGAAATATCACCCAAAGCGGTTGGAATAAGTGGAACAAGCCTATATTTGCGAAAGGGGGAGAAGATGTCATTGCGCGATCTTTTATATGGGCTGATGCTTATTTCGGGCAATGATGCTGCGGTGGCAATTGCTCATCATGTAGGCGGCGGCGAAGCAAAATTTATTGCAATGATGAATGAGGCTGCCAAGAAGATTGGAGCGCACTGCTCGCACTTTGACAACCCGCATGGCCTTGACAGTCAAACGCATTATACAACAGCTCAAGATCTTGCGCTAATCACCAGTTATGCACTTCAAAACGAGACTTTTAGAGAAATTGTATCAACTCAAAATATAAAGATTGTTAATACAGATGGAAAAGTTCGCTATCTGCACAACAAAAATAAACTCCTATCTTCCTTAGAGGGGTGCTGCGGCGTGAAAACAGGTTTTACTAATGATGCTGGCAGATGTTTGGTGTCTGCTTGCGAAAAAGAGGATATGACGCTTGTGTGTGTTGTTTTAAACTGCGGGCCTATGTTTGAGGAAAGCAAAAACCTGCTTGAAAACGCGGCTTCTTGTTATAAACTCTATGATCTGACAGAAAACTATAATCTTCCTGCGTCAATCAATGTGGTTGAAGGGAGGAGGCAGGAAGTAGCAATTGAGACAAAAGGTAAATATTTATATCCGCTTACTGAAGAGGAGATTGCAGAGGTAAAATATGAGATAAATCTGCAAAAAGAAGTCGAAGCACCCGTTGATAAGGGAATTTGTGTGGGAGAAGTTAAAATTTTTATCAAGAATGACTTGCATTTTTTTGAAAAAATATAT
>JAGAKV010000010.1 GCA_017625505.1 Clostridia bacterium | reverse complement strand
ATTGCCTACAACAGGGATAGAAAGTTTTGCTTTAAGCGCAGCAATTTTGTCATAATCTGCACTGCCGCTGTACCCTTGGGCCGCTGTGCGAGCGTGCAGCGTGACAAAGCTTGCCCCCGCCTCTTCACACATTCTTCCAAAGTCAAGGGATATGTCTTTATCCACCCCCAGTCTAAACTTAACAGAAACCGGCACGCTGCTTTCTTTAACGCAGGATTCAATAATATTTTTTGCAAGTATTATATTGCCCATAAGCGCCGAGCCTTCCCCATTTTTGACAACCTTTGGCGCTGGGCAGCCCATGTTGATGTCTATTATATCATAGCCGCTAAGCATAGGGTTTGACAGCGCTTTTGCCATAACATCCGCTTCGTGGCCAAATATTTGCCCGATCTTGATTTTTTCATGAGGTGAGCAAATTGTCATCAGCTGGGTCTTTTTAGGATTATGCATCATTGCGCGAGCTGAAAGCATTTCACTTACAGTGGCGTCCGCGCCAAGAATAGAGCATACTTCTCGAAACCCAACATCCGTCACACCTGCCATGGGCGCGAGTATTAAATTGTTGTTAAAATCAATGTTTTGAATTTTCATACTGCTATTTTAGCAATTTTTATTTTTAATTGCAAACTATTGACGCTGTTTTTTTAAGCCTTTTAAAATAACGTTGAAATATTTGCTTGTAAGTGGAAAGGTCAGCACAAAATATATTGCGGCCGCAAGTACAACTGCAAGACACAAACCATACACCGTCGGTAAAAAGGTTAAAAGAATTTTTACTGCCATAAACATCACTCCACTTGCAAGCAGCGGAAGAGAAAGCTCGAAAAGAGACAGAGCAATAAGCCCACGCAGTTTTATAATCACACAAATTGAAACTATTGCAGCAAGCGCAACATTTGAAATTGAAATTGCAAAAACCGAAACTTCGGGCGTGATTGCAACAATGGCTAGAATGGCAATTTTGACCATGCCGCCCAATGCGTTGAAAATAAGTGAATCTCGAAAATGCCCATTCGCCAGCAAAATTGACACAAGTTGTTGCTGAATCGCGCTGCAAACGATTGCAACACCGCCAACATAAGTAAGCTGAATCGCCACATCAAGATACCCCTCTATTGCATGCGGATAGATTAGCGGATACAGTTTCTCGGCAACTGCCATAAGCCCAACAACAAGTGGAATGAGAAGATACCACATGGTGTGCATTGACTTTGTGATGACCTCTTTCTGCTGATTACGATCTCCTTTTTCAACCAAATATGACAGGTTTGGCAAAAGCGCGGCAGACAATGCAATCGAAATGATAAGCGGAAAATTCAAAATAGCGCCAACCACCCCCGTTTGCACTCCATAAATTGCTGCGGCGCTGGTTTCACTAAGCCCGCTTACAACAAGCAATTTCACAATAAACACCGACTCAAGCGCATGGGTAAGCGGCAAAATCACACCGCCAAAAGTAAGTGGAAGCGATGCTTTATAGAATTCTCGTCTATGTCCGTCAGCAAAATATAGACAGTCTTGTTTTTTTAGTTTAAGTCCAAGATAAAGACACGCAAAAATTTCACTGACCGTAATGCCTAATATGGCACCAAAAACACCGCCCGCAGCCCCTTGATCCTTTAGAATATATGCAAAAATAAGCCCAAACGCAAACTTGACCACCTGCTCGATAATTTGACTGATTGCGGTGGGCGTCATATTGCCATAGCCTTGCAAAATTCCTCTTGCAGTGCCAACAAAGGCCCCAAAAGGAAGCAGAAGGGCAAGCATTCTATAAGAATTCGTCCCTTCGCTTACCCCCGCAAACTCAGCAATAAAAGGTGAAAACAACAAAAACACCGCCGCAAACACACTGCTTGCCGTCAGTGAAAAAATGCAGGCATGCTTGAAATAGGCGCCAATAGTCTTATAGTCTCCCCTCGCTCTTGCAGAAGATACCAATTTAGAAAGAGCATTTGTTACACCGCCGCTCACACAAACAAGCGAAAAGGAATATATAGTCATAACCATTTGAAAAACGGCAATCCCACGCAGTCCAATAATGTTTGTAAGAGGAAGACGGAAAAGCCCACCAAACAGTTTGCAAACAAGACCGCTTAGTGTCAAAATAACAGCACCTTTTCCAACATTATTATTCATAAAAATATCTTGCGCGAGAGGACAAAAAATATTCAAAGATTTTTCGATAAAGGTATTTACAAACGGCTAAAAGTGTGTTATCATATATGCAAACAAGAAAAAATTAAAACAAAAAAAGACGCAGGAGGAAGGATATGGTTGAAAAAAATCCATATTATATCAGTAAAGAAGACACTAAAAGACTTACGTCAGAGCAAATCAGAGCGGCTAAATACAACAATGTTTTTTTGATCAGCATGTTTACCAATCTTGTTGGCCAAAACTGTGAAAACCCTTCAGCAACAGCTGGCAAACACCGCGCACAAATCAATATTGGCGAGCTTCCATGCTCAGAAGCTGCCACTGGCATTCCACAATATGAACTTGGCAAAAAACTTGAGTTTTTACTTGCAACCCTTACAAACAGCGCCGACGCAAGAACAATGTTTATGAAGTCATATTTCTCAACACTGATCGCTAGACTTAGAGATGGCTCCGTTGGCGACAACAAAAGCTGGGAAGATTACAGAAAAACGGCAAACTGCGACAGCAATCTTGCAAACAGAACTCCAATCAATGCGGCACTCTTATGCTATTCACAAGACGATTCAATGGAAATTGGAATCAACTTTGCAAAAGTGATTGACTGCCTCATCCGCAAAACAAACACAGGAAAATATGATCTTGTCAATTTTGACGAAAACAAGCTTCAAAACAAAGATGTGGCTCGCCAAATGGCACTCGCATTCAACAATCAACTTAAATCATTCAAATCAAACAGCAGATTTATGAGAAATTTTAAATACGATCCAAACAGCGAAAGCTATCTTTAAAATACAAACAAAAAAGGCCTACAATTGTAGGTCTTTTTTATGTGCCACTTGATGCTTCAAAAGCATCGTAACCCTCTTGATCTGCCGTTTCCACGCCTTTCCCATTCACTTCACTGGCATTTAAAGTGGTGCGGGCGGCTTTGGCTTGATTAGCATTTACCGTGGCTGTCGATGTTTCGTTTTGACTTGCATCAAGAACATCATCAAAATTGAGCGCTTTCCCACCCGCTTGCTGTTCGGGCTGTTTTTTCTTCGGTGGTTCCTGTGACTCTTTTTCTTCTTTTTTCTCTTCTTTTGGTTTTTCTTTTTTGTCTTTAGCTGTTTTCTTGGCAAGCTCGGCAGCTGCAAGCTTTGCAAACTTTTCGCGCTCTTCCGCTGAAACGCCTCCACCCTTTTTCTTATCTTTCTTCTTGTCGTCCTTTTTGCCAGCCTTTTTCCCAGCCGCTTTTTTGGCTGCCGGTTTCTTTGCGGCCGGCTTCTTGGCTGCTGCTTTTTTTGCCGCTGTTTTTTCCCCGCCAGATGAGGCTGTTTTTTCTGTTTTTTCCTCTTTTTCTACTTCTAATTTTTTCTTTTCAATTTCACGTGCGGCTTTGATTTCTTCTTCCAAAATCTTTTTAGTTTCGGGCATGTTTTTAACAAGTTTTTGATAGCCACCATTCTTGTTTACAATACGGTCGAGAATGGCTTTTTGCTTAATCCAACTCATTTTTGCCATGCCATATTTGGCCATCAGTTTTTTATACTCTTCAACAATCTTGCGCCCGTACTCCATTTTCTCAAGCTCTTGCAGCAGACGCATAACATACGCTTGTGCTGCAATGTCATGAAGGCTGAGCACTCTTGCTTTTTCGTCAAGCATTTGTTGCATCAAAACGGCAAGAGCTGGAATTTTCAGTTCGTCATTTGGCAGTGCAACATCAACAAGATTGAACGCCTTTTTCACTTTGCCTCTAAAATCTTGATCAAAAACGTCAACAAAGTTTGCGATGTGAGAAACTACAAAATCTTTATCAAGAAAGTCCCCCACATATTCATATAAATAAAGCGCCGCCTTTGCCCTGCCGTCGCCAAGGAAAGAGATGTTTATGTAATAGTAAAAATTTTTCTTCATGAAAATGTTTGTCGCTTTGAAGTATCCTTCTTTTTCTTCTTCGACTTCCTTGTTCATTACGACAATATCACGTTTGATTTCTTTTGAGATGATATAGTTTCCCTTGCTGTCAAACTTGCCAAGCAGCAAGTTTGCAAGCGCAAGAAGATTCATCGAATTGTCGTAATAGACAATCGCAACGTCATCAGAGATTAAAATATCTTGCCCATATACTTTGTATTTAGGCTGAACATCTTCTGTGATTACAACATTTTCCATTTCTTCGACTGGCGTCACAGCCACGTCGAAAACCATTTCTTTGTTTTCCATACTCAGATTATAAAACAAAATGAAACAAATATCAAGCCTTTTTTACAAACAAGCCCACAAATTTGTTTTATCTGCGCAAAAAAGAGACGCAATAAGGGCATTCTTTAATAGGATTTACCGTTATGCCGTTTGAAACGCACATTCCATTATGATTAAATTGACACTCAGCGCGACACTTTATATCAAGCGTTTTGCTGTCCCGTTGTGGTGCAAAACTTGGCTGCACCTCAAACAGCCTTTTAGTAACATCTTGCACATTTTGTTTGCCTTCCTCTTTGACAAAGGTAGAACACTCAACTTCTTGATCAATCAAAATCTCTTTCGCTTGGCACACAAATCGATCGTTATATTTGCACATTCCCTTTCTGCATCTTATATCCATAGTTCCTCCTAAAAGAATTGTTGACAAATAATTGACAAATAAACTAAAAACATATAAAATACTGGTAAAGGAGAACAAATATGAAAGTATTATTACTCGCCGATGTTCGCGGAACAGGCAAAAAGGGAGAAATCAAAGAGGTTGCTGACGGCTACGCAAACAACTTCCTCATCAAAACCGGAAAAGCAAAAAGGGCTGACAATGGCGCGATAAGCGAAAACAACAACCGCAAGGCCGCAAACGACTATCATAAAGAAATGGAAAAACAAGCAGCGCAAGAGCTTGGCAAAAAAATGCAAAATGCCACTGTTGTACTTAAAATCAAATGTGGAGAAAATGGCAAGACATTTGGCTCTGTTGGCAGCAAAGAAATCAGTGAAGGACTTAAAAAACTTGGCTATGATGTGGACAAACGTAAGATTGAATTGAAAGACCCAATCAAAACAGTCGGCTCTTATGTGATTAATGTCAAACTTCACAGCGAAGTAAGCGTAAAACTTAATATACAAATTGAAGCTGAATAGAAGTTTAGCGGGACACCCCCGGTAAACTTTTTTTCTGTCAAATATTTTCCTTGCCAAATTGTGGAAAAGTGGATAACTTTATCAGCGCTTTGCTGCAGGCAACGTGCACAAAACAAAAACCTCAAACTTCTTTAGGTTTGAGGTTTTTAATTCATTTTATATTGTCTCGTCTACAAGTTTTACATTGCAAATTCAAATTAAGCGTTTGCAAGTTTTTCTGCACGGTCTTTAAGGGTAAGCGCGTCAATGAAAAGGTCGATATCTCCGTTGAGTACATTGTCAAGACTGTAAGAAGTCACATTGACTCTGTGATCTGTGCAGCGCCCCTGTGGATAGTTGTAAGTGCGCACACGCTCTGAGCGGTCACCTGTTCCAACTTGGCTCTTTCTGTTTTCCTTATACTCGTTTTCAATTTGGCCTTGGAAATGATCGTAAAGTTTGGCTCTCAAAATTGACATAGCCCTTTCCTTATTTTTACCTTGACTTCTCTCGTCTTGGCAAGCAACAACTATTCCTGTTGGAATGTGAGTAATACGGATTGCTGACTCTGTCTTGTTGATGTGCTGCCCACCCGCACCAGAGGCGCGGAATGTATCAATACGAAGATCTTTATCTTCAATCTCAAACTCTACTTCCTCAATTTCTGGAAGAACCGCAACTGTTGATGTTGAAGTGTGAATTCTTCCCGAGCTTTCAGTTTCTGGAACGCGCTGCACTCTATGTACACCACTTTCATACTTAAAGCGGCTGTATGCCCCTTTGCCTTTAACCATAAAAGTGATTTCCTTAATTCCACCAATTTCAGTCTGCGTCACATCCATGACTTCAACCTTCCAACGCTTTTTCTCTGCATACATAGCATACATGCGATAAAGTTCGTTGCAAAATAGCGCGCTTTCCTCGCCGCCAGCCGCCTGTCTAATTTCAACAATTACGTTGCTATCATCATTCACATCTTTTGGAAGCAGAAGGATTTTAATCTCTTCAATTTCCTCTTCAATCTGAGCTTTAAGCGAACCAATTTCATCGTAGAACATGCTTCTAAGTTCATGATCTGTCTCCGATTCATATTCTTTTTGACAAGAAAGAAGATCGTTGTACATCTTTTCAAGCTTAACGTGAGCCTCTGCAACGTCTTCAATCATAGAACGTTCTTTCACAAGTTTCTTCCACTCTCTATTGTCTGCAATCACGTCAGGATCTGACACCATTTCAGTCAGTTTGTCATATCTTTCTTTTGTCTTTCCTGTTTTGGCAAGTATTTCATTTGCTAATTCTTCCATAAACCACCCTTTCTATTTTGTTATAATCCTTAATTGTTCCAACATTATCAAAGCCGTTTTCTTGCAACAGTGTTGCAACGTCATCAGATTGCCCCTTGCCCACCTCGAGGTATAGCCAGCCCTTTTTGGCAAGTTTGCGAGGGACCTCTTCTACAATACGGCGATAAAAGTCAAGCCCATCTTCGCCCCCGTCTAGGGCAAGTCTCGGATCATATTTTTTGACTTCAACGTCCAATTTTTCGATATCTCCGCTTTTGATATATGGCGGATTCGAGACGATTATATCATACTTTCGCGACTTTTTCAATCCTTTTGTCAAATCACTGTGAAAAAATTCTATTTTCGCCTCATTTTTTTTGGCATTTTGCTCCGCAACCGCAAGCGCTTGTTTTGAAATGTCACAGGCAGACACCTTGCAAGATGTATATTTTGCAAGTGCCACCCCAATTGCTCCACTGCCAGTGCACAAGTCAAGAATGTTTTCTGCGTCAATCTCCCTCGCCTTTTTAATTACTTCTTCAACTAAAATTTCAGTATCCATACGGGGAGATAGAACCTTTTTGTTTACATCAAAGCGAAGGCCGTAAAACTCGACAAATCCAAAAATATTTGACAGCGGCTCTCCCTTTGCCCTACGCTCACAAGCGCGCATACACTCACGATACTCCTTACTCGTCACGCTCCTTTGCAGTTTTATTTCAGCGCGGTTCTTATTGAGCACTGTTCCAATAATCCAATCAATGTCGCTCTCTTCCATGCGATCTTGCGCTTTCAGTTTTGTCATCATCTCAGCATAAAGGGCAGACATTGCAATTTCAGCCTTGTCTGTTTTTACAAACTCATCAAAATTTTCCATTTCTCTTTTTGCCACCAGTAAAACCTCATTATGTGTCGTGTTTGGTTTAATATAGACAAGCCAATTTGTAACCAGTGCGAGCCCTTTAAGCCAGTTTATTTTTCCTGTGCTTGCAAGCTTTAAAAGTTCAAATAATATAGGAAGAATAAGCGCTATAATCGCAAAGTTTATAATCGCATTTACCAAAAATGACACATTTATCGCTACTAATGATATCACAAAAGTTGAAAAAGCGAAAACATTTAAGCATAAGTTGATAAAATTAAGCGGATAATTTATTTCTTTCATCCGTTCGCCTTTGCCACTCATATACAAATTTCCCGCTCCATTGAATGCATAAAACGACTGCATAAAAGGAAGAAAACGTAGTACGACAAATACAGCATATAAAAGAATTAATCTAAAAATCGCAATAATAAACGCGCGCAAATAGTAATCATAGAATTCTTCAAACAACCACTCGAAAGCTTTTGCCGGCAAAAGCCCCACCCCTAAAAAGCCAACAATAAAAATTGCAAGCAAAATGGAGAGAGCAAGGATTATGCGCGACGCTCTTGACGCTTTTTCAGCCGTTTTCTCTTTTTTACTCTTTGACACCTTTTCCAGTCCCAACTCTTCTTGCAAAAACAGTGCTTTAAAATAAAACACAAAGCAATAGACAAAATATGTGTATGCACGCAAAAAAGGCAGTTTCCAAAGCTTGTCGCAAGCCTTAATTCTGCTTCCGCCCACCCTTTTATTGCCATTTTCATCAATAATGCTTACGCAGAGTTTTTTCCCGTCTGCGACACCAATACCCGACGTCAAGGGTAATATTATCTTTTCCATAAAGCAAGTATTGACAAAAAATATAAACTTTATTTACTTTTCTCTTTAAAGTCCATTCCCGCTTCACCATGAATAAAGAAAAAGCCGTTTTTAAACGGCTTTTTAAACTTGCAAAAAATCTTTTACTTAACAATATTATCTTTTCTATATTTACGACTTAAACAGAAGATAACCCTTTCCATCTCCACCAGCGTAAGCGTAAGTTTTGTCATCTACCCCGCCATTTGCCTCCCAATTTGGAAGTGACGAGCATTTTGAAAAGATGCCCTGATTATTAGGCACTTCAGCGTAGCAACTGCCGTCTCCTTCGCACAAGCAGGCTTCTTCGGTCACTGCACTGACAGTCCACTTCTTGCTAACGTAAATTGTTTCAAGATTCTTGCAATTTGCAAACATATTGTGCATATTTTCAACCTTGGATGTATCAAAATTTGACAAATCAAGCATTTCATATCCGGTAGAGTCAAACATATGCGCCATATTTGTAACCTTTGATGTGTCGAATTTAGTCAAGCACGCCATGTCCACTCCACTTGCACCTTGAAACATTGCCCTCATATTTGTTGCACTTGACGTGTTAAAATGGCTTATATTTAACGTGGCAGGACAAGCATGAAACATTCTTGCCATGTTTTCAACATTTGATGTATCAAAACTGGTAAGATCAAGCGATTTCAAGCTTCCAGTATACGAAAACATTGCATACATATTTGTAACCTTGGATGTATTAAAGTTTGAAACATCAAGAGAACTCAAGCTCCAACACGCAGTAAACATATTATTCATGTGAATCACATTTGACGTGTTGAATTTTGACAAGTCAAGCTGTTTGACGCTACAAGCCGAAAACATCGCCGCCAAAGTTGTCGCAGCTGATGTATCAAAATCAGAAACATCAATCACTGAAAGCTTTGAGCAATAGGAAAACATATGCGAGAAATCTTGCACCTTCCCCGTTTTGAAGTTTGATACATCAAGCGACTTAAGCTCAATGCACCTAAAAAACATGCTTCTCATTAAGGTTGACTGTGATGTATCAAATTTGTCAATACCTTCAATGGTTGTCAATTTTTCACATTCATAAAACATACCAGCCATGTTTGTGGTTGCTGATGTATTGACATTATTAAAAACAATCTTTGTGAGTGCTGACACTTTTTCATTATCATCTCCAGCTATATACAACTTTGAGGCACGAAATAGGTTTGAGCTGTCTACTGGCAGCATTAGAGTTTCTGTGGTAAGAATAAACATCGCTCCAACTTGAGATTCAAACTCGGTGTTATAATAGCTGTAATAATAAGCTAAAATATTTTCTTGTGCTTTTTCGCTAACATCCCTAACTTTTAGGTTTTGAAGATAGACACGCCGTCCTTCCTCTGTAAAATCATAAGAACTTCGCGTAGAATCTCTATATGAATCAAAATATATTTCTGTAACAATAGGCTCTCCCTCTGCCATAGCGTCCTCATTAAAACTAAGATAAGCTTGCTGAAAACTGGTTTTCTCAAGCATAGGGTTATGCGTATAATAAAAAAGATTTGTATACGCGGAAAAATTAGCAATCGTCGATGCGAACACTCCCATCGTCATTGCCATACAAATAAGAAAAGAATATAACGTCACGTATGATATAAACCGCGTCTTCTTCATATTTGTAGTTTATACTATTTTTTTTCTTTTGTAAATAAAATTAAATGTTTTTTTAAAAAATTTCTTTTCCAGCTTTAACAATATCGAATAATCCCCTCTCCCTTCATAAAATAAAAAAGCCGCTTACAAAAAACGACTTTTACTCAATCAAAATTATCCTTTCTTTATTTACGACTTAAACAAAAGATAGCCGTATTTGCCTAGTGAGGTGTTGTATCCCGCATACGCATATGTTTTGTCAGATACCGTAATTCTGACACCATTCTTTGACTCAGCAGCATCAAAAAGTGCAGTACATCCGGCGAACATAGCGGTGTCTCCAACAACCATGCCACCCGTTGAATCATCTTTATACTCTGTATTGGTCAAATTTTCCACAGTCCACCCATTACCTACATATATATTTCTTAGTTTAGTGCTACCTTGAAACATTCGATGCATTTTTGTTACTTTTGATGTATCAAACGAAGAAAGATCCACTGTCTCTAACTTGTCACAATAATAAAACATATATCCCATGTTTGTTGCGTTTGATGTATCAAAATTTTTCAAATTAAATTTTTCTACATTTATACAACCAAAAAACATATAAGCCATGTTTGTCACTTTTGATGTGTCAAAATGAGATACATCTATAGTCGTAAGCGATTGGCACCTAAGAAACATAAAGCTCATACTCTCAACGCTTGAGGTGTCAAACGATGATAAATCTAGGGACTTGAGTTTTCTACAATCATAGAACATGCAAGAAAAACCTAGTACCCCTTTGGTATTTGATGTATCAAATTTGGAAATATCAAGTTTTTCTAGGTTGTAGCATTCACGAAACATATAATAAAACTGGGTTACTTTTGATGTGTTGAAATGAGACAAGTCAAGTTCTTGAAGAGAATTGCATTTAAAAAACATTTCCGACATATTTATTACATTCTTCGTGTCAAACAGAGTTAAATCCAAGTGTGTCAAAAGCTTGCAACCATAAAACATTCTTCCCATACCTATCACTTTTGTTGTATCGATGTTTTTGAATTGTATTTTTGTCAACGCTGATACGGTTGTTTCATCCTCTGCAACCGATCCGTAAACATATTCGGCGCTAAACAATGAAGAGCTGACTGCTGGCAGGGCAATCTTCTCTATTGAAAGGATAAGCATTGCACCAACTTGTGTCGCTTTTTTAGTGCTGTAATAGTTGTAATAATACGCTGAAATGCTATACTGCTCTGCCATGCAAACGTCTATCGCATTTTCCTCGCTGATTGCGACATGTTGATTTTCTT
>JAGAKV010000009.1 GCA_017625505.1 Clostridia bacterium | reverse complement strand
CGACCTCATGGTCCCAAACCACGCGCTCTACCAACTGAGCCACACCCCGTAAGCAAGTTTGCAATGCTATTTTAATACATTCTTACTGAGATGTCAAGGAAATTTTAAAAGTTTTTTGAAAAATTTTAATATTTTTCTCTTTTTCGCCAAATTCCCCGAGTGAATCACGCTACCTTATTACTATACTATCTTTAATATGCATTTGTCAAACAAAATTCAAAAATATTTCAAATTATTTTTCGCTGTATTCTTTTAAGGCACATTTTATGCATGGATCTATGAATGATTTGGATAACAAATAAAATAAAGGCTTTTTTTCTTTGAAAAACAACTGCTTATATGATATAATCATATCAAAGGATGTAAGATATGTATTTTTTCACAAGTGATCCACATTTCAACAATTGGGAAACGCTTCGCAACGATAATCGCCCTTTTAAAACCCCGAAGGCATTTGATCGATTCGTGATCAAAACATGGAATAAACAGGCAAAGAAAGGCGACACAATCTTTGTGGTGGGCGATTTTCTGGACTGTGATGACGAGACCTGCACCCGTTGGCAGAAGGCAGCAACCTACGCTAAAAAGCTTAAAGCCGACGTTGTGCTTATCCTTGGCAACAACGAAAAGAGAATTATTAAGTTCTTTTTTGAAAACAGTTTCAAAAAGTTTAGGAGTTTTTGTCTTGAAAATGGTTTTAAGGAGGTTTATGAGAACCTTGAGCTTGATTTTCTTGGTCAAACATTCTATCTAACCCACAAGCCTTTAGACTATAAGCGCGGCATGCTCAACTTATTTGGACATATGCACAGAGGAGGCGGGATATACAAGCCTTTTGGTTTCAATATCGGCTGCGACCTCAATCATTTTAGGCTGTACAGCGAAAATGACATCAAGCATCTTATCAAAATGAAAGAACTATACTGGGATAAGGATGAACATATTAATATGAAGGAAGTAAAATAATGAAGTTAATTTATCGAAAGGCGAGCCCATGCGATATCCAGGACATTGCAAATTTAGTCACCATACTTCTTGGCACATGTGATGTTGAAAAGCCGCTCTTAAGGGGGGGGGGAGAGAGAGAGAGAACGCTTCTACTGAAGTTATTTTCAATAGAAATAAAAGGCAAATAGAAAAAGACATCTTAAACTATTATGTATGTTGCGATGGCGCTAAAGTCGTTGGCGCTTGCGGTATAAGCGAACTGCTAAGCGGCTCTCCATACGGTCTAAACAACCTGACTCACTATCAAGAAATTCTCTATCTTATAGTTGAACGCGGCTACCAAAAGCAAGGAATAGGAACTACTCTTTTAAAAATGTGTATTGAAGGCGCCAATTCCCCTATCATTTATGAAGCTTGGGGCGAAAATGGCATAAATTCTAAAGTTTTGCTTGAAAAGTGTGGTTTTTCTCTAGTAAAAGACCTTGGTAGAGAGTACTATAAAAATCACGGCTACTGCCCTTTTTGTTGTAATCGAAACACAAATTGCAACCAGTGCAGCGCGGAAGTTTGGATGAAAAATCCTATAAAGCTATAAAACAATCATTACTCAGATGAAATAGTGCCCGTGTTTTAATTTCATAATCTACTACAAAAAAAGTACCCTCAATTGCTTGAGAGTACTTTTAATTTACCCTTCCTCATCATTTCCGCCAAAGAAGTCAAACGCCTTCATAATTTCGCTTAAATCATCCTTTGGCGTAACAGCTTCTTTAAGATCAAAACCATTTGATACGATTGGCATCGCTTTTGGTTGTTCATCAACCGGCTTAGACGCAAGAAATTTATCTACAAGATTTTCATACTCCTCGCCCTCATTAAGTTGCATATCTGTCACAGGCTTAAGAAAAATTGAACGATCCTTAAACTCGCTGCTGCGTTCTACTCTTATTTCTCTTCCACCTTCATGCCCGCGTTTTTCTTGCATTTTGCTTAGTAAAATTCTCATCGAATCGTTATCCGTTGCCGCCTGATCTTTTTTCATTGCAGATTTTGCAAGAATGGATTGAATGTCACTGGAAAGCTTTTTATATGAGCTGTTGGTCATAATTCCCGGATATTTTGCACTCAATTCTTTCATAAGCTCTTGCATTTGAAGGTAAATGATTTTAAGCTGCTCAATTCTAAGAATATCGATATTGCTATTTCCCTCTGCCTGCATTTTTCTGAAGGAATCAAGCATGCTTTTGATGTTTTGTTCGCGTTCTTCAAGTTCTTTTTCTTTTTTGCGAAGCTCCATCACCTTTTTCTCTGCATCAAGAATTTTTAAACGCTCATCCATAATAGCTTTTTGATATGAGCCCTTCATTCTGGCAATATACCCGTCCACCTCGCGCCTACTATATCCGTGATACTCATTTGAAAACATAAATCCTTGCTCCTATTTCATAGTAAAAAATCTTATAACTAATAATAGCACACAAGCCGCAACAATTGCAAGAAAAACAATAAGAGAAATTAATTTTATCTGATAAAAAAGAAGACCTATTGCTGCGAATAACAGCGAAATAGCAAGAAAATAATGCAGTGGCTGATCAAAAAATGAAGCAATTGTAAAAGATGAAATGCAAAATGCAAGCAATACAAAAAAAGGATAAATGTAATCAATACCTATATGCTGGCAATAAAAATAAAAAGCAGCCAAAAAGAAAAGCAAGTTGCCAAAATAGCAAGAGGAGTCAAGTTTAAACAGCATGCTTTTAACAAGCAGGTGCACTCCTACCAAGAAACAAAACAAGAAAAAATAAATATCATTATTGTCTAAAAATATAACAGACAAACTGCTTAAAATAACAAATAGCACAGCGTTTATAATAAAAGACAACCTTAAAATCGTTGTCTTTTTTATGTTTAATATTCGTCCTCTCATGCCTTTAGTGTAGTCATATTATAAAAATTTATACCTGTTTTTCGCTTGCCGAGTCTTCTTCCGCTTCGTTGTCAGCGACTGATTCCCTTTTATCCTCAGCCTTCTTTTCTTTCCTGCGCTTAAGAAGTAAAATTGCAACCAAAAGAGCAACGCCAGCAGCAATTAATAGTCCGCTTAATAACTGTGACACCTTCACACTGCCAAGCATCAAGCTATCACCTCTAAAAGTTTCAATTATGCATCTAATTGTGCCATACCCGATAAAATACAAGCTCATCATAATGCCGGGCGTTTTGATTTTTTTGCATATAAGGAAAATAAACACACCACAGAGAATCAAGTCTAGAAAACTTTCATAGAAAAATGTTGAAAGATGCCATACACCATTGATCTGAGTACATAATGGAAACCATTGTGCCGCTGGGTTTGTCACTTCAATGCCATAGCAGCAATCGCTGAAGTAGCAGCCAATTCTGCCAAGCCCTTGCCCAAAAAGCAGCGGTGCAACTGCAATATCAGCAACACTAAGAAAGTTTTTCTTATGAATGAGACAATATAAGCCCACGCCTAAAGCTCCACCTATAACTCCACCGTAAATTGCCATTCCACCCTTCCAGATTTCAAAAAACTGCCAGAATGTGTAGGTTTGCTCAGAAAAAATCACAAAATATGTTCTTGCACCAAGGATTGAAAGCGGAAGCACATAAAGGGCAAGAATGATTATATCATCCCCCTTTAGTCCCCTTTTTTTTGCAATTTTACACGCAATAAAAACGCCGACTGCCATTCCAACAGCAATCAACAACCCATAATATGAAATTTCTAGTCCAAAAAATAGAAAATGACTATCATAAAATCCAAACATATATTTTATTATGCAATTTTTTCTCACAAATGTCAATCAATTGCAATCAAAAAAAACAAATCGCTTTTATTCGATTTGTTTTTTCTTTTTAACAACGCTTACAAACTCTAAGCAAATCCCCGCCTATAAACTTATCATCCTTATCCATCTCACTGTAGAAGAGAATCAGTGTAAAGTTTTTCCCGCTTTCATATGCGCCGGCTAGGCTTAACATTTTCTTAGCAATCACCTGTGTTTCTCTTGCGTGGTTTGAGTCTCTTACGTCAAAACTTTCATCCAGCGCCAAAAGAGTGCCGCCGAGGTCAGTCACAACGGCAATCACGTTTTCTCCGTTTTGAAAGCAGTTTTCTGCGTAATTCAAACCATTTATCACTTTATTTAAGTTTGTCGCTGCATCTGTGCCATAAGGAGTGGTAAAATTCCACTTCAAACCAAATTGTTTAAAATAAATTTGGTTTTCAAATGAAGTGTTTGCTCCAATAAGGACAAGTTTAGAATTTGTTTCTTGAGCATATTTATATATCTCGCTCAAGGCTTCATTCTCATATAAATCTTCTTCTATTAAGCATGCGTTACGTCTTCCTTCAAAGGCCTTATGACCTGCCAGCGAAATTTCTTTCTGCGAAATAATTTCACTGCCGTGCTCAAACGCTTCCTTCCTTTGATAAGAAGTGGCACTTATGCCATTGATCAGACTGATTGAAAGCGCTTTATAGTAATCTTGGTCATTTACGCGCTGTCCAGTAAGCTCAACAATATCACCATTCTCGATTTTTTCAAGAGCATAAATATCGCCTACAAAAACTTTTGCAGGGCTTGTAAGCGAATAGATAATCGCACCTCTTTCCGTTTTTCTTGCAACTCCTTCAATACGCTCTGACTCACCATAGCTTGTAAAGAATGGTACCTGTTCTTGTGCAAAACGGAGAATGCCATCATAATGCATTTCGCTTTTTGTTTCAGTTTCTTTAACAGAGCTGATTATTTCTTCAAGAGAAGCAAGTTTCTTAAAAGGACGTCCTCTTCGTTGTACCTTTCCTTCTTGAACCCCACCTTTTTCAAAGTTTTCAAGAATAAGCGCTACCAGTTCATCTCGTTTTTTAGTTGTTGGAGAAGGGATGCCCATTTCTCTTGCAAGACCGCGCAGTTCAAAAACACCAAGCCTGTCAATTAGAGCCTCTGGAGCTCTAGAGTTTTTAATCTCATTTATCATTCAATTTTCTCCTAAGTCATTTTAGATTTTAAGTTAGTATGAAGCATTTGTCAACTTTTTTTTACAAAATTCGTGCAAAAATAAAAAATTTCTACCAAATTGGTAGAAAATTTGTTATTAAACCAGCCACAAACGACAAGACCATAAGTATTCCCGCAATGGCTAAATTTTGTCCAACGCGCTTATAATTGCAGGTAAACAGAACGATAAGTCCAACGCCCGCCCCTGCACACAGTCCCGCCACAAGCGCCGGAAACAATAAAACGCCTTCCAAATATAACTCAACTAAAAATACTGATGCCGCACAGTTTGGTATAAGCCCGATCACACAGCCAAGCAAGATTTGTACATAAGGATTTGTACCAAAGAAACTCTTTAAAGGCTCCACCCCTCCACAATATCCTTCAATCAGATTGATAGCAAGTGTAATGGCAAAAACGTAGGCAAGAATAACAGCGGTATGTTTCAGTGCATCTAAAAAGATGTTTGTCGCGCAGCAGTGCCCGTGACTATGTTTTTTAGACTCTTCATGATGCTCATGGTCGTGCTCCTCATCGTGTTCACACTCATGACGCTCTTTTTCTTCCACATAATAAGGCGACTCCTGCTGCTCTTTTTCAAACGCTTGCTGCTCTGCAATGACTTCACTTGCAAGATGCCTGTGTTCATGTTCTATACAATGCTTATCATGATAATCTTTGAGTGGTTGTCTCTTTTTGGAGAAAAGCTTAATAATGCCGTCAATAAGATAACCTACAATGATCGCATAAACCACCTTAACCGCCAGAAGAATAAGCAGCTGAAGGATAAATTCCGGCTCTTTAATCATCAACGGAATGGCCTCATCTGATGTCGCAAGAAACACTGCAAAAAGAGTCCCCAGCGTGATCATTTTTCTCGAATACAGATTGCTCATCACAGAAGAGAAACCGCACTGCGGCACACAACCCAAAAAAGCACCAATGACAGGGCCTGCCTTATTGGTGCGATGCAAGATTTTTGAATATTTTTGATTGTCGTTATGCGAAAAATAGCTCACAAGTAAGTATGTCAAATATAGCAGTGGAGCTAGAATCACAAGATCAAGCAGCGTATGCTCTAAGCTGTGTAAAAATACTTCCATTATTCTTCTCTTGAATCATCTTTTTTTGTTTTTGTTTGTTGTTTTGTTTTTCTCTTTGTCTTCGCTGGTTTTTCTTCGGTTTGTTCAATCTCATTTTCAATGTCCGCAAGAGGCTGTGGTTGTTTGTCGTCTGCCAGCTGCTCTTTTATTTGTCTATACTCATTCATTCTCTTTTCGCTTTCTTTTGGAGAGTAAAGAATGATTGTTTGTTTGGCTTGATAGCCAATTTCACCGTTCATATTTGCAGAAATCATGGCTTTGCCAAGCATTTCATCAATTTTACCATTATTAAAGGTTGAAACTTCGCTATGATCGGCAAAAAGTTTGATTTTGCCATTGTTCATTGTACCTACTCTACTATCATTAAGAAGATAGTTGATGTTTCCATTAAGCATACTTACAAGTTTTGCGTTTCCCGAGATTTCTGTGATATTGCCCGTGATCATTGTCACAATTCTTGCTTTATTTCTCACGAAAAGTACCGTCCCATTGGTGATTGTTGCAAGCTCTGCGCGGCCATCAATGAAACGAATAAACCCGCCATTAAGCGTGCCGATGGTTGCCTTCTCTTTGACATAGTCAATCACACAATCGTTTATTGTTGTAATTGACGCCTTTCCTGCTACAGTTGTAATTTTTCCGCTTTTGAAAAGCCCAACTTTTGCTTTGCCAGTCAAAAGATCAACTTCTACATCTTCCATCATCTGAACTCTTGCTTTGCCAGAGATTTCTTTAAATGAAGTATTGAAACTTTCAAGAACAATCGCATTGCCAGAAAGAGAGACATTTGCACATCTGTTTAGAATGTGTACACCTGTTGAAAGTGTAAAGTTTGCCTCTTCATCATGGATGATTGGATCAATAACCTTCTCTTTTTTCTTAAAAAGCATATTTGCCTCCTACAAAACTTGCTTAGCAAGTCCTTATACCTAATATATTAACACATAAATTTGCTCTATGCAATCAAATTTAAAAAATTTTATAAAATTCTAAGCAGATTTTTCAATTTTAGTTGACTTGTCAACTTGCGGCGCATATACTTATTCGTGGAGAATAACGATGGATAAATTCACACGCCTTATGTCTATAATTAAAAAGCAATGTCATAGCTTTATGACAGAGTCTTTAAGGTCGCTTGATATTTCTGCTGCTGAAGCGCCCTTTATAAAGTTTATTTATGAACATCAAAACTGCCGACAAACCGATCTATCAAAGGCCTTCGCCTGTGATAAAGCGCATACGCATAGAATTATAGGCAAGCTTATAGACAAGAAAATCATACAAGAAATTCCCCCTTCTGCCAACATAGTACTGACTAAAAAGGGTTTGTCAATGATAGCAACAATCGATCATACACTAAAGCAGTGGGTTGAGTTTTTATGCAATGGAATAACTAAACAAGAAGAAGAAATTGCGCTGTCAATTTTGCAGCGATGTGCTGACAACGCATCTAAAATTAAAACGGAGAAAAAAAATGATTAAACTATTTAAATATTTAAAGTGGCACGAGTGGCTGTTGCTGGCCCTTCTTTTAGGAATTGTAGCTGGGCAGGTGTGGTGCACTATTTCACTTCCAACCTGCACTTTTGAAATCAGCCAATATTTGTTAAGCGAGAATTTAGCTGGAAACTGGCAAAATATGGTGATTTCATGTATGAAAATGTTAGGCTTTACTGCTGGCGTCCTTTTGACTGCCGTTTTCGCACGCTTTATTGCCTCATACCTGATTACAACACTGCTTGCAAGAGTAAGAGCGAAGCTGTTTCACCAAATCAACGACTTTTCAACTGCCGAAGTAAAAAAGTTTTCGATTCCGTCCCTTATTACTCGAACAACAAACGATATAACCCAGCTCCAACAAGTGCTTACCACGCTGATTACTATGGGAATTCACGCCCCACTCATGGCAATTTTTGCTATTGTTAAAATTGTTGAATTCTCTTCACAAAGCAGCGCCGATTCCCTTTCTATTGTAAATATCGTTTCTGTGATTGCAATCGCAATTGTGGTGTTTGTCATTATGACAACAGTGCTTCCAAAGTTTAAAAAATATCAAAAAATTGTTGACAGTATGAATAAAGTCACAAGAGAAAACCTGACCGGAATCAAGGTTGTAAGAGCCAACAACGCAGAATCTGCACAAGAGACAAAATTTGAAAACGTCAACACAGAGCTTACCAAGACAAACCTATTTGTAAGCAAAATTATGTCTCTCATCGGGCCTGCCCTTACACTTATTATGCAAGGGACGTCGCTCGCCATTGTATGGATTGTTGGATTGCTTGCTCAAACAAACCCTGGCGTAGTTGCACTTATGAGCACATTTACTCAGTATTCAATGTTTATCATTATGTCATTTACATCCCTGTCAATGCTGTTTATGTTTATCCCTCGTGGTATTATTTCTGGAAAACGCATTAACGAAATTTTAGACACAAAGTTATCACTGTTTGACGGCAAAGGTGCAACTCCTACAGAAAGAGGCAGCATATCATTTAAAAACGTTTTCTTCCGCTATCCCGATGCCGACGCTGATGTATTAGAAGACATTTCATTTGACGTCAAAAAGGGAGAAACCGTTGCGTTTATCGGCTCAACCGGCAGCGGAAAAAGCACCCTAATCAACCTCATCCCTCGCTTTTACGACTGCTCGCAGGGGCAAATTCTAATCAACGGAGAGGACATCACCGACTATACACAGGAAGAGTTGCACAACCTGATTGGATATGTTCCACAAAAGGGACTTTTGTTTAGTGGCACAGTTGAATCAAACATAAAGTATGGCAAAGAGGATGCCACTGAAGAGGAGCTCAAGAAAGCAATCGACATTTCTCAATCAAACTTTGTTTATAAATTTAAAGACGGTCTTGCTCACCCAATTGCACAAGGCGGCAACAATGTATCCGGCGGACAAAAACAGCGCCTTTCCATTGCAAGAGCAATCATAAAAGATCCAGAATTTCTCATTTTTGATGATAGTTTTTCAGCTCTTGACTTTAAAACAGATAAAATTGTACGAAGAAATCTTAACAAACATTTTAAGGATACCACCAAAATTATTGTTGCACAACGTATCGGGACAATCATGAATGCTGACCAAATCATTGTTTTAAATGAAGGCAAAATGGTTGGTAAAGGCACTCATAAGGAGTTACTTAAAACCTGCGAAGTATACAAAGAAATCGCATTATCACAATTATCGAAGGAGGAACTTGCATAATGAATACAACAAAATCCGCAAAGTCTTCTTTATCAAAGAAAGAGCTTAAACAGCAAAAACGGCAACTGCAAATATCCTCTGGGCGAAGAGCAAAAAATTTTAAACTTACAATGAAATTACTTCTTTCAAGGCTCTGGGTACACAAAACGATCATTTTAATATCACTATTGTTTGCCCTACTTTCAGCGATTTTAGTCGTTGTTGGACCTTATGTATTAAACGGCATGATGACTTATATTTTAGAAAGTGTGTCATCAAGCATGGCGCCTGAAACAAGTCAAGTGCTGCGATATGGTTTTATCATTCTCGCTATGTATCTTTTGGCAAGTGCATTACAGTATGTACAAGGAGTTCTCACTTCAAGGGCGTCAATTAAAGTTTCAAAAAAGCTGCGAAGCGAAATCTCTCAAAAAATCAATCGCCTGCCTCTAAGCTATTTTGACAAGCACAGCTATGGCGACGTATTATCACGCGTCACCAACGATGTTGACACGGTGGGAAATACACTCGACAGCACCCTTTCGTCTATTGTATCATCAATCGTAAAAATCATCGGCATTCCTGTCATCATGTTTGTAATTAACTGGCAGCTTACACTTATTTCCTTAGCACAAATCCCACTTTCTTTAATTGTTGTCTTTGTAGTTGTAAAGCGCAACCAAAAACATTTTGTAAGACAACAAAAACTCTTAGGCGACATCAATGGTTTTGTTGAAGAGCACTACACTGCACACAGCGTTATAAAAGCCTTTAACGGCGAGGAAAAAGCCCAAGAAGCTTTTGATAAAATCAATCAAAAACTTAGAGTTAGTTCTAAGAAGGCTCAATTTTACTCAAACCTTATGTACCCTATAATGAACTTTATTGGAAACTCAATCTATGTGGTAATCTGCCTTGTAGGCGCATGGATTGCCATTCAAACAAACAATCCTGCCTTCCTTGCAACAATCGCAACCTTTATGACTTACAGCAAACAATTTAATCAACCAATCTCGGATATTGGATCCATATCGGCAACACTACAGTCAACCATGGCAGCCGCTGAAAGAGTGTTTGAGTTTTTGCAAGAGCCCGAGCAGGAACAAGATGATGACAAAACCGCTACAATTTCAAACGTTGAAGGTAAAGTTGAGTTTAGAAATGTCAACTTCGGCTATACCTCTGATAAACAAATTATTTACGATTTCAACTTCACTGCAAACCCAGGCGAAAAGATAGCTATTGTTGGGCAAACGGGCGCAGGAAAAACAACCATGGTCAACCTGCTGATGCGATTTTATGATATAACCTCTGGAGATATTTTAATTGATGGCGTTTCAATTAAAGACATGAAAAGAAGCTATGTGCGCTCTCTGTTTGGAATGGTACTTCAAGACACTTGGCTGTTTGAAGGAACAATCCGCGAAAATTTGAAATTTGGCAAACCAAATGCAACAGATGATGAAATTGTGCAGGCCTGCAAAATGGCAAACGTAGATCACTTTATTCATACAGAGCCTAAGGGATATGACATGGTGCTTAACGAAGAAAACAATATTTCTGCAGGACAAAAACAGCTGCTTACTATTGCACGCGCAATGGTGCAAAACGCGCCGATGCTAATATTGGATGAAGCAACCAGCTCGGTAGATACTAGAACAGAAATTTTGATTCAAAATGCCATGGATCGCCTGACCGAAGGAAGAACAAGTTTTGTGATTGCGCACCGACTTTCAACAATCAAAAATGCTGACAAAATCATTGTTATGAAGGACGGCAACATTGTTGAAACAGGAAGCCACAACGAGTTGCTTGAAAAAGATGGCGTATACAAAGAGCTTTATACCAGCCAATTTGAAACTGGCGAAAATTTTTAGGAGGATAAATGAGTGTTTTACAACTACAAAATGTAAATAAGGATTATCGTCTTGCAAACAAGGAAAACTTTACAGCCTTAAAAGATATCAACATCGCGTTCGATAAAGGCGAGCTTGTGGCCATTATTGGCGAAAGTGGAAGCGGAAAAAGTACACTTATGAACCTGATTGGTGGCCTTGACTCTGATTATAGCGGCGTTATCAATATTGATGGCAAAGACTTGAAAAGCTTTAAGGAAAAGCAACTTGATGACTATCGCAAAAAGAAAATCGGGTTTGTTTTTCAGTCTTTCAACCTTATTCCTCACCTATCAGTACTTGACAACGTTACAATTTGACTAACACTTTCCAACATCAAAGAGCATGAAAAAACAAAACGAGCAACAGAAATTTTAACAAAGCTTGGCCTAGAAGATCAAATAAAGAAAAAGCCCACTCAACTATCCGGTGGACAGAAACAACGCGTTGCCATCGCTAGAGCCCTTATCAACAATCCTGACATTATATTAGCGGATGAGCCAACTGGAGCACTTGACAGCTCTACAACGACACAAATTCTTGAGATTTTAAAAGAAATTGCCGATGATGGAAAACTTGTAATAATGGTTACACACTCCGAAAAAGTGGCAAGCATTTGCTCAAGAGTGGTTGAAATTGCTGATGGGAAAATCATTAAAGACGAAAAGAAAGAAAATTATCAAAAAGAAGAAAAAGAGCACAAACTTGTAGAAGAAATCACTTCACAGCCTTTAAAGAGCAAAAAAGAAGGTCATTTGTCCTTCCTTTCAGCTTTTAAACTTTCCATTCATAATATGTGGGCAGGAAAAGTCAAAAACATTTTAATGGCAATTGGCGTTTCAATCGCACTTGTCTCAATGATCTTAATGCTCTCCTTTGGCTCTGGCCTTACAAACTATATTTCTGACATGTCCAAAGCATATGCAAATCCAAACATTGTGACCATATCAAAATCAAGTCCAAAAGATATGCAGTTTTCACCCGATGAAATCGATTCAATCACAACTGAGCTTAATTCATTCCTTGCAACAGAAGCAACAGACTTTCAAATCATAAAAGAAGGCGCCGGCAAAAACATTTCATATGGCTTTACCCTTGTTTCAATGGGAGCAGCAGGAGGAATTGAATATACAAAAGACGACGGAAGCGTTGTTAATGCACCCATTATGGTAACAGACACCACCCCTCCATATTACACCGACAAAAACCTGGCTGCTGGTAAAATTTGCGGCGAAAATGAAATTATGTTGTCAAGAAATATTTGCGAAACACTTGAAGTAGATGATCCCGAACAGGCTGTTGGAACCAAAGTGCGTCTTAAGGCGTTTGTTGCTGGGATAACTATTGACGAAGAAGTAACAATTTCCGGCATTGTAGACAACTCAATCATGCTTGCGCTTTATGTTGACTATGATTATCTTGACAGTTGCGTAAGAAAAGAGCAAGAAAAGGATCCTTCTCTTGAAGTCACCGGCCTTAAACCAACAAGTTTTCATATCACAACAAACGATGAAGCAATAACCGGCCTTATCAAAGATTATCTTCAAGAAAATAGGGAAGATTTATCCGGCTCAGTCGAAGAGCAGCTTACATCAATGTTTGGCGAGCTTATGTCAACCTTCTCTATTGCGCTTGCCGTTATAAGCGGAATTTCCCTATTTGTCGCACTTATAATGATTATGGTTGTACTTTATATGAGCGTATCGGAGCGCACAAAAGAAATTGGAGTACTCAAAAGTATTGGAGCGAGAAGAAAAGACATTCGTCTCATATTCAGCAGTGAAAGTTTTCTTGTAGGACTTTTCAGCGGGCTAGTCAGCATTATCATTTCGCTAATTGCGGGAGGCATCTTCACACTATTATTCAACGCACTGCTCGGATTTGCACCAATATGTATGGAAATTCAATATTTTGCTATCGCTCTTCTCCTCAGCATTATCATCAGCGTACTTGCGGGGCTTTATCCATCTTCAAAAGCTGCAAAACTCGATCCTGTCGAATCACTTCGACGCGAATAATCAGATGAAAAAAGAACGCGTTTTCGCGTTCTTTTTATTTGTCATATTTTCACCAATAACCACAATATATTGTATGTTGTTTGAAATACAACTCCGATAATGTTGATTTTTTGCCCTATTTAACATCAGTTTCATCAAGATTAAGTTCTAGTTCATTTACAATAAAACCTTCTTTTGCATCTTGAAGCGTCAACGACTGAATAAACAGCGTTGCTTTAAAGTCCTTTATTGACTGATTGATTGCATCCTTAAGCTGCTGATCAACACTGATATCAAGTTTTTTAATTGGCGTTTTGAGAGAAACGTTATGGTTTGTCTTTTCTCCTCTAGCCTGACTGATAATTTCAATAATCATGTCTCCATTTTTGATTTCGCTATCAAAATCAAACTCAAGAGGTTTAATCTCAGTAAGATGAATTGATTTATTGTCGTGGAAAAGTTCTTGATAGATTTCCTCAGTGATAAATGGGAAGAAAATGCTGAAGTCTTGAAGCAGTTTATAAAGAATAGTATAAACAGTCTTTTGTCCAGAATATCTTGCCTTCTCACCAAACTCCTCTGGCCTGTAAAGTCTGTGTTTTACAATTTCAATGTAGTTGTCACAGAAGTTCCAGAAAAACTTTTCAAGATGATTGAGTGCAAGTCCAACTTCATATTCATCAAGATATTTGATAAATCCTTTTTCCATTTCTTGGAAAGAGCCTAAAATCCATCTGTCAATATATTCATAGTCATTAAACTCTTTGTTTTCAAAATCTGTAAGGTGCATTTCAATAAACTTTGACACGTTCCAAATTTTGTTGACAAGTTTTCTTCCGCGCAAAATAGTCTCGTCAGCAAACACGATGTCTGTGCCCAGTCTGCCAGAGCCTGCCCAATAACGAATAACGTCAGCAGAATATTCTTTGATAAGCTGCATTGGGTCGCTTTTGCTGTTGTTTTTACTCTTGCTGATTTTCTCTCCTTTGCCCGCCATAACAAAGCCTGAAATCATTACTTCATTCCATGGCTGGTGACCAAAGTGATAGAACGACTTAACAATTGTATAGAAGTCCCATGTTCTGATAATATCAGACGCATTCACTCTGATTGACATTGGTCTTAAAATGTCTTCATAGTTGTTTTCTTCGCCATACTTCATATTGATAAGAGGTGTTACAGAAGATGTTGCCCAAGTATCCATGACATCACGTTCTGGGACAAATTCACTGCAGCCACATTTTGGACAGTTGTGAATGTGAGGCTTATCAGTAAGAGGATTTACTGGAAGATCTTCAACCCTTGCAAATACCGCTTCTCCGCAGTCAGCACAGTACCAAACTGGGAATGGAACACCAAAATAACGTTGTCTTGAAATACACCAATCCCAAGCGATATTGTTCACCCATTCATCATATCTCTTATGCATATGCTCTGGGTGCCACTTAATATTATTTCCCATGCGAATAAAGTCTTCTTTGTGGCTTGTTGTATCAATAAACCACTGCTTCATAACAGAATATTCAACTTCTTTTCCGCATCTTTCATGCACTTGCACTTCATGCTCAAGTTCTTCAATCTTCTCAACTACGCCAGCATTTTTAAGATCTTCAATCACTTTAGCTCTTGCTTCTTTAATCTTAAGTCCGCCATAATTTGGTACGCTGTCAATAATTCTTCCGTCATCAGTAAATATGTGCTTAAGAGGAAGATTATATTTTTTCCACCATTCAATATCTGTTTGATCACCAAAAGTACAGCACATAACCACGCCTGTACCCTTATCAATGGCAACCTTTTCATCCGCCATAATTGGCACTTCAACATTGATTGCTGGAATGCGTGCTGTTTTACCGATAAGGTGTGCCCTTTTCTCGTCTTCAGGATTTACAAACACGCACACAATTGCAGGCAGCAGCTCTGGTCTAGTAGTTGCGATTGTAAACTGCTCGCCATCTTCAACTGTTGTAAAATGAATATAATTAAAAGTTGTCTTGATTGTCTTTGTTTCAAGTTCTGCCTGAGCGATTGAAGTCATGCATTCGTTGCACCAAAGCGCTGGGCTTTCTTTATGATAGCAATGCCCCTTTGAAACAAGGTCAAGGAAAGATGTTTGACTGATTTTGATTGTTGATGGGCTTACTGTTTTATAGCACATGCTCATATCGGCGCCTACGCCAAGTTGACCAAAGAGTTGTCTAAATTCTTCTTCATAGCGGTCAGTGGTCTCATAGCACAATCTTGAAAACTCTTCTCGTCCAATTTGATGAGCCTTCTTCCCCTGCTCTTTTTCAACCAATCTCTCACTTGGAAGTCCGTTGTCATCAAATCCAAAAGGATAGAAAACGTTAAACCCTCTTAATCTTTTATATCTTGTAACCATTTCAGCTTGAGAATAAGAGAAAACGTGGCCAATATGAATCTTTCCATTTACTGTTGGAGGTGGTGTATCAACCGAAAAAACAGGTCTGTTGTCACGAGTAAATTTGTATACAGCATTATCCTTCCAATATTGAAGCCATTTTCCTTCTTTTTCTTGTGCATTGTATTTTTTATCTAACATATGTTTTTCTCCTTAAATTCAAGGTTTTTGCCTACATTTGATTATATAACAACCCATAAAAAAATGCAAGTATTTAAAAAGATTAATTACAAGTTTTTTTCTTGCTTTTCTTTTCTCAAGCATACGGAATTGCAAAACAACAAAAAAGAAGGCCTTTTTAGCCTTCTTTGATTGCTTATTTTTTCTTCGTTGTCTTTTTAGCCTCGGCAGCTTTTGTTGCTTGGCTGCTGCCTTCAACTGCTCTTGTAATATTGATTGTTGGACCGCCGTCTTTCTTTACAACCTCGCTCATTGAAGCAAGAAGACCTGTTACGTTTTGAATCTCGCTTGGCACAATGAGTTTTGTGGCGTGACCGTCAGCAAGTTTCTTAAGCGCTTCAAATCCTTGAAGGGTTACATATGCAGCATTTGGATTTGCCTCGTTGATAAGTGTGATTGCCTTGCTTTCACCTTCTGCAATTGCAAGAAGAGCTGCTTTTTGTGCTTCTGCTTCCATAATTTTTGTTTCCTTTGCCGCTTCTGCACGTAAAATTTGCGCTGTTTTTTCACCTTCTGCAACAAGGATGCTTGCTCTCTTTTCTCCTTCCGCTCTAAGAATTTGTTCTCTTCTCTCGCGCTCTGCCTTCATTTGTTTATCCATTGCCTCTTGAATATCTTGAGGTGGAAGGATGTTTTTAAGCTCAACACGATTGATTTTAATTCCCCATGGGTCAGTTGCTTCGTCAAGAATAAGTCTCATCTTGTTGTTTACAGTATCACGCGATGTAAGAGTTTCGTCAAGTTCAAGTTCTCCAACGATGTTACGAAGCGTAGTTGCTGTAAGGTTTTCAATCGCTCTGATTGGTCTGTCTACTCCATAAGAGTAAAGTTTTGCATCAGTCACTTGAAAATATACAACAGTGTCAATTTGCATAGTTACGTTATCTTTAGTAATAACTGGTTGTGGTTGAAAGTCCGCAACAATTTCTTTCAAGCTGATAGGTTTGTGAGTTTTATCAAAGAATGGAAGCACAATATGCACACCTGTATCAAGTGTTTTGTGATATTTTCCAAGTCTTTCAACGACAACCGCAGTTGCCTGTCTAACAATTCTAATTGAGAAGCAAAGTGCTACAATAGCAAGTGCTCCTAAAACAATAATTACAATAGCCCAAGCTGGCATAGTTTATTCCCCCTTTTCTTCAGCGATTTCTTCGCTTGTTTCTTTTATAGTTTCTTCTGTTTTAATCTTTTCTATGCTAGTAATTCTCGTTTGCGTTTCCGCCTTTTTATTGCTGCGTTTAACAATAATTTTGTTGCCTTGAATTCTCAACACGTCAACATATTGTCCTGCTTTAATTTCACTGCCATCTTCTGTGATCGCCGTCCACACAACCCCATTAAAGTTGATTGCACCACTCTTATCATACGTGATGCTTTTAAGCAGTTTGCGCGTTTGTCCTTTAAACATATCTGTATTGGTTTTGCCGTCGCTGTTTTTATATAACAGTTTTTGTGCTACCTTTCTCATAAAGGCGATAAGCAGCCCCGAAGCAACAACAAACAGCACAATCTCAAGCCAAAGTGGCGTTCCTTCAAATGCAGAGAGAATAAAAGGCACTACAGCACCCGCAGCAAACCAAATCGCTACAAGATCGAGCGTAATCATTTCTACAACTACAGCCACAACGATAACTCCAAGCCATACCCAAAATTCAATCGGCATAATTTCCCTCCTTTTTTATAATATTTATCTTGTTTTTATAATAGCATAATTTTTTCATTTAGTCAAGATTTTATATAAAATTATAATCAGCACCACAAACGTCTATCTGTGTTGTTTATAGCCTTGAATTTTGTTTCCAACAAGTTTGGCACGGCTTTTTGCCAGCTTCAAAAAATCTTCAATCGCCATATCATCATAAATATATGGTGTATTCATTGATTTTTTATGTAATTCAAGCATAATAATGCCGTTATAATTTGCCTTGGCAAGGTTTTTGCAGACCTTTTCATAATTTATTTTTCCGTCAAATGGCAGATAGTGCATATCTCTAGAATAATCATATCCCACCTTCCAGTCCATCAAATTATCATGAAGATGGATGGCCATCACTCTGTTGCCATATTTCTTTAAAAGATTCTTTTTGGGAAGATATAAATTATGATGCCCCGCGTCGTAACAAAAGCCAAAGGACTTCGAGTCAATATGATCAAGAAGATACGCAACGCTTCTAAAATTTGGTTTATCACAATTTTCAACCGCAATCTTAACGTTGTTTCGTTCTGCCACTTGTAGCACCTCTTTCATGCAATCAACCCCGTGCTTATTTGGAGGAAGGGCAAGAAGCGACGCCTCACCCATTGTCGCATGAATAATAGCAATAGGAATCTCATACTTACCCAAAGTCTCCATTGTAGACTTAAGATAATTTACATACCGAGCATTCGATTTCCCCTTTACCCACAAATCACTTGCGTCTTTGTAATCTACATGAAAATATGGGATTTTAAGCCCTAAGGAATATGCGTATTCAATCACTTCCTCCATCTTTCCAGACTTTGCAGAAAGCATAACATTTTCAAAACCCGCATCTTTGATATTTTGCAAAATTTCCTTATAATCTTTTCCGCACTCATTGTTGGAACTTATTCCAATCTCAAACATTTTGATCTCCTATAACTTGATTATAGCAAATCCACAACCTATCGTGCAAACTTTTTACTCATTTAAATAAAAAAACAGGCAAAAAATATATAGTAATTTATAGTATATATTTTGATACAAATACCTGATACAAAATTTGATAGAAAAAATGCAAAAATGAAGTTCACTTTTTGCATCATTTGCAAATTTCGTCCCAAAATTTTGTATCAAAACAAAAATCGCTATAAGCCTTTTATCACAAGGCTTATAGCGAATAAATTTTGGTGCTGGTGGTGGGAGTCGAACCCACACGGTGTTGCCACCTCGGGATTTTAAGTCCCGTGCGTCTGCCATTCCGCCACACCAGCATGTGATAAATCTTAAGTTGTTTAAAAATGTTTGTCATTTTCAAGAAAATAAATATTTTGTATCGAGCAGCCATGCTGCAAATCAGCTATAACTTTTTATGTGCCATACAAACAACAATAGCGACCTTTGCGGTCGCTATAATGGAGGTACCACCCGGATTTGAACCGGGGAATAAAAGTTTTGCAGACTTTTGCCTTACCGCTTGGCGATGGTACCAAATTGGCATGTTTGCCATGTCGCAACCAACACTATGCCAAATAAGTCTATGGAGCGGAAGACGGGATTCGAACCCACGACCGCTGCGAAAACACTACATTTTTGCTTATTTTGCTATTCGCAAAAGTTGCGCCCTTACAAGTAGGTTTTCTTCGCCCTTAAAAATCTTACGATTTTCAAGGAATCCGATTCGGCAAATGTCGCAATGATATTTGCAAAATCAGTTGTAATGGAGCGGAAGACGGGATTCGAACCCGCGACATTTGCCTTGGCAAGGCAACGCTCTACCACTGAGCCACTCCCGCAAATTATCACCTTATCATTACATTATATGTGCTATCCAAGGTTGACTCTAATACTATATCAGATTTTTTCATAAAAATCAACTGTTTTTCTAAAGTTTTTTAATTTTATCAAAAAAAAATTGCTAAAACAGAAAAATCAAGCTCGGCGTTTGGGGCACCTACGTTTTATAGCTTATAAAACAAAATAATATAGATTACAATAAAAAAAGACTATTGACTAGTCTTTTATTCTGTTTGCTTTATTACAGCAGATATAGAAAATTTGATATTCTTTGGCAAACTCATCTAAAATTTCCTTTGCCTTATCAAAGTTTTGATCATCAAGATTCACAAAACTATCGTCCAACAAGACGAATGGATTTTCCTGCTTATAAATCTGCTTGATAAGTAAAAATCTCATTGTAAGCGATACAATATCGCGATAGCCCTGACTTGAGTGCTCGAAAGGTTTTATCCCATTTACGGTATTTTCTTTCACATCAAAATTTGTGTCGACCACGTAATCTCTTCCGCGCATATCAAATCTGCTTAAAAATTCTTTAAGTTCACGGTTAATCGGTCCCACAAAACGAGCAGATACATTTTCCTTTGCTTGCAGCAGGTATTCATGTGTACACTCCAAAATATGAATCTTCTCTTCAACGCTTCCCTGCAATGCACTTTTTGAAGCGATATCCTCTCCCAGCTCTTCTATTTCTTTAACGAGGCGCTCTCTTTGATATGATAAATTTTGAAGCACGCCGGACAGCCTCTCGATTTTTAGTTTGCAATTAAATGCATGTTGCTGTTTTTCTTCAACTAATCGTTTATCTGGCATCTGGACATCTTGATAATTTGAAAGAGCATGTTTTAAATTGTTTATCTCATTTTGACAGTCTTCTATTGTCTTTTCATCCACAGTATTTGCATTGCTCTCTTGAATTATCGAAGTTCCCTTCTTTTTACTTACTAGAAAGGCAATAACGCCCACAATAAGCCCGGCTCCGCAAATCACGCCCGAAATTATCCACGATAGCACTTGGCTTACCCCCAAGCCCACACCTGCGCCAATCATTAAAATCGCAATAAAGAAAACTAAGTTAGAAGTTGTGCTACGTTTTTGCTTACTATTGCTTTGATTTTCACCTGTTTGGTTAAGAGCAAGCAGCATACTTGAAAGCTGTTCGTTTTTGACCTTAATTTCGTCTTCAATTTTAACCTTTGCAAGATATAGTTTCTCTTGCATTTCAATGGATTGTCGCTCTTTTGCAACTTCTACGGACAAACGAGAATAAATCTCTTGTTCCGCGTTCATCTCTGCCTGAGCCTTCTTAATTTCCTCTTCAGCATCACGAAGGTCGAGCTGCAATTCATTTATTTGCTTTGACAGGCGATCAATATCTGCTTGTTTAACCGTGTTTTTCTTAAGTGCGGAAATCTCTTTTTTAATCTTGGTCATAGCCTGGCCAACATTCGCAAGATCAAATTTAAACTTTTCAAGGCCAAGAACTCCTGCTGAAATTTGTTCATTTGCACCCGAAAGAAAGTTGAGCTGAGGGAAAAAGGCAGTCATTTCAAACGTTTCTTTTCCAACACCAAAAATCCACTCTCCAAGCTCTACTTTCGGAAAGTCTACCTCTTTATTTGTATCAAGGTCGATAAGCTGATTTTCATCACCTTCAGGCGTTTTGGCAAACGATCTAATGATTCGAAACTGTCCCTGTTCACAAACAAAATCTATATATCCGCCAAAGCGTCCCCCTTGCCATGGCATATATTTTTTTCTTTCCATTTTTACATTGTCGCGGGCCGCGCTCATCCCATAAAACATGGCCTTAATAAAAATCGTTAGCGTCGTTTTCCCCCAGCCATTTTCATTGAATATTTGCGTTATTCCCGATGAGAAATCAAGGTCAACATTGCTTAAGCGGCCAAAGTTATCGATATGCAGTCTTTTTATCTTCATACAGACAAATCCTCCCCTTTCAATGCTTCTATGCCAAGTTTAATTACCTTTTCTTTAACCTCTTGCGCAAGATCAGCTTCTTCCACAAGCGAGATAAATTCATTTTTTAAAGACAGAGTTTCACTCTTCAGCTTTTCGATATCAAGCCTAATTTTTGAGCTATCCTCAAACTCAATGTAAAAATAATTCTCCATCTTTTCTTCAAGGATGGTGAGCGATTTGCTGAAATGCTCTTCATAATAGCCTTTCAAAATCACCCTTATAACATCCTTTTTGGTTGCTCCAATTTTTTGAAGTTCCGCCCTTACGCCCCCTTCAATTTCTGCATTTGAATTGTCGCCCGAAATATCATATTCACATATTAAATATCTGCGCTGCTCTAGCGGTCTAAATTCGCATCGGACAAGCGTCTTGTTTTCTATTTCAACATCAAGATACCCTTTATCTCCACACTCGTCAAAGCCATTAGAGAAGAGGCTTCCGCTGTAAGCAAAAATATGTGCGCCTTTTTTATACTTCTTAACTTGGTGAATATGGCCAAGCGCAATGTAATCAAAGTTGTATTGCAGATAGCTGTTAATATCAACATAGTCATTGTCTTGCGGATTTTCAATGTTGCCGTGCAAAAGTAAAACATTTGTCTTATTCTCGTCAAAACCAGTCAAATTATCGCCTGCCCAAAACACACACTCTTCAAGTTGATAAGAAGGGTTTTGCCCATCAAGCACGATAAAATTATTAGGTTTTTCTGGCATAATAAATTTTTCATCATGATTTCCGCTCACATACAAAACTGGTTTTTCATACTGCTGCACATACTTAAAAAAGCTTTCAGCAATGCTTACTGAAACATTTTTGCTGTGAAAGAGGTCGCCACAAACAACAACCGCGTCATAACGCCGTCCCACCTCACAAAAGAGATGATGGCAATTTTCCATCATTTCGTTTTTAAGTATATCTTGTTTATCCTTAGGAAGTTTACTGTTTTTTGCACCTAAATGTAGGTCTGCTATATGTAAAATTCTCATCATGTTTTCCTTTGTAATAGTATAGCAAAAACTTTGTCATAGCGCAAACGAAAACGCGTCAAAAATCTGCAAATTGTCATCTGGCACACATTATCTGTTTGGTATAAACAAAAAAAAGCAAATTCCCGATTTAGGTGATTTGCTTTTTTCTTTTTGATTATTTATTTATCACAACTTCAACCTTCGCGTTTGAAGTGATGTTTACTGGCACGCTGCCATTGTTCATTGCAAAAGGAATCTCCCATCCATAGCCAATCCCTTCAATTGAAACATTATTTGATCTCAGCTGTCCAGCTGTATTGTATACGCTAAGCAAAAACTTGAGTGAAGAGTTTACTCCGAGTTTGATAGCTCCCGTCTCTGTATAGAAGTTGAGCCCACTTTCAATTGTAGCAAGCTTGTACACCACATCAATCGAACCTGTAGTTGTTTTTATTTCACATTGTCCACTAAGCCCGATATTAACGCTGCCAGTTGTCATTTCCACCCAACCGTCACCAACAAGATCACCTACATTTACACTGCCAGTTGTTCCGTGCACAAACAGTTTTCCTTCGCTTATCTTGTTGATATTAATTCTCGCAGCATTTGCAAAAGGGAAACTCACGTTTCCTACAACCTCGCCAATAGTTATGGTAGAGGTAGTCATCTGCTCCGCCGCATTATTTCCGCTGATATCCCCTGTAAGCTTAATTGCATCAAAATAACCATCATCAATTTGAATGTTTACATTGCCAACAATCTCTTTTGCTGCAAACTCAGAGTTTCCTAAAATCATTGTCGCCGTTTGCGCGCCCAACGTAATGTTTTGGAAATTCAGTTTTCCGCTTGATGAGTTTAAAGAGAATGAACTAGTTACAAACAAATCTCCTTCCCCCCCAACATTGCCACTCTTTGTACTGAGAAAGACATGATCTACAAATTTGTCTAGGCCTTTCCCAAGATATATACTTCCGCTATGAGTCTTTAAATCGAGAGATCTAAAAGAAATTGGCTGCGTCTTATTTCCTTGAGCAACCCTAATGTTTCCAACGTTGTTTGTCACATTTAGTTTTACATTAGACAAGTTGACTGTATCAGTTTCAGGCAGCAGAATTGACACTTTCACATGCTTTGAAAAGTAAAGAAAGCACTCTGCCTCTTCTACGTCAACACAAAGAACTTTTTTGGTCTCACTGTTTTCATAGTAAATTTGATAAGAAAATTTTATTTTACCGTCTTGTTTTGCAAATCCTTTTGCAAAATTTTCAATTGCAATTGCATTGTTTTCTACGTCATCAGTACGCAAAACCTCTACGTCTGCATAATTGCAATTGATTTTGATTTCTTCCAGAGAAGAAAAATCAAACATCTCACTTGTATCGCCACCAGTCACGTTATACTCTGTGTTTTCATCATGGTAAAACACATATTGATAGCCCAAAACATTTTTAAATGGGCTAAAAATCATCACCATTACAACAATAAGAAAAGCCGCAATCAGCGATAACAACAATATAAACAAATATATTCCAAAGCCTTTCTTTACCTTTCCTGCCATTGTATCTCCTTCTTTTTTATGTCATTATATCACAATGCCGGACATTTTTCAATATTTTAATCCAAAATTGCTTTAATTCTTCTTACACCGCTTGAAGATGCCTCTTCTTTAGCGATATGGAAATGATGAAGTTCTTTTGTATTTTCAACGTGAGGCCCTGTACAAATCTCTTTGGAAACATCCCCGATTGTGTAAACACTTACCACGTCAGGATATCTCTCAATAAACTGAGCTTCTGCACCTATCTCAACTGCCTTTCTTTTTGCCATTTCCTCTTTAGTTACTGTTAATCCCTGCTCAATCCAGTCATTAACAAGTTTTTCAGTTTGAGCAAGCTCTTCTGCTGTCATTTTATGATCGCATGGGAAGTCAAAGCGCAGTCTTTCGGCTGTAATATTTGAGCCCATTTGATGACACTGAGGCCCCAAAACTCTCTTAAGAGCTGCATTGAGAAGGTGCGTTGCTGTATGATATTTTGTAGTAACAACCCCATCATCTTGAAGGCCACTTTTAAACTCACCCTTGGCAACACCTTTTGATTTTGCTTGATGCTCTTCAAACGCCTTTTTAAATCCTTCCTTGTCAATTGTGTACCCTTGCTCTGCTGCCATTTCCTCAGTAAGTTCTAATGGGAAGCCAAATGTATCAAAAAGTCTAAAGGCTTTCTCTCCGCTTATTCTCTTCACTTCAGGGGCAAATTTAGCAAGATTTGTGATCAGTTTTGTAAATTCTCGCGTACCTTGTTCAAGCGTACGATCAAATTTAGTTGCCTCTTTTAACAGCTCTTCACAAATATATTCTTGTTTTTCAGGCAATAATGGATATGATTCGTTGTAAACATCGTTTATGTAAATCTTGGCAACATCGGTAAGCTGCTCTTTTGTCAGTCCCAAAAATTTCGCGTAGCGAAGAGCGCGACGAATAAGTCTACGAAGGATGTATCCCGCACCAACATTGCTTGGCAAAATCCCGTTTGCGTCGCCAATAAGCATAACTGCCGTACGGATATGATCGGCAATAATTCTCATTGCCTTTGTTTCTTCGGCTGATTCTCCATAAATTTTTCCTGTTTGTTGTTCAAGGAATTTAATTACCCCTTCAAAGAGGTCTGTTTTATATCCATCTGTAAGGCCATTGATATACATTAAAAGTCTTTCAAAACCAAAACCAGTGTCAATATTTTTATTCTTTAAAGGCTCGACAGATCCGTCTTCTTTAACCATGTATTGCATGTATACGTCATTTCCAACTTCAACCCATCTTCCACATTCGCATGTTGCGTCGCAATGGTCAGAGCAAGGACGATCATGCCTTGGATAGAACCATTCGTTATCTGGCCCGCAAGGAGTATTAACTGTTCCTGGAAGATTCCACCAATTTTCTTTTAAGTAAAAAATGTTTTCTTTTTTGACACCTGCATCGATGAGGTATCCCACAATCTCGTCATCTCTTGCAACGTTTTCATTGCCAGCAAAAACAGTTGAGCAAAGCTTATCCTTGTCAAAGCCAAGTTCTTTTGTGAGAAAATCAAAAGACCACTTTGTCTTTTCTTTTTTGAAATAGTCCCCAAGGCTCCAATTGCCGAGCATTTCAAAAAATGTAAAATGGCTTTCGTCGCCAACTTCCTCAATATCCACCGTTCTCACGCAGCCTTGAACATTGCAAAGACGTGTCCCTTTTGGGTGTTTTTCACCTAACAGATATGGCATAAGCGGTTGCATTCCTGCAACGTTGAACATAACACCTGTCGTTCCGTCTCCTATAAGAGAAACGGCACCAATATCAACGTGCCCTCTTTCTTTATAAAAATCCAACCACATTTTTCTTAATTGTTTACTTGTCACTTTCATAAATATCTCCGTTTTTCCTAAAAATATGTTGCTATTGTAGCACAATCTCATTTAAAAAGCAATTGTTTAGCTGTAAATAGTCTCATTTAAATAAAGTCCATTCGGCGGCATGGTCTGACCAGCACACTCCCTATTTCCTTGAATGAGCGCTTCTTTTACCATTTCGAGTGAAATTTTGCCTAAGCTGTAATCAACAAGCGTGCCTACTATAATTCTGACCATGTTGTATAAAAAGCCGCTGCCACTTACAGTGACATAGATTTCGTTGTCACTGTGACGCTTTACTTGAATATCAAATATTGTACGCACAAAATCAACTGCACTTGTGTTGGCTGAACAGTACCCATGAAAATCATGTGTACCGATAAGCACATTTGCACATTCTTGCATTTTGTTGATGTCAAGCGTTTTCTTCACAAAGCCATAATAATTGGCAAGGAAAGGTTGTTTCTCTTCACCATTGTAAATTTTATATAGATATTGCTTCTTTTTAATCGAAAACCTCGCATGAAAATCTTCCGCCACCTCTCTGGCCTGCGTAATTGCAATATCCTGAGGTAGCCTGTTGTTGATGATCTCTGGAAGTTTTTCGATTGGAATTGGCAAATCTAAATCAAAATGCGCTGTTTGACGATAGGCATGCACTCCCGCGTCAGTTCGCCCACTGCCAAACAGTTCAATTCTTTGACCAGTGGCATTAAAAAAAGCAGATTCTATTTCTCCTTGAATCGTCCTTTGTGTTGGCTGTTTTTGCCAGCCACTATAGCCGCTTCCATCATAAGCGATTGTAAGTAGTACTCTTTTCATGCTTTTATTATACATTACTTTGACAAAAATGTAAATTGAATTTTTTTGCTTTTTAAATGTTTGACTATTTTTTTTAAAAATAATATACTTTAGATAGGAGTTTTTATGAAAAAAGAAATTTTAGACGGCTGCAGCGCTGCAGCCAAGGTTGCTTATAAGCTTTCACAGGTGATTCCTGTTTATCCAATCACCCCTTCCAGCCCTATGGCAGAATATTGTTCCTCTCAAAACGCCAAAGGACAAACAAACCTTTTGGGCGAAAATGTAAAGATGATTGAAATGCAGTCTGAGGGCGGCGTAGCTGGCCTTATGCACGGTGCACTTGCCGGGCATAGTCTTTCTAGCACATTCACATCAAGTCAGGGGTTATTGCTGATGATTCCAAACATGTATAAAATGGTGGGCGAATGCCTGCCCGGCGTAATTCACGTTGCCTCACGTGCCATTGCCTCGCATGCTCTGTCTATTTTTTGTGACCATAGCGACATCATGGCATCACGCCAAACAGGGTTTGCAATGATTGGCTCAAGTTCGGTACAAGAAGCACACCATATGGCCGCAGCAGCACATCTTGCTGCTCTGTCTGCACACGCACCTGTGCTACACTTTTTTGACGGGTTTAGAACAAGCCATGAAATACAGAAAATTTCAACTTTTGAAGATCACGAACTTAGACAGATGTTTGAAGATGTTTTGACTAAATATAATAAAGAGGCTGCAGATTTACAATTTGGTACAGCACAAAATCCTGACGTATTCTTCCAAAATAGAGTAAGAAACATCCTGCACTATCAAAATATGTCTGATGAGATTGAAAAGGCTCTTGAAAAAATCAATGCTGTTGCGGGCACTGATTATCATAGTTTTGAATATATTGGGCACAAAAAGGCTGAAAACGTCGTTATTGCAATGGGGTCTTGCTGCGAAAGCATTGAGCAGTACATTAGCGAAAACCCACAATCAAAAATCGGACTTATCAAAGTGCGAGTTTATAGGCCGTTTGCTGCCGACAAGTTTTTTGCAGCGCTCCCAAAAAGCGCAAAGACAATCACAGTCCTTGACCGCTGCATAGAGCAAGGCGCAAACCCTCCGCTATTTCTTGACGTTTCAGCCGCAATCAACAAGCAACGCGCAAACATTTCACTACTAAGTGGTATTTATGGTTTAGGCGGCAAAGATTTTACACCTAATCACATCCATGCAGTATATCAAAACATGCTAAGAAGCACCCCAAAAGCAGAATTTACCGTTGGCATCATCGATGACGTTTCTCGTTCGTCTCTTGATGACGTAGAATACAAAAATAATGTCCCTGCATTTGAAATTAAGATTTTTGGACTTGGCTCTGACGGGTCTGTTTCTGCAAGTAAGTCAACAATAAAAATATTAGGTGAAAATACAAATCAAAATGTACAGGGATACTTCGAGTATGACTCGAAAAAATCCGGGAGCCTCACAATTTCTCACTTAAGAATCGCAGAACAAAAAATAGGCAGCGAATATTTGCTTCAACGCGCAAATTTAATTTCAATCAACAATTTCTCGTTTGTAAATAAATATGATTGCCTCGCAGGTCTTAAAAACAATGGAATCGTTGTCTTAAACACAATTTTCAATGATAGCGAACTCGATAAAGTGCTTCCTAAAAGCTTTGTAAGCAAGCTGCAGGCAACAAATTCTCATCTTTTTATTGTTGACGCGCAAAAACTTGCAAGAGAATTTGGGCTTGGCAGTAAAATAAACATAATTATGCAGGCTGCATTGTTTAAAGCAGGAAAGCTGTTGCCTGAGAAAAATATTGAAAAAACGATGACAGCAAGTATTGAAAAGATGTTTAAAATCAAAGGGCAAGCAGTGGTCGACAAAAATATTAACGCAATGAAAGCCGCACTAAGTGAAATTCATGAAGTGAACATTTCTTCTCTGCGTGGCGCTGACATACCACAGCAAAAGCAAGTCGATGATAAATTTTACAACGAAATCATGAAGCCTATTGCAAGCCTAGAAGGAAACAATATTCCTGTTTCAAAATTCTCTGCAGACGGAAGCACACCTTTAGCAACAACCGCCTTTGAAAAAAGAAATATTGCATCACGTCTTCCAAACTGGATTAAAGAAAATTGTATTCAATGCGGCAACTGCGTCCTTGCCTGCCCTCACTCTGCATTGTCTGCACTTCTAGTTGAAAAGAATGCTGGTGATCAGTCTTTTGCCCCTGCACTTGCACTTAAAGATAAACTTTACAAAATTCTTCTTTCTCCAGAGGACTGCACAGGCTGCGGCGTTTGTGCAAAAACTTGCCCTGCAATCAAGAAAGCGCTTGAAATGTATGGCGCAGAGAAACTTATTGACGAGAAAAAGGCAGAGTACGCTAAATATTGCAATTATGAGAGAACAAAACAAAACCTTTTCTCACTTGCCACGGCAAAAGGATTGCAATTTGAAAAGAGTCTGTTTGAATTTCCTGGAGCCTGTGCGGGCTGCGGAGAAACTCCTTATTTAAAAATACTCACCATGCTGAATGGAAGCAATTTGATGATTGCAAACGCAACAGGCTGTTCTTCTATTTACAGCGGCACATACGGATCATGTCCATACGGAAAAGATGAAAATGGTGGAATTTTCTGGGCAAACAGCCTATTTGAAGACAATGCCGAATTTGGCCTTGGAATCAAACTTGCCAACATGTATACTAAAAACGCAGACAAAAAGGTTTGGATTGTAGGCGGCGACGGTTGGGCAGATGATATAGGGTTCGGCGGACTTGACCACATCCTTGCAAGCGGCGAAAACGTCAATATTCTTGTGCTTGACAATCAAAGCTATTCAAACACTGGAGGACAATCAAGCAAAGCCACCCCAACAGGCGCAACTGTCAAGCTTGCCGATGGCGGTAAAGTGGCCAGAAAGAAAAATCTCGGACAAATCGCTTTGACATATAAAGACGTATTTGTTGGACAAATTGCTCTCGGAGGAAACATCAATCACGCAATCAAAACGCTTAAAGAAGCGCAGGAATATGAAGGCGTCAGCATTGTAATTGCCTATGCCCCTTGCATCAATCAAGGATTTGAACTCTCTGATATGATGTCTCACTCGCGTCAAGCAGTTGAAAGTGGCTTTTGGCCAATATACAGCTATCATCCACAAACGCAACAACTTCAATTAAGCAGCGGATTTAATGAAGAAACATACGATAAATTTTTAAAAACGCAGCGCAGATTTACTCTCACCATTGAAAACGGCAAAGAGATTCTTCTAGCCAAGCAAAAAGCACAGGCAAAAGAAGATTTTGAGGTATTAAAAAATAAAATCGGCAATTAATTTGCCGATTTTTTATTTCTCATCAATTTCGATATGCTGCTTGAGTTTTCTCCCCTTTAGATATCTTATAAATACTATAAATCCTATTGCAAAAGGAATTATTGCAAGCGCCAAGAATATAAACAATAACAGATATCTCATATGAGGACCGCCTTTACACTTTCACCGCTGTCGGCATCCTGATAGGAAAGCCAATACCCAAAACTTTGCGGATTATGTTCGTCAAGTGGAAACCACACAGGAAAGCCTGAAAGCTGACGCGGCGGAATTTCTTGAAAGACACCTGGCACGCCATAGCAAATGTATTTTAGACTTTCCTGCTCATAAATAAGTCCAATAACATAATAATTACCAAATTCATCCACCTTCACCTTGACCCATTTTGAATTTGGAAGCATGCTTGCCAAATACTCTTCTTCAGGATTGTTGTCAAAAAGGTCATCAATCTGTTTTTTTATTTCGCTATAAAATGCGTTTATCTTCTCTTGTTTGCCCTCAGCAGTATCCTCCAATTTTTCAGAAGTTTCTTCGTCCTCAACTGCCTGATTTTTCACATTTTCAAAATAATATTTTTTATACACGCACTCTTCACACTTGCCGGTGCATTTATCTATTTCATGCTCAATTTCTTCTTTGAGATTGTCGTCATATTCGATGTTGTGCTCATCTAAAATTTTTTCAACATCCTTGACCGATTTTGTCTCATTCAGCGCGAGTACTACACTGTCAAAAACTTCCTCTTTGCGACCAGACCCCTGACTGTTGCCAAATAAAACAGGAACAAGTTCTCCCTGAGAAAAGTTGACTACGGCGCAAGAGAAATCTTCTGGCAATGATTTAATATTACAGGCGAATTTATAAAGCATATTTTCCACCCGTGTCAGCCCCGCTTTCTCCACCTTACCATCCGCAAAAATACCCAAGCTGATAATTCCAAGAGGCTCACTTGTAAACCCATATAACCTTACACTGCCTGTTGTCTCATACCCGTCACATTCAAGCGACAAAATCGCCTTCTTGTTTTTGTCGTTTGTGCCCTGCAAAACTACATTTTTCTTCACCAACATAAAAAACACCTCTTGTATATATTATACTATGAGATGTTTTTTAATGCTTTTAGATATTTATCAAATGCTGTCAAAATTTGTCTATTTAACAAGCTTTTTTAATATTGCGCGAGCAATTTCTTTATCGTCAAATCCCGCCGCTTTATATACCTCAGCGCCGTCGCCGCTTCCTTGATATCCCTTTACGCCAACAACCATGCCGTTGTCTCCTACGTATTTATACCAAATAGCATCATTTGATGCCTCGATAGCAACGCGAAGCTTCGCCTTTTTTTGCAACACTTTGTCTTTGTAAGTGGCTGTTTGCTGTTCAAAAATTTCAAGACATGGCATAGACACAACAGAAGCATCATGCCCCTTCTTTTTAAGATGCGCTGCAACGCTAATTGCAAGCGACACCTCACTTCCTGATGCATAAAGCACAACTTCCACTTCGTCCTCGGCCGGCGATATAACATAGCCCCCCATAAGCGCATCGCCAAATTTCCCATTCACCTCAGGCATAGGCTGTTTTGAAAGAAGAATTGCAGTTGGCGCTTGCTCTTCAAAATAAGCCTGATAAGCAGCAAGAAGTTCTCGTCCGTCACATGGTCTAAAGACATTTAATCCAATAATAGAACGCAAATTTGCAAGTTGTTCTATTGGCTGATGTGACGCCCCGTCCTGCCCAATATGAATACTATCATGAGTTAGAAGATAAAGCACTTTAAGCTTCATCATCGCGGCCATTTTGATTGCAGGCAGCATATAAGATGAAAAGGTAAGGGCTGTTGCTGCGTATGGACAAAAATCTTCATAAAGGGCTATTCCATTGCAAATCCCAGCCATTGCATGCTCTCTTACGCCAAAATGGATGTTTCGTCCTCTCTTATTTCCCGCAGAAAAATAGCCTGCATTTTCCAGCTTGCAACGCGTAGAATGTTCTACATCGCCATTTCCACCTACAAGCTGATTGAGTTTCTTGCTAAGCTCGTTGAGAATAATGTTATTTAGTTCTCTGCCGCTTAACCCTTCCCATTTATATGCACTGCGTGCCAACTTTTCAATATCAAGTTTTGTTTTATCAAAAAAAGTGCTAAATTGCCTGTAAAGCTCTGGATTTGAGTTTGCATAAACTGCAAGCTCATGATTCCACTGCTCATGCGCATCCTTCCCTCGACGAGTAGTTGACATACACCAATCTCTTACATCATTTGGCACATAAAAGTTTTCAAAAACTTCCAGCTGCTCATTAAACTTTTTAAGCTCTTCCTGCGACAGCACCGCGCCATGCACGGAAGAAGTTCCTTCTTTGGCTGTCCCAATCCCTATTGTAGTTTTAAAAATGATGATTGTTGGTTTTTCG
>JAGAKV010000008.1 GCA_017625505.1 Clostridia bacterium | reverse complement strand
CTCAAAGAAGCGCTGTACGATTGATTTATATTTTTGAAAACAGCAGTGACGATGTCATTAAAATCACTCCAATGTGGACTGATTTGCAAGACAACTTAGACTCAGTCAGCGAAGAAGAAACGACCAACAATAAAAACATTCTTGTAAACTGCCAGCATTTAAACAATCTCGAAGACCTTCCGTCCGAATTTTTAAGAGATAAGTCAATCTCCCTCGCGACGGCAGCAGGACAGCGCTCATGCTATCTTGACAGTGAAAACAAATTGCAAGTAATTGTTGTAACAATTGCCGTTGCCAATGTAAACCGCAATGCCTATTGCCACAGCGATAACGACGGAGGTTTGTCATTCTCTATCGTTACCCTTCCGCAGGAAGAACAATAAAACTTCCCACACAACCAACAAAAAAAATAAAAAGCGAAAGTGTTCAACCTTCGCTTCTTTTTTATAACATGCACAAAATATCGCTTTTTGTTTAGAAAAATTGCAAAATTAAGCAAAATTTTAAGCATTTTTTACTTTTTCTGCTTTCTTTTCCATGTTTGATTCAACTTGTTTGATGGCTTTCTTTGCTTTTTGTTCCATGTTTTCAACTTCATCCATAACTGCTTTTTCACCTTTATCTACAATCTTTTTTGCGCAAGTATTGTATTTGTATAAAAGTGCGCCGGTTATAAGCCCCAAACCAAATCCGAAAAGCATTGCTGTTTCTTTCATACCCCCTCCTTGATTATAGTGTGCACAAATTATTATAATATATACATAAACAATAATGTTTTTGTTTTTGTCAATAAATATAAAATCTCTTGACTATAATCCATTATTGTGTTATAGTTGTTTTAACAAAGGAGAAACTTATGACATATGATATAAAATTTGAAAACGAAGATCTTGCAAGCACAGCTAATTTTGCAAAAAGATTCCCCCTATACCAACAATATGAACAAAAAATCAAAGAGTTGATTGAAAAACAAGCAGATGAAGAAGAATTGCTCTCAGCAAGAGCGGACTTTATTAAAAACTTTTCAGCAATCAGTCGCGAATTCTCTCTTATGGATCTAAAATTACTAGACTCAACTTCAGTATTTTTTGAGCTTCAAAACAAAGACATCGTTGTAAAAGATATTCTACAAAGAAGAAAAGACATTATCGCCCTATTTGCAAAAGAATATAAAGCAGGAAAAATCAGCCAACAGTCACTAGAAAACATAATAGACATTTTTGGCGCAGAAAATAAGATCAGAGAAAGTATTGGCATTAATCAACGCGCTGAATCTGAAAACAAACTCACCACAATGGACATGGTTTTAATTCAACGCAAACTCCAGCAAAAAGAGTTGCTAACTGCAATCGATCAAACATACACAAACTTACAAGATTTTTATTATATACCATGGCTTCTAAGCTATGAATCTGATGTAAAACATTCTTTTAATGATAGCGACGCCGCTGATTATATGGAGAAAATCTTTAGCATCGCTAGATCGCAAAAAGAGAAGAATAACACAAAGACAAAAGACGCAATCTACAACCATATTCCATCTGCAAAATTTGAAGCATATGGAGAAGTTGGTCTTATAGATTTATCATATACACATACTTATGAGACGCAAATTCCTCAAAGTTTTGAAGAATACGAGCGTGATGGAGCTCAATATGAAACCGTTACAGAAACTGAATATTATCAGCCTGAAGAAATAGAAAACCTCCTTCCTGCTAATGTAAAACTACAAGAGCTTGGAAATTCTTATTATCTAGAAATGAAAGGTCGAAAAACCTCACTACAAGACCTGCAAGACGCAGAAAATGAATATTCAACAGAATTGAATGCAATAGAAAACGCTTAATGAAGTTTGGTTGCACCCTTCCACTCAGGAGGGTGTTTTTTTCATACAAAATAAAAAACCTACGCTATGGTAGGTCTTTTTGATTATTGTTTCTTCTTCATCTCTTTTTCTTTCTTTTCAAAGTAATCTTCAACTGCAAGTTTTACAGCCTCCTGCGCGAGATGAGCGCTTGCGTGTTTATTTTCAGGAAGTTCGATCACGTCAAGAATTTCTTGAGCAGTCAAAGCAAGTGCCTGACTAAGCGTCCTGCCTTCAACCAGCTCGCATGCAATATCACATGCAACAATTGTACAAACTCCGCCAAAAGCCTTAAACTTGATTGTATCAATTTCGCCACGTTCGTCAACGCTGATATAAACCTTAACAACCTCATTTCCGTTTTCTGCTTTGCCGGTACCATCTCCTCCACGCAGTCCTCCAGCATATGAAAGGTTTGAAAATCTTTCTAATATCTTTTTGCTATACATAATTATTTCCTCCCTGCTTTAGTAAATGCTGAAATTGATCTTAATCTTTCAACCGACTTCACAAGAATATCAACAGCATAATCAATATCCGATTTTGACACATTCTTTCCAAAAGAAAATCTTATTGCACTGTTTGCAAATTCGCTTTCTACATTCATCGCCTTGAGCACATGAGATTCCTCCACTGCGTTTGATGTACACGCCGAACCTGTGCTTACCGCAACTCCGTCCATATCAAGAAGCATAAGGAGGGATTCTTTATCCACCATTTCAAAGGACATGTTTACAATGCTGTTTACCTTTTGCTGTGGATGACCATTGATTTGAATATAAGGAATTTTCTCTTTTACGTTTTTCAAAAAGTATTCACGCTCTGCCTTAATTTTTTGTTGGTTGATTGACATATCGCGTACTGCAAGCTCAACCGCTTTTCCAAAACCGGCAATTGCAGGAACATTGAGCGTACCACCGCGTTTTCCCCTTTCTTGACTTCCACCAAAAAGCATATTGTCAATTTTAATTCCATTTTTCACATATAGACAGCCGCTTCCCTTTGGGCCATAAATTTTGTGGCCAGAGATTGTCATTGCATCAATCTCCATGTCTTGAACATCAAGTTTAATCGCTCCCATCGCTTGAACCGCATCAGTATGGAAGATGATGCCATATTCATGAGCAAGTTTTGCAATTGCTTTTATGTTTTGAATGGTACCAACCTCGTTGTTTACTGCCATAATAGAAATCATTGTTGTATCTTTTCTGATTGCATGAATGATCTCCGCAATATTTACAAGCCCTGTTTTGTCCACAGGAACGTATGTAACCTCAAAGCCTTCTTTCTCAAGTTGTTTGCATGCGTCCAAAACCGCGTGATGCTCGATTTGACTTGTGATGATGTGTTTTCCTTTTTCCTTGTTGGCCCTTGCAATACCTAGAATGGCCCAGTTGTCAGCTTCGGTCCCGCCTGATGTGAAATATATTTCATTTGATTTTGCAGCGCCAATTGCATGTGCAACCCTATCTCTTGCACGATCAACAATTGCAAGCGCATCTCTGCCATAGCTGTGCACTGAATTGCTGTTGCCATAAATCGCATTAAAGCAAGGCAGCATTTCTGTCAGAACTTCGCTTGAAACAAACGTTGTTGCTGCAGTATCAAGATAAACTTTTCTTCCCATTTAAAACTCCTTTTTTCTATTTAATTTTATCACTAAAAAGATTTATTGTCAATAGTAGGACAAAATAAAAAAAGCCAAATTTGATAATTTTTGCTTATATTTAAGCAATTAAATCAAAATCAAGGCTTATTTTTATTAAAAAAGCAATTTTTTATGAAAAAACTATGAATTATAACTTTCAATAGTTGCAATGCAATCATCTTTGTCCCAGATGCCAATATGTTTTTCTTTCAACTCGCCATCTTTAAAGACAAGCAAGGTCGGAATAGACATAATGCCAAATTTTCTTGCAATATTTTCGCATTCATCTACATCAACTTTAATGATGTTTGCGCTGCCACCAAGAGCCTCTTCAATATCTTCCAAGATTGTCCCCATAACTCGGCATGGGCCACACCAAGTAGCATAAAAATCTACAAGAGTCACTCCCTTTGAAACTTCATTTTCAAACTCATTTTCTTTGATTACCTTCATATTTTTTCCTCCAAAATTTGATTAATCACCCATGCCGCAAGTGTGCAACCACACATAGCCGGATAGTAACTTATACTTCCAACCGGCCTTACAGCCGCGGCTGGTTTTGAGAAAGAAGTGACAACATTTAAAGAGACAACCCCTTCTTCCTTCAATTTTTTTCTTACAACTTTTGCAAGGCCGTCATTGTAAGTTTTATAAATATCAACAACTTCAAACACAGGAATGTCGCATCTATTGCCTGCGCCCATTGCAGAAACTATATTTATATTGTTCTTTTTACAGAAAACTATCAACGCAATTTTATCAGGGACACTGTCAATCGCGTCAATGACTAAATCGGTCTTTCCAACAAGATAATTTACATTTTCTGCAGTTAATTTCTCATTTTTAGCGTCAATTTTGATGTTTTTATTGATTTTTTGCATCATTTCGCTTAAAACGTCAACTTTTGCCCTGTCAATCGTGTCCTCAAAGGCAATAATTTGCCTATTGACATTTGACGATGAAACGCTGTCAAAATCAATGATCGTCATACGCTCAATTCCGGCACGTGCCAGCATAACCGCGCAGTACCCTCCAACGCCGCCACAGCCAACAATCGTGATATGCTTGCTTGCAAGTTTTTCTATCCCCTCTTTTCCTACAAGAAGTTCTGTTCTGCTTTTGTCCATATATTGCCCTTATAAAATAAACTTTTTAATATCATATTTTTTGCTTGTTTCTTTGAAGGCATTTTGAACGTATGCCCGGTCAATCACAACTTCCATAAGAGGATGATCACCTGTCGCATTGAAAGATATGTCCTCAAGAAGAAGCTCCATAATGGTATGCAGTCTCCTTGCCCCGATATTTTCACTTGACTCATTTTCCTGTTCGGTCATCTGCGCAATTTCATCCATTGCGTCATCAGTAAACTTCAATTCAATGTTGTCAACTTTTAAAATGCTTGCATATTGCAGTATAATCGAATTTTTTGTCTCTGATAAAATTTTCTTGAAATCATCTTTAGTAAGATTATCAAGTTCTACTCTGATTGGGAAGCGGCCTTGAAGCTCTGGAATCATATCCTCAATGTTTGCAAGATGGAATGCACCTGACGCAATAAAGAGAATGAAATCAGTTTTTACATTGCCATATTTTGTCGCAACCGTACTTCCTTCAACGATTGGGAGAATGTCTCTTTGAACACCTTCGCGTGAAACATCTTGATGATTTGATCCGCCCGCTTTGCCGATTATTTTGTCAATTTCGTCGATGAAGATGATTCCCTCTTCCTCTGTTCTCTTAATTGCCTCAGCAAAAACATTATCTTTATCAATCACTCTTTCGCACTCTTCAGCAGTAAGAACTTCTCTTGCATGAGCAACAGTCAGTTTTCTCTTCTTGCGCTTTGGAGGCATCATTCCGTCAAACATAGAGCCTAGATTAATCTCTGGACCACCAATAGCAAGCATCGGTTTTTGCTGCTCAATGATGTTGATTTCAATCTGCTCATCTTCAAGTTTGCCTGCAGCAAGTTCTTCTGTCACAATCGTTTTGTCAACAGCAATATCTTTGGCACGTCTTGAGTCACAAATTGCATCAATAAGTTTTGCATCAACTGTTGGTTTTACCTTTGACTCAACTTCATGCGCTTTTTCGTCTTTAACCATTCTTACAGCAGTTTCAACGAGATCGCGCACCATGCTTTCAACATCTCTTCCAACATAACCAACTTCTGTATATTTTGTTGCTTCAATTTTGATAAAAGGCGCTTTTACAAGTTTTGCAAGTCTTCTGGCAATTTCCGTTTTACCAACACCTGTTGGCCCTTTCATAATGATGTTTTTTGGAGTAATTTCTTCGCGAAGCTCCTTTGGAAGTTTGCTTCTTCTATATCTATTTCTAAGAGCAATTGCAACAGCACGTTTTGCCTTTGGCTGTCCAATGATATATTTGTCAAGCTCTTCAACTATTTGTCTTGGTGATAAATTCATTTTACACCTCCTCTACTGTGATGTTGTCATTTGTAAATACGCAAATTTGGCTGGCAATTTCAAGCGCCTTTCTTGCGATTTCTTTCGCTGAAAGATTTGTGTTTTGATTGAGTGCTTTGGCTGCAGCAAGGGCATAATTTCCACCCGATCCGATTGCCACAACACCTTCGTCAGGCTCGATTACATCGCCATTTCCGCTTACAACCAAAAGAGAATCTTTATCGGCAACAATCATCATTGCCTCAAGCTGTCTTGCCTTATCATTTCTCCATGTTTCAGCAAGTTCTACCGCACTTCTCATAAGATTGCCCGAGAACTTGTTGAGCATATTTTCGAATTTTTCGCAAAGAGCAAATGCATCTGCAGCACCGCCCGCAAAACCGATAACAACCTTACCGTTGTAAATTCTTCTTACCTTATGAGCGGATGATTTGAAAATGATTGACTCGCTCATAGTCACCTGTCCATCCCCCGCAAGCGCAACCTTGCCATCCTTTTTTACCCCACATATTGTTGTGGCTCTAAACATACTTCCCATTTTGATAGTCCTCCTTAAATTTTTCTAGTGCCCTCACTGATTTTTGATAACTCTCTTCTACAAATCGATCTGCATCAATAATTTCGCTGCTGTCAAGTATATCATCATTTGTAATCAGTGGTCTAACTTTTGTTGATTTGTCTTGTGTAAGTTTTTGTATAAGTTTTCCAAAGGCACAATCGGTTGAAATATGTACCATTTGTTTTCTTTGAATAAATTTATAAACATTCATGGCTGTCCATAGGCCGCTGGCTATGCTGTTTATATGCCCACCAAGCCCCATAACTCCACCGGCAAAAAACACGTTTTTCTCTTGATTTGATTGACAAAATTCGCTTGTCATATGGATTGGATTTACAAATCGACCTTTTGTAATCCCCGCATATCTTTTAAATTTGCAATTTCGAAAAGCGTTCAGCATTTTGAATATCGCCTCTTGCCTATATTCTGGCAAGTTTGAAGATATATTTTGCATGGCAAATCCTTGATCGGTGGCCTTAAGTGTAATCGTAGCATATGGTTTTATTCCGTCATACACCCGCTGCGGCATCATCGCATAAGAGCGAAGATTTTCTTTATAATGAAGAGCCAAGTCTTCAATTGTATTTTGATATATCCTAAATTCTTCATTATTCTTGCGTTCTTCCATTGCGTGACGTATAATCTCACGCACAAACATATAGTATTCTGTCTCGGTAAGCGATACTAAAAACTCATCCCCACGCTGAAACACAAACGCGTCTTCAATTCCTTCAACAATAGGAAACACAGGAAGCGCTCGCACACACTTCATGGTTCCGTACTTATTGATCAGATAGTCATACATCTTCCCTTCAGTGTGCTGACCTGTAGCTATTATGGTGATTTCAAAGGGGCTTATCTCGCTTACCGTCGCATCGAAAACTTCGATATTTTCGTTGTCATTAATCATATTAAGACCATAGCTTAGTAAAAGTGGATCGATGCAGCTTACATTTTCCTGCGAAAGTGCAACCTTTTTTCTTGCAAGCGGGCTGCCAAGCAGACACAACTCTTTTGTCAGCAGTTTTTCGTAAACATCCCCGCTTTGAGTCTGTTTGTTGCCGCCGAGCTTCCCAGTTTCTTTGTACATTTTTTCATTACTAAAAACATGCACCTTGATATCATGTCCAGCCAAAAAGAGTGCAGCTTCAATCCCTGCGTATCCGCTTCCTATAATGTTTACAACTCTTTTATTTATCATTGTTCTCCTTATAATCACATGCGTTGTTGCTGCATTTGACAGTCTTTCCCTTGATTATAATAGGGCTTTGACATTTAGGGCATTTTGCCCCAGTTGTTGCGTCCCAGCTCATAAATTTGCAGTCTGGATAACGGTCACAAGAGAAGAAAATTTTTCCTCTTTTACTCTTCCGCTCCACCATATCAGCTCCGCATTCTGGGCATTTTCCAACCACTTTCTTTGTCTCGTTTAATGGCCTTGTATTTTTACATTTTGGAAAGTTTGAGCAGGCCAAAAATTCTCCAAACTTGCCATTTCTGATAAGCATTTTACTGCCACATTTTTCACAAATTATATCTGTTTCTTTTGGAGGCTCTTTCATTGAAACAGAGCTTGCATCCGCCCTTGCAAGCAGCCTTTCAAAACCATTCCAAAATGATGAGACAACTTCTTTCCAGTCTTCATCTTTTGATGCAACATCATCAAGCCTTCCCTCCATATAAGCGGTAAATTTAACATTGATGACACTACTGAAGAATTGATCAAGATAGGCTGTAATTTTTCTACCAAGCTCGGTTGGAATAAGATATTTTCCCTCTTTTTCAGTGTATTTTCTGCTTGAAAGAATTGTAATTGTTGCCGAGTAAGTGGCTGGTCTGCCAATTCCTTTTTCTTCCATTGCCTTCACAAGCGTAGCCTCTGTATACCTAGTTGGAGGCTTTGTAAACTTTTGCTCTGGAAGAATTTTAGAGCATGGAAGCATTTCCCCTTCTTCAAGTTTTGGAAGTCTGCCTGCCATACCCTCTTTGTTGTCATCTTCAACAAATTCTTTGTACACATTGGTATAGCCCGGAAACTCCATTGTCTTTCCGCTTACTTTAAAGCCATACTCTTCGCAATCAAAATTGATTGTCACACTTGCATACTCCGCTTCACTCATTTGGCTGGCAAGAAAACGTTCGTAAATAAGTTTATAAAGCTTATAATTATCAGCCGATAATGTCTCTTTAACCATTTCTGGCGTAATATCCATTGTAATTGGGCGAATAGCTTCGTGCGCGTCTTGAGCTGAGTCTTTTGTGTGATAGATATTTGGTTTTTCTGGAACAAATTCTGCGCCGTATTTATTCTTAATAAACTCTCGGCATGCATTTTGAGCGTCCGTCGACACACGAACGGAGTCAGTTCTGATATACGTGATAAGCGCAATCTTGCCCTCTCCCTTAACCTCAACTCCTTCATAAAGTTGCTGAGCTGCCTGAGATGTTTTTGCAAGGCTCATACCAAGTTTATTAAGCGCATCTTGCTGCATTGTACTTGTCGTAAATGGTGCTGGAGCGTGTGATTTTGTCTTAGATTTTTTCACTTCCTTTACAAGAAAATCCTTGCCATCAATCACGCCTAACATAGCGTCAACTTCTTCTTTATTTTTTGGCACAAACTTTTTCTTTTTATAAGTTGCAAGTGCCGTTTTAATATCGGCAGCACCCTTCTTAAGAAGCGCATTTACTGTCCAGTATTCTTCTGGAACAAACTTTTCGATTTCAATTTCACGATCAACAACAAGCTTAAGCGCAACTGATTGAACTCTTCCTGCGCTAAGCTTTGGTGCTATTTTTTTACAGATGATTGGTGAGAGTTTATATCCCACAAGCCTATCAAGTGTTCTTCGAGCCTGCTGTGCGTCAACAAGTTTTAGATCAATTTTTCTAGGCTCTGTAAGCGCTTTTGAGACCGCTTTTTTCGAAATTTCGTTAAACTGAATGCGACACGCTCTTTCGCTGTCATAGCCTAAAATGTTGGCAACGTGCCAAGATATTGCTTCCCCTTCTCTATCCGGGTCGGTTGCGATGTAAACTTGATCAGCTTTATCCGCCCGACGTTTCAGGTCTGCAATAAGTTCTTTTTTATCTGATACAATTTCATATTTTGGTTCGAAATTATTTCTAATATCAATCCCCAAACTCTTTTGAGGAAGGTCTCTTATATGTCCTTTTGTCGCAAAGACTTCAAAGCCATCTCCCAAATATTTTTTCAGTGCTTCTCTTTTTGCTGGTGACTCTATTATAACTAGTTTCAATTTATTCCTCCGATTAATTTAAGGCAACACTTCCGCCTGGTAGTCTTGTTATTATCCCACGAATTTCAAGCATTGTCAAACAAGTATTGAAATTATTTATATCTAATTGCGAATTTTTTGTAAGAAAATCTATACTTTTCATTCCGTCTTCAAGCAGTGAGACAATTTTTCGCTCGTCTTCTGACAGGTGTTCCTGCCCTCTTTGCTTATTCTCTGCTTTTATATCATAGTCATCTAAAATATCTTTCCCGCAAGTTACACACTGCGCCTGCCCTGTTTTGATAACTTCATTAGTAAGTTCGCTTGAAGTGCTGTCAATATTTCCTGGCACAGCATAAATATTTCGCCCATAATCTAGGGCAAAATCTTTGGTGTGAATTGTTCCGCTTTTTATGCTCGCCTCTGTGATAAGCGTCCCCTCACTTAAGGCCGCAATGATTCGATTGCGCAGCGGAAAAAGATATTTGCTTGCAGTGCGTTTGGGACGCTGCTCGCTGATAAGCAACCCCTTTTTGGCAATTTCATCAGCAAGAGACTGATGCTCGGACGGATAGACATGATCAAACCCGCTGCCAAGCACAGCAATCGTTTTCCCGCCATTATCAAGCGCCGCTCTATGTGCGATGCTGTCAACGCCATAGGCAAGCCCACTGACAACCACAACGCCGCCACTTGCAACATCTCTTACAATTTTCTCTGTTGCTATTTTCCCATAGCTTGTCGGTTTTCTTGATCCAACAACAGAAAGTGAAGGTTTGTTTGCAAGCGACAGGTCACCCTTATAATAAAGAATATATGGACTGTCTGTCATCTCACGCAGTTTTTGCGGATATCGCTCATCAAAAATTGTAACAATTTCTATATCGCGGTCATGCAAATTTTTAACATATGTTTCAACAAGGATTGGATCTGCACATTCAAGCATTTTGTGATAGCTTTCTTGCTTAATAATTTTTTCATCAAACTTTGTCTTTTTGAAGGCCTGAATACTTGGCTCGCTCATCTCATCAATAATCTGAGCAATTTTTGATGAAGTCAAATCAAACTGCGACAAGAAAACAATAAAATAATCTCTTTTGTCCATTTCCCCTCCTTTTATTATTGCTAGTTCCAGTATTTTCGATCAAGCGTTCTGTACGAAATTGCTTCAGCAATATGATTTGCGCCGATATTTTCGCACCCCTCAAGATCAGCAATCGTTCTTGCAACTTTTAAAATACGATCATGCGCACGAGCAGACAACTTTAGTTTCTCGAAAGCAACTCGCAGCAGATGTTCGCTGTTTATGTCAAGTTTGCAATATTTTTTTGTTTGCGCAACGCTCATTTTCGCGTTTGAGAAATTCTTTGCGCCTTTAAACCTTTCAAGTTGAATCAGTCTTGCCCGATCAACCCTCTTTTTTATTTCACAAGAAGGCTCTTCTAGGCTATCACTTTTAAGCTGATCATATGTGACGTTTTCAACTTCAATATGAATATCAATGCGATCCATAATTGGACCAGATAATTTTGATAAATATTTGCTTATTTGCCCCGCCGAGCAGTGGCACTCACGATCTTTAGATCCATAATGACCGCAAGGACAAGGATTCATGCTGGCAATAAGGGTAAAATTTGCTGGATATGACACTGTTGATTTGTTTCGAGCAACAGTAATTATTCCGTCCTCAAGTGGCTGCCTTAGCACCTCGATTGATTGGCGAGAATACTCAGGAAATTCATCCAAAAACAGTACTCCATGATCTGCCAGCGAAATTTCCCCTGGTTTAGCATTATTTCCACCGCCTGTAAGCGCCACCGTTGTGGCTGTATGGTGAGGACTCCTAAATGGCCTACAGTTTACAATCCCCTTTTCGCCATCAAGTTCTCCTGCAACTGAGTGGATTTTTGTAACTTCCAGCGCTTCATCAAAGGTAAGGTCTGATAAAATTGTTGGAAAACACTTTGCAAGCATACTTTTTCCGCTTCCTGGAGGCCCAATCATAATAAGATTATGTCCGCCTGCCGCTGCAATCTCAAGTGCACGTTTTGCCATTTTTTGCCCTTTGACATTAGCAAAGTCAAGCCCATATCGGTTTTGATTGAGGGTATTTTCAAATTTGCAAACTTCAACCGGATCGATTTGATGCTCTCCTTTCAAAAAGGAAATCGCTTCTCTTAAGTTTTCAACTCCATAAACATTGATCCCCTCAATAAAGCTTGCTTCAGCAAGGTTTTCTTTTGGAATCAAAAATTCTTTAAAGCCCGCCTCTCTTGCAGAAATCAGAAGAGGAAGAACGCCCTTCACCTTCTTGACACTTCCATCAAAAGAAAGCTCACCAATATACACATATTTTCTTTCGTTTTTGATTTTCAACTCTTCATCGCAAGAAAGAATTGCAACTGCCATAGCAAGATCATAAAGCGACCCTTCTTTCTTTACGTCAGCAGGTGCTAAATTGATGGTTATCTTTTTAATGGGATAGGTAAAAGCCGAATTTCGAATGGCATTTTTCACCCTTTCTTTCGCCTCTTTGATCGCAGTATCGGCAAGACCAACCACGTCAAATCCAGGCAGTCCATTGCTGACATCTGTTTCAACGTCAATCGGAAAGCCTTCAATCCCTTTCAAACCAAAACTTTGTACTTTTGATAACATTTTTTCTCCAATTCTAACTTTAGATTATACAACACTTTTTTGAATTTTGCAAACAATATATCCCATTTTCCATGCTAAATCCTTAAAGCCTTCAACTTTTCTTTGTTTTCAGCAGTTATGCGAAAGCTATCACAAGCCTTCGAAATTGTTTTATTTCGAATAAAATTGTCCTGCAATCTTTTTATAACATCAAACATAAAATCAAAATCAATCGTCAGCGCCTCTTGATATGTCCACGCTATTGCCATTTTGATATAGTAGTCTTGCGCCTTTACCTGTCCAAGCAATTTTATTACATTTGCAAGATCTTGTTTAAGTGCAAACCTCTTAAGCCAAACAATGCCAAAACGCACATAAAATGGATTTGGGTGAGACAGAAGCCCTTCAAAAAAGCATCTCTGACTTTCCATATTTTTGAGTCTTGGCACAATACTATCCGTTGTCGCCCAGTTATCGATGTATGGCAACAGCTTCATAATATGCTCAACCTTCTTCTCATTTGAGTCCCGGCAATAGGCTATTGCAAAGCCACAGAGAAGAACTTCCTCATGGCTGGAAATATTGATATTTTGCAAAATATCAGTATTTTTTGCGATTTTTTTGGCAAATTCTTCGATTGTTTTGATATTTATCCCCAAAATTTCATATTTTGTGTTTATAAGCCCCCGATCAAATTTCGCTTTCTTCTCGTCACTATTCTCACTCAAAAACCTTTCAATTTCTTTCATAATCATTCTTCCTAATTTTAATTTAACAAAATTTGCTGCATGGAAATTGCGTTTCATTTTTACTGCAGCGCAGCCCTTTCTCATTCTAAAAATTTCACAACAAATGACAAAATAAAAACTTGGAAAATATTCCAAGTTTTATATACATTATCTGTTGTCTGCAGATTTGATTTTTGCAGCTTTACCAGTGAGTTCTCTTACATAGTAGAGTTTTGCTCTTCTTGGTTTACCCTTTCTTACAACTTCAACACTTGTTACAAGTGGAGAGTGCATAGGGAAAGTTCTTTCAACGCCAACGCCGTTTGAAATTTTTCTAACAGTGAAAGTTTCTCTGATTCCACCATTTTTACGAGCGATAACAACGCCTTCGTAAGCTTGGATTCTTTCTTTGTCTCCTTCCTTAATTTTAACGCCAACTCTTACAGTGTCGCCGATATTAAATTCAGGGAGAGTTTCTTTCATGTTTTCTTTCTCGATTTGGTCAATGATATTAGCCATTTTATTTCTCCTTTTATAAATTTTTATTTATGTGCCATATTTGCACAAGGTGGTTTTAACCTCTTTTTCTTGCTCTCTTACGAGCGGCTTCACTTTTCTTTTTCTTAGCAACGCTTGGCTTGTCATAAGCTTCTTTTCTTCTGATATCGCCAATGATGCCGTCTTTTTGGCATTTTCTCTTAAATCTTTTAAGAGCGCTTTCAAGTGTCTCGTTTTCGCCTACTTTAACAGTTGTCAATCTTCTCACCACCTTCTATTTTTTAAAGTTCTCTTCTATTATAGATATTTTGATATGCTTTGTCAAGTATTTTTTTATTTTTCTAAAATTTTATATCAAGCTTGTGCAGCCGACTCAGTCAACACACCTGTTCCACTATAGCAATGATTAAGCGTGTCGTATAATCTACAATGCTGATTTGTGCTTTTCTCTGGCAAATATATGTACATATCTGCATATGTTTCTTTGCCATATGTAAAGCTATTTAAATGCACGCTTTCAAGGTAAATTTCACCATTTACATTGTATGCACTTCCAAAACAACTTTCTAGCAAAACGTCATTTTTATCAAACGTGAAAAGACTGTACTGCCCTTCATCTACCAACACACTCACCCTCTCGCCACCAGTTGTCAAACAAACATCAAAAGAACATGATAGTTTTTCACCAAGTTTCGAATAACTAAAGATTTGTTGTACTTCTTCTTCAGAATAGCCGCATTCAAGCCATCCTTGCTTTTTATTCTCCAATTGCTGATGGCTGTAATATTGGTAATATTCACTAGAATATTTTTCAACTTTCTCAAGCAGTAAATTTATGTAATCTTGTTTCTCATCAAATCTAGAAAAGTTTTTTGCATAACATGCAACCAAAATCTTGTAATCATTTGGTGTAATCATTGTCAAACTCTCATTTGTATTGACATTCATATACGTATTGAGATATCGCACCGCATCGCTATAAACATCTTCCAGCCCAAAAACATGCAAAAGCTCATGCAGCGTAGTGTAGTATAAACGCTTTTCGTTGTTCTTCAAAAAATTTTTATCATACATAATTTTGCAGTTTTGATTAAAATTCCCCTTAGAGCCAAAAGAAAAAAATGAGTTTTCTCTTACCGCACATCCATTTGCATTTTTAAGCGCTCCAGTAGAAAAAGTAATGCTTGATTTGCCACAATATTCCACATTATTCACGTCTTCTACAAGTTGATAATGATAATTTTCGTTAATATCGCCAATCAGCTTGAAGATATAGTCTACAGCAGATACAATCGTTTGTGTTTGATTCTCAGAAAATGAGTTTTTTTCTAAACTTATATAAATCGCCTCGCCATTGTTGTGTCTCAATCTGCCATAATTAGCTTGTCTATAATTGGCATTAGCGCCAAAAAGCTGCTGCAAATAAATCGTCTGTTCTGTCGACGAATTATCTGCATGCACCACTTCTGACACTACAAAAAGAAACATACCAACCACTGAAAAAAACGCATGTAATGATATCATTGTAATAAAACTATATTTTAAAATTAGTTTTCGCATGGCTTAAGAATAGCACACAACTCCCGCAAAGTCAATACCCAGTTTTAATTCATTTTTCGCACAATCTTTGCGATTGCACCATCTTTATAGAGTTTTTTAAGTTTTACTGTCAATATCTTGTTTATAAGCTCATCATTTTGTTTTTCAGCAGGAATATAAACACGTATATAATTTTCGGTGTATCCTACAAAATATTCGCCTTGCTGCTCTTCGATAAGCACTTTGCCTGTCTTATTTTGTTTTATAAAGCGTCTTTTAAGTTTATCGCCTATCTTCTCGAGCATCTGAACCCTTTTTGTTTTTACTTCCTTAGGCAAATCTTTGTATAATTTTGCCGCTGCAGTCCCCTCTCGTTTTGAGTAAGGAAAAACGTGAAGTTGAGAAAATTTTACTCTTTTTACAAACTGACAAGTAGTTGTAAATTCTTCCTCGCTTTCGTCACAAAAACCTACAATCACATCGGTTGTAATACCGGCATTTGGAAAGTATTTTCGGATAAGTGCAACCGAGTGCGCAAACTGGTTGGAGCTATAATGCCTATTCATTCGTTTCAATACGCTATCGCAACCACTTTGCAAAGAGAGGTGAAAATGCGGACAAAAATTATTTAGTTTGCTCAGCCCTTTTATAAACTCCTCGCTTACCACAGTGTCCTCAACTGACCCAAGACGAATACGCTTGCCAAGCCTGTCAAGTTGTTCGAGCAGCGTCAACAGCGCAGGCTGACCATCTATTTTATAATCAGTAACATTGATGCCCGTCAGCACAATTTCCTTGATATTTTCATCTAAGCTGTTGGCCTCATTGATGATTGAAAATATCTCGCGCGAACGGCTTCGTCCTCGCAGATATGGAATAATGCAATAAGAGCAAAAGTTGTTGCAGCCGTCCTGAATTTTGATATAAGCTCGAATTCTACTTTGCTTTGCAATCAGCTCATCTTCGTATTCTTTTGGCAATTTTGCAACTTTTTTTGCTCTTTTGGGCATTTTTTTGCCATTTTTAGCAAAATTATCAATATATTCACTGATTTTCAGTTTGCCTGCAACACCGCTGACATATTCAACATCCTTATCAAGAAATTGCTGCGGATTGTTTTGCGATGCACAACCACATACAAAAATCTTCGCTTCTGCGTTGAACTTTCGACACCTTGCAATCATCTGCCTTGACTTTTTTTCCGCCTCAGCAGTTACTGCGCAAGAGTTGATGACATAAACATCGGCAGCCTCTAAAGCGTCTGTCGTTTCATATCCTTTAAGAGTTAAGTTTTCAGCGAGCGCGTCGCTTTCATATTTATTGACCTTACAGCCAAGTGTCAGAATTGCAATTTTCATATAAAAATTTTAGCAAAATTTGACAAAAAAAGCAAGTGCATTGTTGTATTATTTTTAAAAATATGCTATTATGTAGCAAAAAGGAAACACAACATGAAATATTTTGATATTGCAATTTTAGGCGCAGGAGCAAGTGGCTGCATGTGCGCACTGCAAACAGATGAAAGGCAAAGCGTTGTTTTGATTGACAAGGCGTCTTACCCCGCAAAAAAACTTATGGCAACAGGCAACGGCAAGTGCAACCTCTCAAACGCACAAATAGAGCCAAATGAAGAATTTTATAACCATGATTTAGAAGGTTTTTTCTCTCGCTTTGACGTGCCCGCCACTCTTGAATATTTTAGCGACAACGGGCTTGTTTTCTACAACGACGAAGAGGGACGAATTTATCCTTTTTCAGACAGCGCAAAAAGCGTGATTGATGTAATTTGCAACGCGCTTGCAAAAAAGAAAAATGTCACCCTTGCCATGAATGAAGAAATCTTAAATGTCAGCAAAGAAGATGACGTTTTTATTGTTAAAACGTCAGGCGAAACATATTGCGTGAAAAAACTCGTATGTGCCCTCGGCGGAAAAGCAAGTGAAAGCGTGATTCAATCTTTTAATATCAAGCACCGAAATTTTGTGCCAAGCTTATGCGCACTCAAAACACAAAATACAAAACTTCTTTCCGGATGTAAAGTCTCCCCTGTACATATATTCGCCTATTCGCCAAACGGCAATCTTTACAACCAACAGTTTGGCGAGCTTCTGTTTAAGGACAGCGGGCTTAGCGGAATATGTGCGTTTAACCTCTCAAGCGAATTCGCTCGACGAGGGTGTTATGAAGGAAAACTGGTTGTCGATCTTGTTCCTGAAATTGAAAAAGAAGAACTTATCGACGTTCTTATGCGCCGTCGCGAGCTTGATCTGCCTATAAGCAAGTTTTTTGAAGGTTTTTTAGCAAACCCAATCGCTTATTACATTCTCAACAAATGCAAATTTAACGAAAGCGCCTCCTCCACCAGCTTAACTGAAGGCCAGCTTGAAATGATGATTGATCATATGAAAGCGCTAGAGTTTATCGTGCAAGGCAATTACGACAACAACCAAATTTACTCGGGAGGAGTACTGCTTTCTGCGCTTGACGACAATCTTCAAGCAAAAGAACTTGACAACCTTTATTTCTGTGGTGAGGCATGCGACGTTGACGGAATCTGCGGCGGCTTCAACCTGCAATGGGCATGGACAAGCGGATATATTGTCGGAAAAAGCTTATAATCTCCCATTTTGCCTCCTTCCTTTCCCAAGCTTTATCCCCCTCATCTATGACAACCGAAACAAAAATAGCATAGTTATCAAAACATAACTATGCTATTTTTTATTGATAAATCAATAAATAATAAAAATAAAAGCTAGAAAGTTGAAACTAGAAACGAAAAAACATAATTTTTCACCCAAACCAAAAACGCAAAAAACATTAATTTACAACAATTAAACTAAATATGCATTGATATAAAGTTATCGGCTTTTTTATTCGATCAAATTGAAATCTTACACCCACGCAAAATCATTAATTGATGCACTAAAAACTCAGCAAGAAAAGTGAAGCATTCCTTGTTTAGCCCCCCTGCCACTCTTTTTTCCATTTTACAATAACTGATTGATTGCCCCCGCAGCCAATTGAATTTACTCTAAGCGACTTTATGCTCTCGCATTTAGCCTTTCGTTAAACTTCTCAGCACTAAAAATCGGTAAGGCCAATTAAATAGTCCGATGTGCATTTGAAATATTGACATAACAAAATTATGCTGTCAATATTTGGCGATCTTGTTCCATTTTCCCATCTGCAAATATTGGCTTCTGTCGTATTTAACTCTTTTGCTAACTTAGTTTTTGAAAAACCTTTCTCTTCTCTCAATTCTTTGAGTCTCTTTGCAAATTTATTCATTTTTATAACCTCGCAAACATTTTATACCAATTGGAACAATTTACTTGACATAATACCAACTGGAACTGTATAATACAAATAATTCCATTTGGAACTGAGAGGAGAAAAATATGAAAGAAAAATTTATTAACTATGAGCTTATCGAGAATTTTATGAAGGAGAACAGTTTATCAAAAACTGCGTTTTGCAAAATGTGCAAAATTTCACCCGTCACATTTGCAAAAATCATGGGAGACGAACAAGGTTTAACAGTTCTGCCTGTTTTCAAAGTTGCAAAAGCAATGGGCATTCATATCAAAGACATTTTTTATAACCGAAAAACAAAAAGATGAGAAATTTTTCTCATCTTTTTTGGTAAAGATCGATTTTAATGAAACCTTATAAAAGCGTTTCAAGGGGCTGGGGAAATCGCAATCCCCAGCGCTTTTTGTAACTTTTTCACGCTGAAAAAGTTAGTCTTTCCATTGCCAATTTGCAACTTCTGGCATATCTACACCATACTTTGCAATATATGTTTTGTGCTTTTTAAGTTTTTTATTGATTTCATCAACAAGCTGTGATTCTTTTTCTTCAAGACCTAAGATTTTGATTGTGTCAAGAAGCAAATGATAACGATCAACGCCGTTTCGCACCCTCATATCAAAAGCTGTTGTTATGCTTCCCTCCTCTTGATAGCCATGCACATGGAAGTTGTTGTTTTTTCTTGCAGAAATAAGCTCTAGTATCAAACTATCATAGCCATGATAATTAAACAGCACTGGCTTGTCTTGAGTGAAAAGCTTATTAAACTCTTCGTCAGTAAGCCCGTGTGGATGTTCGCTATCGCTTGGAAGACGCATAAGATCTACCACATTGACAAACTTATATTTGATTTTTGGAAGATGCTTTTTGATAAGATCAGCACACGCCATCATCTCAAGCGTTGTTGTGTCGCCCGCACAAGCAAGCACGATATCTGGCTTTTTATTGCCACAATTTGAAGCCCATTTCCACTCACTTGCACCTTTTGTACAATGTTCAATTGCCTCTTCCATATTAAGCCACTGCCAGCTTGGATGTTTTGATGCAACAATTGCGTTGATATAGTTTTGCGTTGCCTGAATATGATCATAGCACGAAATCAAGCAGTTTGCATCTGGTGGAAGATAGATTCTTACAATGTCTGCCTTCTTGTTTACAAGATGATCGAGGAATCCCGGCTCTTGATGAGAATAACCATTGTGATCTTGTTGCCATACATTTGAAGTAAGAATTAAGTTGAGCGAAGATATTGGTTTGCGCCATGGAATTGATTTGATTTCTTTTATCCATTTTGCGTGCTGAGACACCATACTGTCAACAACTCTTGCAAAGGCCTCATAAGTTGCAAACATGCCGTGTCTGCCTGTCAAAAGATACCCCTCAAGCCATCCTTCGCAGGCATGTTCTGACAAAAAGCTGTCCATAATACGCCCGTCTTTTGCAAGATCTTCATCATTTTCATAAATTTTGCCCGCCCACATGCGTTTTTCAGCTTCAAAAGCCTTATTAAGCCTGTTTGATTTAGCCTCATCTGGTGCAAAAATTCGATAATTTTGATTTTCCTTGTTAAGTTTAAATACATCTCTAATATAAGCACCAAGCTCAATCATATCTTGCTTTTTCACTTTGCCATGCCCTTCAATCTCAACGCCATAATCACGAAGAGAAGGAAGGATGAGATTGCTTACCCCCGCGTTTGTATGTGGGTTTGCGCTTATTCGTTTATCCCCTCGAGGCAAAATTGCTGCAATATCATCGTTGAGCGTATAATCATCGTTGAAAAGTTCTTCCGGTCTATAACTTTTAAGCCAATTTTCCAGAATATCAAAATGCTCTGGCTTTGTCATGTCAACAGGGACTTGATGCGCCCTGAATGAGCCTTCAATTTGTTTTCCATCAACGTACTTTGGAATGCTCCACCCCTTTGGAGTGCGAAGGATAATCATTGGCCACTTTATACTGTCAAAAACAAAACCCTCTCGAGCTTGTTTTTGGATTGACTTGATTTTTTCAATTGCCTTGTCAACTGCCTTTGCCATCAGCCTATGCATTTGCTTTGGCGCCTCTCCTTCAACAAAAACAGCATCCCAGCCAAGTCCGTAAAAATAGTTGCGAAGATCATGATTTGTCATTCTCGCAAGCACAGTCGGATTTGCAATTTTATAGCCGTTTAGATGAAGCACTGGAAGTACCGCGCCATCACGCGCAGGATTGATAAACTTATTTGAAAGCCACGACGTCGCAAGAGGACCAGTCTCCGCCTCACCATCACCAACTATAACCGTTGCAATGAGATCTTTATTGTCAAAAACCGCACCAAAGCCATGAAGAAGGCTGTAGCCAAGTTCGCCGCCCTCATGAATTGAGCCTGGCACCTGAGGCGCTACGTGCGAAGACACCCCATAAGGAAAAGAAAATTGCTTGCAGAATTTGGTCATTCCCTTTTCATCTTGGCTGCACTCTGGATAATACTCGCTGTAAGTGCCCTCAAGATATGAGTTTGCAAGGAAAAAGTTGCCGCCATGTCCTGGGCCTGAGACAAGAATCATGTCAAGGTCATATTTTGTAATAGCCCTGTTCATATGTGCATAAACAAAGTTTTGTCCCGGCACAGTCCCCCAGTGGCCAACAATCTTCTTTTTTATATCTTCCTTTTTAAGTGGTTGTTTCAAAAGTGGATTGCGAAGAAGATAGAGCTGAGCAAGCGAAATGTAGTTTGCCGCTCTATAATATTGATCCAATTTTTCAAGATATTTTTTTCCGTTATAATTCATGTTTCCTCCCTATTTATTATATTTCTTTTGTTGGGATAAAAGTTTCTTTTTATAACAATAGTAGCACATCCCCTCATACTTATCATCGCCGCCAATTTCAATCTCGTTGCCTTGAGTAACAATCAGACCTTTAGACAGCCTTACATTGATTGTTGCCTTGCGTCCACATTTGCACACAGATTTAACCTCTGCGATTGAGTCAGCAAGTTCGATCAAGCGTTTGCTTCCTTCAAACAGTTCTGTTTTATAATTCGTCAATAGTCCAAAGCATAAAACTGGCAAATATAGCGAAATTTCTTTAAGCTGCTCCACCTGTTTTGCTGTCAAAAATTGACACTCGTCAATAATAATAACATTTTTGCTTACGGTTTTTACGTTTAAAATAGCATATTCTTGACTTAGCTGCCAAAAATCATCTTGGCTTGAAAATTCAATGCATTCCGCCTTTAGTCCTATGCGGCTGGCAACGTACGCTTTTCCATTTTCTTCGCACCTTTTATCAACGACAGGTTTAAACAGAAAAACAGTGTGTCCTTTTTGCTCATAATTAAATTTCAGCATAAGCGCCTGAGCGGTTTTTGAGCTGCCCATAGCACCATATCGAAAATACAGCTTGTTCATAATCTCCCCTTTCTTGTATTGTATATTTTCCGCCACCTAAAAGTCAAATTTAAAATGAAAATTTTTAAAGTTTAATAAATAAAACCGCGTCTTCACCGCGTCCTATCACTACATAAAAAAAGATGAGACGAATCTCATCTTTTTCAAGTTTATTTATAATCTTCTTCGTCATAGCTATATCTACGGTCACGCTTTTTGTTTTCAATGCGTGTTTTTCTTGAATGCTTGCTGCGATTATGAAATGCCGCTGGCATAGTTGCTTGTTCTTTTGTTAAACCTTGTCTGCCAATGTGTTCAAACTCTCTTTTCTCGGCAGATTTAACTAAACTACAATCAGTTTTACCTACAACCTTCATCGACTTGCGATCTGCGCTTGCAATGATAAAATCAATTGGCTTGCATAATGTAATGACAATATTGCCTTTTGCATCATAAACGGCACATCCTTCTTTTGAAAGGTAGTACTCATTTGAAGGTCTGCCTGTAATTTGCGACAGAGGCACTTCGGCGTGAATGCCCTTTGCTTGATCTTTCACGATAACAATAATATCATCTTCATATCCTTCTTCTGGTGTAGCAAGCCTAATTTTAGTAACTCGCCCGTGCATCTTCTCACCTATGTGTTGTTCACAATACATCGCACTGTTTACATCTTCAAAATCACGCTCTGCTTGATCAACTTCTATTTGTCTTGAGTTGGCAATGTCGACAATCTTCTTAAGTTTGCCAGGACTAATTGGTTCTTTTCCATGCATTTGTGCAAGAATATTGAATTGAGTGATATAGTCAGGCACTCTTCGAATTGGAGATGTTGTATGGCTGTAATGAGGTGACTGAAGTGCATAGTGTGAAATGCGCTCGCCTTCCCCTTCCATATACTCTTCGTCATCATCTTCATCATAAGGGTGATCGCTGTATACCGCTCTTGACTGCATCTTGATAAGGAAATGATTGATCACTTCTTCATTTACTGTGCCAGCAATCATTTCAAGCAGCCCCCTCGTTCCTTCCGCTGACAAGTCCCCGTCAAAGTCAATACCAAGAATATTGAAAAATTCGTTTGCTCTATTTAACTTTTGAGCGTTTGGCTCGGCATGGACACGGTATACATTATCAAGGTTGTGATCTTGCGCAAATTTTGCTGTCGCTTCATTTGCCGTAATCATAAACGCTTCAATTACTTCATGATAGTATAGGTGTGGAATTTGCTTGATATCAACAACATTTTGAAGATCTTCATCAAATTCGACTTCTCTTTCTTTATTTGCGACAAAGCGAATCATCCCTCGTTCTTCAAACCCCTGTTTGATTGTTTTTGCCGCATAGTAGTTCATTACAATTTGCTCGTCTAACGATAATTCCTCGCCGCTAAGATGTTTTGCCATCAAGTAGCCTCTTGTAAACTCTTCTTCATTTTCATCTACAATCGCCTGCGCCTCTTCATAGCTATACTTCTTTCTGCTTTGGATGAGCGCGTCATAAATTTTAGATTTTTTCATCTTGCCCGTACGTTTGTCGATGGTTGCCTTTACAACAAAAGCAAGCCTATCTTCATCAGGGTTGAGCGAACAGATGCCTGTTGAGAGTTTTGTTGGAAGAATATTGTATGCCTTGTTTGGTGCATAAATTGTAAACCCGCCTTCAATGTATCTTCTGCCAATTTCGCTGTTTAGGTCAACATATTTCGTAACATTTGCAACCGCAATGTAGCACACTATGTCTCCATTTTCGTTGAAAGTTGAATAAATTGCATCGTCCATATCTTTGCAGGTTGCAGGATCGACAGTTGCAAATGGAATATGTCGAAGATCGACAACGCTTCCTCTTTGTTCTTTTTTCGCCTGAGCTTCAGAAATAAGCTTGAGCGCGTCTACATCAACTCTTGTTGGAATTTTTGCAATTTCTCTTTCAATTTTGTCCCCTTCCCAGCTCATAATCGCGCCATAGCTTTCTGCAATAGCGTCATATTCATGAATTGGATTGCCGGCGTCGCCCTTCACTTCTGTAATAAAGCCGCCCATCGCAGGATCTGCATTGTCAGCAAACCGCATAATACAAATTTTATCTTGGAAAGAAGACCACTCTTGCTTGTCATTTAAGATTGGCACTTGACGGACAGGGAGATTCTTTTTATTTGGAATAAAAACAAGATTGTCATGACTAAGTTTTACCACTCTTCCAAGCACCAAATTGCCTTTTGCCAGTTTTTCTTCTTGTTCTCTTGTTCTTCGATCTTGATAAACAGCAAAATTTTCATCATAATTTTTCCCAAGCACAATCGCTTCAATCTGTCCGCCTATATCTTGAAGCACGACATGAAGAGAGTCTCCGTCTTTATAGCTTGAAGCAACACTTTTGCTTATGCGATAGCGAAGTTTATTGTCAGGAAAAACAACATAAAATTCGTCTGGATTTTCTTGATGAAGAAAACCGCTTACCACAAAGGCAGGATTGATTGACACCATATCTTTATCCTTGATTAACCCGCCTTGCGCAACCAGCCTGTCAAACGCTTGAAAAAATTTGTTTTGTGAAGTAATCTTCTTTCTAAAAAGCAGTTGATTTTTCATTGTGTTTTTGTGAATGGACTGATGAAAGAACGCACACCTGTAAATCGCACTCATACTTTTAAGCATTTCGAAATCGTTTGACATGTCTTCTCCTAAGATTTATATTTTATTAATTTAAATATAACATACATTAAGTAGAATTTCAATAGTAAAACGAAAAAAGTTGAGAAAATTTTCCCAACCTTTTGATAGCCGTTACAAGTAAAGCAGCAATGCTTATTTGCTGCAGCTTATTTGCTGCAGCTTATTTTATTGAATAAGCATAAAATTTTTCTAAAATCGCCTCACAAAATTTCTTATAAAATCTAAATCTTTAAGTTCCTGTAGAGTTATATTTCTTAAGCGACCATTTAAAAATCAGATAGGCCGGAATAATGATCACCATGCCGTAAAGAGGCGCAAGCGCATTGCCCCAAATTGTCACGCCTGGCATATCAAACAGATACATCATCGGCAAATAGTTGAAGCAGGCAAACGGGATGATGTATGTAAAAATTTTTGTCAGCGCTTGAGGGTAAATATTCAGGGGATATTGACACAAATCTCGACCGCCGTCAGTAAAAATATTGACAACCTCAATCCCCTCAACAGTAAAAATACTGAATGACGCGCCCAGCATAAACAGTGCAAGAAAAATTACTATGCCGCACACCAACATACCGATCAGGACTGCAATTTTGTCAACTCCCCAAGCAAATGGTTGAATAGCACAAGAGTAAACGAGAACAGCGAGTGACACAACCAATCTTCCAATCTTTGAAAATTCAACATTACTGCAAAGCGTCTGATAGAAAATGCTTCTTGGGCGAACGAAGAACGCGTCTAGTCCTCCTGATTTAATTAGACGTGCAAACACATCAAAGCCGCGGAAGAAACATTCAGCAAAAGAAAAGCAAAAGTACACAACAGCATACGAAACGGCGACTTGAGAAAAACTCCACCCCTCGACGACATTAAAACGATCAAACAGAAAGTACATACTTGCTAGTGCCGCAAGCGAAACAATAGCCTGAGATAGTAAACTTAGAAAAAACGAAAGCCTATACTGCGTCATCTTTTTAAGATGCATTTTTGCAAATTTGAAATACAACATTTCTAACCTCCTTGAACTTCCACTTTTTTCAAACATCTTTTCATCAGCAGTTTGCCAACAATAACAAAAAATACAAGCCAAGCTATTTGAATCAATGTCTGAATTAGTGCAGTTGTAATATCTATACTTCCAACATAGGTTCTAAAAGTCAAATCAGAAGTATATCTAAATGGCAAGAAGTTTAAAACCGTTTGTGCCCACGCTGGCATCATCGGAATAGGAATCATTGCGCCGCTCAGTAGACTTGCGATTGTCGCATAGATTGAAAAGATTCCAAGCGAAGACATAGTTTTGAAAAGCAGACAATAACAAACCATATTCATTGCAACAATAAGCATTCCGCTTACTATAAGATTAAAAAGCGACAACATAAGCGCACCAACGGACGCTGGCAATTCAATGCCAAGCCCAGTAGGCATCAAGATTGCAAAGATTAGGACTGGCAAAAACCTTAAAAGCGTTTTGGCAATTTTCTCGGCAAACAGAGTAACCGACCAATTGTTGTAGAGTTTCATTGGTCTAACAAGTTCGTAGCATATGTTGCCTTGTTCAATCTGCGCAATCATGTTTTTGTTTTGATCAAGTGGAAAGAAGTAAGCGAAAAACATTTGCTGAAGCCATAAATATGACACCATTTGAAGTTGAGTAAAGTCGCTTGGTGCATTTCCCTGATTATAAAATGCTGTGAAGAGGAATACATACATAAGTCCAAAGCAAATCTGCGTCGCTACTCCTGCAAACGCTGCCGTGCGATATTGAAGCGTGTTGATAAACCTTATTTTAAAAATTGATCCATACGCTCTCATATGCCAAGCTCCTCATATAATTTTGAAATCACCTCTTCCAAGTTGATCGGATCGATATTGACATCATACATCTTATATTTTTTACTAAGTTTTTCAACGAAAGATGTGAGCTTAAAATGCTTGTCTGCTGTTTTAAACGTGTACTTTTTGTCAATTTTAGAGACGAACTCACACCCCTCAATTTCAATATCTCCATAATCTTCTTCCATTTCAATTTCGATGGTGCGAATGTTGGAGTATTTGTACTTGATTTGATCAAAAGAGCCGTCATAAAGAAGCTTCCCTTTCCCGATGATAATAATGCGATTTGTGAGCGCCTCAATATCATTCATGTCATGGGTTGTCAAAATCACCGTGATCCCCATTTCTTTATTAATCGTCTTAACAAACTCGCGCACCTTAAGCTTGCTAATCGCATCAAGGCCAATTGTTGGTTCATCCAAAAAGAGAATTTTGGGCTTATGCAGCAGCGAGCCAGCGAGTTCGCACTTCATTTTCTGGCCAAGCGAAAGTTGACGTAACGGAACATGTAAAAGTGGTTTTAGGTCTAGCTTCTCCACAAGAAGATTAAGCTGCGTTTCAAACTCCTCTTTTGGCAGTTTGTAAATATCCTTTAATAGATGAAAGGAGTCAATAACAGGGACATCCCACCAAAGCTGACTTCGTTGTCCAAAGACAACGCCTATGTCCTTCACATATTTTTCTCTGTCTTTCCACGGTGTAAATCCATTGATCTTGCAATCGCCTGACGATGGGGTCAAAATTCCACACATAATCTTGATTGTGGTGCTTTTTCCTGCCCCATTTGGCCCAAGGTATCCCACAATTTCGCCTTCATCGATGCTAAAAGAAACATCATCAAGCGCCCGTTTTTCGTGATACCTTCTTTTGAATAAGCCTTTTACACTGCCCCAAAAGCCCTTGTCTTTTTCAGCAACCTTAAAAGTCTTAGTCAGATTTTTAATTTCAATCACAATTTTTCCTCCTTTTTTTTATTTTGTCATTACTTAAGAACGACAAAAAAGCCTCTTTTTCAAAGAAGCCCCTGCGAGTAAAAATATTTAGTTGATCAAAAATAACGACATTGTGTTTATTATACAATATATTTATTACAAAAAGCAAGCAATTTTCATAAAAAAAATATTTTTTTTATTTTTATATATTTGTTCTTTATCAAAGCGCACATAAAAGCCCCTAAAGCGACGTAAACAATAAAAAAAAAGAGATGCAACCTTTGCATCTCTTTGCATTTTAAACTAAGCTTGTAAGACTTACTCCTTCGCCAAACTTGCATGGGCTTGTACAGTGATATCCAGCAGTACATCTTGCTGTCTTAGACATCTTGCTAAATTTGTCAAGCATCGCTTGAACGCTTGCTTTCTTTGCCATCAACAACTGAAGCATAACGGGATCTTTTGTAAACATCTCTTTATCAAGCTGTTGAATTTCACTTTCAAGCGCTTTTGCAAATTCTTTGCACTGCTCTTGCGTCATGTCGCGTATTTCCTTTTGTGCAAGAACGCAAACACGCTCTTTTGCTTTCATCAAATAATTTGACGTTGTCCCCTTTTCTACAACAGGCAGAAGAGTCCCTTGCGGGAAGGCCTTTTCAACTGACTTAATGTCAGCAAGCCATTGAGGCTCAAGATCCGTCCCCTTGATGATTGGAGGCACAAAGTACTTTCTTTCTCTGTTAAAAAATTCAAATTCACTGATATGGTGATGATTTGTTCTGTGTCTATGACTTTGTGCAAGGGCTGCAACTGACAGTTCGTTTTTAATCGCAAACACATCGCTATTTCTAGTCTCTTTGATAAGAGGCTCGCCAAAGAATGAGAGTTTTCGATCTTTGCCGTCAGCCAGATTTTCTCCGTACAGTCCGTTATCCTTAAACCACTGAACAAACTCGCTCATATATGGAATCAGCTGAGCGTACACCTCATTTGGATTATTTGATGCAATCACATCTTCAAACCAGTGGCAAATGTAATTGAATTGTCTGAAACTTGTTGTATACACCATGTTTGTTGGCGTGTAGGAAGAAATCATATATCTTGCATTTTCTTGTGCAAGTTTGCTTATCTTTACGCCTTTTGCATCAAAAAATGGTTGTTTTGTGGCATATCTTCTTGCAATTTCCTTTTCAAAGATAGCTTTCCACTTGTGGAAAAGTTCACTTTCATCTTCAGCGATATCATCCATTTGAGTATATCTTGCACTCTTTTCGCTTGTGTTGTATTCTTGCTCGTTATTCAAAATCATTGCAAGAAGTTTTGGTATTCCAGTAATCTCAAGTGTGAGATGAGAGTGACCAAACGTTGAATGGTGACCATTGTTTTCAACCGTCTTTGCAATCACGCGAATATCTTTAATACGCTTATTCTCAAGATCGGCAAATGTGTCTTTCATATAACATGTGCTTCCCATAAGGCCTGCAACAATTTGATTGAAATAGTGATCATATGTATAGCGATATAGCGTCTTGCCGCCCAACATACAAACCAGGTCAAAGCAATCATCAAGAAGAGCATTTGTTTTGTCAATAGCGCACTTCTTTTCAAACTTTGCCTTTTCTTTTTCTTCTGGCGTTGATGCGTTTTTTACAGCTTGCGTCCATTCCTCTTCAAGAAAAGTATGTCCACTATATTCATTAATTTTATTACGCAAACATTTAAGCAGATCTCTATTATATTTAGAGTCTTTTTCCATTGCCTCCAATGCCTGCTTTATAATCACCATATCAGGTTTCAACGAGCAGTCAAGTTCACTATGCATTTTAATTTGAATATTCATAATTTCCTCCCCTTTTGTCACCATTATACACCAGGCCTTTTTATTTTTCAAGAGGGAAACATAAAAATCTTAGAAATTTTGCCAAGAAGTGTTTATGAAAACATATCAAATACTTAACAACTAAAAAAATCTCCCCCATCGGGAGAGATGATTTTTAGTTAAACATTTCTGCTGGCATTGAATCAAGAATATCCAAAACTTCTTTAATCTTGTCGGCAGCTTCTTCGCATTGCTCTTTTGTATGATTTGCAGTATAGCTTGTACGCAGAAGTGCCTGTCCAACTGGAGTAGCTGGGGTGATAACTGGGTTTACATAAACCCCTCTTTCAAGCAAGAGTTTGCATGCAAGGAATGCTTTCTCGTCTTGATAAACGTATATTGGAATAATTGGTGTATCACTTTCGATGATTTTTACGCCGCGCTCTTTCAAGCATTTTCTCATGTATGCACTGATATCATGAAGCTTTTCAACACGTTCTGGGTGTTCTCTGAGAATTTTAAGTGCAGCCCTAGCGCAACAAACTGATGCTGGAGTGATTGACGCAGAGAAAATAAATGGACGAGACGCGTGTTGAACATATTCAACAACCTCTTTCTTTCCAGCCATATACCCACCGAGAGAAGCGAGGGATTTTGAGAATGTACCCATATAAATATCAACTTCATCTTCAAGCCCAAAGTGACTAGCAGTTCCTCTTCCGCCTTCACCAACAACGCCAAGACCATGAGCGTCATCAACCATAATTCTTGCACCATATTTTTTTGCAAGAGCAACGATTTCAGGAAGTTTTGCGATATCTCCGCCCATTGAGAACACGCCGTCTGTAATAATTAAAATTCCGCAGTTTTCAGGAACTGAAGCAAGTTTTCTTTCAAGATCCTCCATATCACTATGATTATAACGAAGCATTTTTCCATAACTGAGTCTGCATCCATCATAAATAGAGGCATGGTTTTCCTTGTCACAAATCATATAGTCATTTCTGCCAACAATCGCAGAAATGATTCCAAGATTGCTTTGGAAGCCAGTTGAAAAAGTGATAACCTTTTCTTTGTGTAAAAACTCTGCAAGCTCTTCTTCAAGTTTCACGTGAAGATCAAGCGTTCCATTTAAGAATCTAGAGCCAGACATACCACTGCCGTACTTCTCAACAGCTTCAACACCTGCTTTGATTACATCCGGATGATTTGTAAGTGCAAGGTAGTTGTTTGAGCCAAGCATAATAGTTCTGCGACCTTCCATAGTTACAACTGTATCTTGTCCAGAAGTAAGTTGGTGAAAATAAGGATAAACTCCTTTTTCTCTTGCTATGTCATAAATATGTTCTTCTTTGTAAACCTTATCAAATAAATCTTTTCTTTCCATTTTCATTCCCCTTTTGAAAAAACAATTCGTGAATACTATAACACATAAAAAAAAATTCTCCAAACATTTTTACGATTTTTTTAAACTTTTATTATACAATCGCTATATCCCTTTATTTTAAAGGAGAAAAGTCGTTTTTAATACAATTTTATCAAATTACGTAAATCAAGCCAAAAATCGCTTTACACCTTATTATTACTGGAGTATAGCCATTAAAGCATATAAAAACAATATTTTTAAAATTTTTTGTTTGTTTGTCTTCTTTGGCGTTTTATCTTTGCAACTCACATCAACAAACACAGACAAATCCCTTGCGTTTTTTATCATATTATGCTATACTAAACTCACACAAAGGAAGGAATATATGAAAATAAAAGTTCTGGGCTGTTCTAATTCTTGGACGCCACGATTTACCTCGTGCTATCTTATAAATGAAAATATTTTAATGGATTGCGGTTGTGACGCATACAAGGCATATTTCAAAGAAGGCAAAAAGCTTAGCGATATAAAATTGTTTCTCATCACCCACTTTCACGCCGACCACATATATGGATTGAATGTTTTTCTGACACGCATTCATCGTCTTGGAAATCAAGGCGAGAAGCCTACAATAGTTGGGCCAAAAGGAATTCAAGCTATGTGCGAGCGAGTATTTGAAACATGCAATCTTATCAAGCATGACTTTTCTGACGAAATAAACTTCGTTGAAGCAGAAGACGGAAAAAACTTTAAATTTGATAACATCACAATTACACCAGTCAAACTTGACCATGGGGATGTAGTTGATTTTGGATACAATTTCGAAGAAAACGGCAAAAGGTTTGGATATACTGGTGACACAACCCTTGTCCCTGCCCTTTATGATTTTGTCAAAAAGTGTGATATCTGCATAATGAACATAAGCCGAACGAAAACAAATCCAAAACATCTGGGGATTGACACCTTCAAACAGCTCACGACTAAATATCCTACAAAAAAACTTCTTGCAGCGCATTGCGATGAGGACGTTTACAACCTTCCACTTCTTCAAGATAAACGAGCCGAAGAAGGGATGATTATTGAGCTGTAAATTATAATAAAAAACAGTTGCAACAACTACAAAGGAGAAAAACTATGAATGGTAATAAAAAGATCGATACAACATCAATAAAGGGATCAACAAAGAAAGAATATATTATCAACTACTTGACAGCATTATACAACCAAACTAAAGATGTTGACGAACTTTCTCGTCTAGGCAAATATGTCGACTATTTTGTGAATAACTTTTCGTATGATGATCATCGCTATGGCGAAGTAACGGCAGAACAGCATCAAGACACTTTTGAATATAATGAAAACGCACTTTACACTTTACTTACGGAAGGTCGCGGTGTGTGCGCACAACTTGCCCAAGCTTTTTCTCTTTTGACATTAATTGATTATCTAGACTCTAGAAAAGGCTGGCTGTTCAACTATACAACTTGCCGTTTTAAACAATCAAATCAAGCTGTAGTAGGACACGCAATCAACACAAAAACTCTTTGCAATAAGACGTATGTCATTGATCTTTCTTCTGCCATTCATTCAAAAGAAAACAAGTACACACAACCTTCAAACAAATTTTACTTAAAACCACTTGAAAACTATATGCACTGCATTGAAAAAGAAGGTTGTCAAATCTTGCCTGCAGAGGAAAACAAAAATTATATTGCCACTCTTCAATTAATAAACAATATTGACCAATACTATCGCCTTATCCTTTCCTCATATGACGAACTTATCAGTCCAGAGAATAATAGATATCTTGGCGGCATTACACTCCCCGACGAAGCAGAAAATCATATATAAACAAAAAAAAGATGCAACTGTGCATCTTTTTTTGTTATGGTTTTAAGTTTTCTTCGCACTTTTTGCAGATTTGAACGCCCTCTTCAACTTGCGCTCCGCAATTTTCGCACTTATGAATATTTACCGTACCAATTGCAAGATTTTCTTCTGCTATTGATCCATGGGTTGCCTTAACCGCACTTGATACCCAAGTAAATATGATTCCCACGATTACTCCAGCAAGGCCAAGAACACCGACGATAATTCCTCCAATAATCATCCATGGATTTGACGATCCAAGTGCAATCATAAGAATGCCGCCAACGAGTGCCGCCACCCCGATAAACAACAGAATGATTCCAAAACCCTTAAGTTGCCCTTTTCTCTTCTCAATAATATTCATTTTTCTCCTCCTTAATTAAATAAGATTTACTGCAAGAATGATTGCAAGTATAAACAGAATAGGAAGCAGCACGCACATTGTGATTTTCACCCCTGATTTTGGTGTTTTCCCTCCAAGTGCGCCCGTCTGACCATTCATAACATTTGAATAATTTTTTTTTTATATTTATAGTTGATTCTATACATTGGCAAGATGCAATAAGTATATTTCTCATTGAAAAATTGCGTCTGCATGTTAAACGACACCACTCCATCATAGCGATAGCCGCTTAAAATTTCTCTTCTAATGTCATCTTTGATAATTTTTGTAGCAACTTGAAAAGTCTCTTTGATTCCAGACGAATAAGTTTCAAGTGGATAACCCGCAATGTATTCATTGCTATAGCCTACCGCCTGACTGATATCGTAAGGACGAACTGAGTTGAGCTGATGCTGTTCCAGCTTAGTACTTGCCTCAATTTCTACACCTTCATGTCTTGTCGATCTATTTCCACTGATATAAAAATATCTACGTCTTGTATCTGTCCTTCCATCTCTTCGATGTACGGTGTACGATTCATAAAGCTCTCCACTATATGTCGACCTGCAATCGCAATCATACACAAACGCAGGAAAATAGTACGCTTCTATGTTGTCAGCAGCTACATTTTGCTTGAATTTTTTAGGAGCAAACCAGTTCTTTTTAATTTTGGCCTTAAAAAGTTCTTCTGCTCTGCCTTTGCCAAACCTGAAAGGTACAACCGCATCTGGTTTATGCCCAACAACAACCTTTTCATCAGCAACAAGCGCACTACTGCAATAGGGACAATGACAGGAAAGTTGATAGCCCTGCAGCACAACACTTGCACCACAATTTTTGCATTTCAACGCTTTGTTTTCTTCTGCCCATGCTTTATTGGCATCGCCAACAGGGCTCATATTGTGCAGGTCATGCTTTGAATACTCCTTGTTTGCCACAACTGCTTTGGCTTTTTTGCATGAGTCACAATAGAGCGCACCTCTGTCAGGATTATAAATCATATCACTGCCACATCCATCACAGCGGCATGAGTGTGCAGATAGATTGCTCTTATCCATTACTCACCCAATTTTTTGCCGCATTCGCTGCAAAATTTTGCGTTCTTTTTCACTTCTGCGCCGCATTTTGGACAAAATGCACTTGCAGCAATTTTCTCTCCGCACTCACTGCAGAACTTTGCCCGAGCGCCATTATGAGCACCGCATTTTGCACATACCTTGCCACCTTTAGGCGCAGTTTGTTGCTGAGGCTGCGCTGGCGCAGTAGCAGCTGCTACGCCACCAGAGAGCACTTGACCAAGCGTTGAGCCTGCCCCAATACCAACTCCGATTCCTGCAAAGTTTATCCCTGCCCCCTCGTTTTTAGCTGCGTCGCCAAGAGCATCAGCTGCTTTAAGTTTGGTGTAAGTATCCACGCGGTCTTCAAGCATGCCAAGTCTTGTACGCTCATCAAGCGCTTTCTCAATCTCCTCAGGGAGAGAAATGTTTTCAATTACCACGCTTGAAAGTTTCATTCCAAGTTTTAAAAATTCTGGATTAGTCTGTTCTTTAATCTTGTTTGCAAATTCTTTATAGTTTGCAGCAAGATCGAGCGCTGAAACCTGTCCTTCACCAAGAGCATCAGTCATTCCTTGAATGATAAGAGGTCGGTTGTACTCTTCAATATCAGAAACTTTGTAAAGCTCATTTGTTCCAAACACTTCTTCCATGAACGCACGTACGTTTACAACCTTGAAAGCGTAAGAACCATATCCGCGAAGTCGAACATTGCCAAAATCAGCATCCCTCATCATGATTGGGTTTTGAGTGCCCCACTTAAGCCCTGTAAATTGTTTTGTATTGATAAAATAAATTTCTGCTTTGATTGGAGAATCAAACCCTGTTGGAAGAGAGAGCATTTTAGTAAGGAAAGGAATGTTCTCGGTTGCCAGTTTGTAGCTGCCAGGCGCAAAAATGTCAGCAATTTGTCCCTTGTGAACAAATACTGCAGTTTGAGATGGACGAACAACAAGGGTTGAGCTGTTCATAATCTCCTCTCTTTTTTGTTGTGGATAGCGATAAACAATTATATCTTTGCTTTCATCTGTCCACTCAATCACTTCAAGTAATTGCTTTTTAAAAAATCCCATAATTATCTCCTTTTATTGTAATTAGTTTTATTTTACAACATTTTTTTTATAAATCAAAATAAAATAATAATTTATTATTGACATCTTGTCAAATGTGTGATATCCTGACAAGGACAAATAAACTTTGAGGAGAATATTTTTATGGAAAACTACGAAAACATCACCCACAACACTATCATTGAATACATTGACAATTACCGTAACGCATATAGAGAGGCAAAAAACTTGCTTGAAGAGGCAAAGGAGATGCTCGCGAGCAAAACTGCTGAAGAATGGGACATTGATTATTATTGTTCGGACATAAAGAACCTGTTGGGCCTTGCCACCCGGGATGGTGATCCTGAAAAGCTTTTGCCTATTATCCGATTAATCAACCAAACTTACGGAAACCATCAAACACTTCCAAAATGTGTCCTTACACAGAAATTTTTGGATGTACGTCAAGAAACTCATGGATTTGCAGACAAGATAAGTCAGTGTTTGGACAGTATCGACTTTGCTATACACCAGGGCATAAAATACAACACAATGACAGCAAAAGAAAAAGAGAATCTGTCTCTTGTAAAAACGCTAAAAAATCAACTGTCTAAGATGATACGCGAAGCAGGATATGAAGAAATCCATGTTGAGCGTGGAAAAAAGCTGAGCGACTATGATGAAAGACTTATCTATGATGAAAGACAAAGAATTATCGAGATAGCAGATGCTCCAGCAAGAACAAGTTCCGATCAGCTTATAATAACAGGCTATTGTAGAGGTTTGCGTTGCAAATATACAGGTGCACTCATAAAACCTGTCAGCATTTTTCTTGAAAGGGAGGACATTGAAAACTCAATATAAAACAATGCACAAAAATGTGCATTTTTTTCATCGTTTACACAAATACACCAAAAAGTGCAAATGAATAGCAGATTTTTCTAAACTAAATAATGCCTTGTTATGGTCCACACTTGACTTTATGTCGTTGATATGCGAGAATACATACATATTTGGAGGCAATTATGCACACACCAGTCACATACAACACAATTTTAAGATGAAGTGGCAATAAAAACACAACTCTTTTTTGAACAAGATATTGAAAATGAAATATAAAAAAGGGGCATATAATGCCCCGCTCACTAAAAACGCAAATCCTCAGGCAGCTGCACCTCGCAGTATCCTTGCTTTGCTTGGCATAGAGGACAAGTCTCCCACGCCTGCTTATCAAAACTTACATAGCCGCAACTTGGACAAACCCACGCAACTTCCTTTGCCTTTTTATAGAGTTTTTTATCCTTCATTTGTTTATAAAGTTCTTCAAACACATGTGCATGTGTTTTTTCAACCTCTCCGATCATTTTAAAAAGATTTGCAATCTCTTCAAAACCTTCTGCCCTTGCAACCTTTTCAAATTCAAGATAAGCAAGAGATTCATCAACCTCGTCTTGCATAAGATACTTTAAGTTGTCAAGCATATTCCACTTCTCTTTAAAAGGAAGCCCGGCATTGATATCAATATTTGCAATTTGAGGCATTTCGGCATCTTGCAGTTTTGTGTACAACACTCGCGCATGGTTAAACTCTTGATAGGCAATCCGATCAATAAGAGTCGCAATAGCCTCATAGCCGTTCATCCTAAAGCCATATTCACAAAACTCATAACGCGTCCTTGCGCTACACTCGGCAACAAAAGCCTTTGCAAGATTCAAAAAAGTTTGACTGTCTTTTAATTTCATATATTTTTCCTCCTGCCGCTTTTATTGCCTCAAAAATCACTCCATATTCAATAATTAAGCAAATTCGACATAATTTTTAATAAAAAATCGATTTTTTCTTTAAAAAACTTAATATTGACCTACTTTCGCTCTTGCACTTTGCCCCACAAAATAAATTGTAAACTAAAAAAAACAAGCACGCTATTGAAAGCACTGCTTGTTTTTTATGATTAGCTTTTAAGTCTTTTTTCAAACTCATGAATAAGCGATTTCTTGGCCAGGTCAGAATTCACATACGCAAACCATTTCAGCTCTGCCATATTTTTCACTTCCCCGCTCAAATTTCGATCAACCACAATTTCCACTTGATCCCCATCATACAATTTCGTATATGGAGGAGCTTTTGTTTTTGACCCGTTGATGATGGCATACTTAAACCCAAAACCTAAATCTCTATGCAGCTTAAATGCAAAGTCAAGCACCGTATAATTGTTTGGGACAAACTTAACTTCCCCTGACGGCGTTTTGATACGCATAAAATCTCCGCCAAGATTTCCAACATCCTCTTCATCAAGCATATAACTCGTTTGGCCGTCCAGCGTTCCATTCCTTAGGATTACATATTCCCCTCTAGTCATAACATAAAGATTGTATTTATTTTTATAGCGGTCTTCCACCTGCAAATACGGCTTTTTGGTAAAAGAACCAACTTTAGCATCAATAATCTTCAAATAGCCGTCGAGTTTCGTATCAATCACATGAAAGATTTCTCCCCAAACATCTTCAAACTTGCCGTTTTCATATAAAAGATACATATTAAAGTTTGCAACCTGCAGCATTTGACCTTGACTGACTTTAGCAATATTGATGTTTTTATAGATTTTGTTTAAATCCTCAAAAACCTTATATTCTCGCACATGCTTAATTGAAATTGAAGATACACAAGAATTAAGAAACACCTCATGCAGTTTGGTCTCGATTTTTTTGATTATCTTCTCATTCGAATTGTGATAAGCGTTGTATTGCCATAGGTATTCTTGCTTTTCATCTTTATGAACAATTTTAAAACACTCATTCTTAAGTGCGCGATAAAAATATTCGCTATTAAGCGCTTTGGCAATTGGAATTATCCACTTTTCTGTCTCTTTAACTTTTTCAAGTTGTTTTGAGTAGGCAAACGCTTCAATGGTACGTAAATTATGCACGCGGTCAGCAAACTTAATACAAAAGCCAAGCGGATTTTTCTTGCCAAGCGCAATTAATTTTTTGAAAGACTGCTCTTCAATAGACGCCTTTTCAAAGTTTTCATCCTCATAAATATCTCGATCGTTAAAAACATACTGTTCTTTGTCAATTGCGCTCACACAATCAACCATTTCGGCAACATTTTCATTAAAATTTTCTGTAATCTGCTCGAGGGTATAACCACAGTCTTCAACTACATCATGCAAAAGCGCACCACAAATTACATCCGCATCAAAATCTAAATTCGACAGGATGATTGCCACTTCCAAAGGGTGCGACATATATGGCTTGCCATCTTTTCTTTTTTGATCACGATGCAGAAATTTGGCAAGATCGTATGCACGCTCAATCATATTGCATGAATACCCTTTTTTGATGAAGCGACTTCGTATCACCTCAAATCTTTCATCAAGTTCTTTATACATCAATCCCTTCCTTAATTAATTTATACACCATATCATCTTCTTTGTTTGAGATTTTTGAAAATCTAAAGACATTCGCTTCTAAAATCTCATTAAAGTAGTACTCAAGTTTGTTTTGAACAAGAGCAATTTTTTGATTTTCAGAAAGTCCACTAGAGATCTCATTCTTCTCCACAAACAACCGCTTAAATAAGTCGATAAGCTCTCCAATGGCAAAGTCAAGGTTTACGCTGTAATCATCAAATCTTAGACATTCGTAAATTCCGCCGTCTGGCCTATCAATAAGTTTGCGTGAGATAATAACAAACTGAACGCATGGATTATGCTCTCTTCCGCGCGCTACGGTGTTGATTGTGCCAACTCCACCAATATATTTCACTTTGCTTGGCGGATTGTTGAAAATCATAAAGCAGCGGTCCCCAATCTCCTTGCTGTAAAGATCGATAAATATATTTTGCTCAACAACCATAACGCTGCCCTTGTATGGAAGTTTTTGTTGCTGATAAAATGCCACAATCTCTTTACTGTCTGTCATTTTGTTTACTTTTTCAAGAAGACGCACAGCCTCGATTTTTTCCTTCACAAAAGTTCCGTAAACCACCGTCGTTTTATCAAGCTCTTTTTCGCGAATAACGCTTATAATGCCATATTTAAGCGTGTTATTATAAGCATTATGCACCTCGCCTTTATAAGCGTTGTTGTTGTAATAATACACAATATAGTTGCCTACAAAACGATCGTAACTTATCTCTTCACTCATGTCAATATCAGCAAACAAAAAGTCATCAATGCAAATCCCAAATGCATTTTTAAGCGCCACCAAAAACTGAAAAGAAGGTTCGCTTGACTTTGTCAAATAGTTGTTGATACTTGACTGCGAAAATCCAGTGCGGTCAGCAATGTATTTTTGTGTATACTTATCCGCCAGCACCTTTAAATTCTTTTGAAAATTGCTCATAATATATCTCCTTAAGTGAAATTATTATACTAAAATATATGTTTTTTGTCAATAGAAATATACAATAAAATGATAATAATTATCATTAAAGTAAATTCGGTTTACCATTTTAGTAAATTTTTAAACGCCTAATTATGCTTTACAAACATTCAAAAAAGTGCTATAATACCCTAACTTAAACATACAGGAGCTTTTATGAAACATACTCAACGTCAAGAAGAACTGAACTTTATAAACAAAACAAAGCCAATCTTAGAGCCACTTATGCACTTTCAAAGCAAGCTTTGCCAAAAACTGTACCCAACATGCTTTGAAGAAAAGTTTGACACTTTCGAAATTTCAACCGAAAGACTTTCCGCGCTTTTTACCGATTTCGCACAGAACATGCTTAAGAATCAAGAATTTAAAAGCGACTTTCTCAACATCCTATCAAACAAACACCCTAACGTTGTGGTTAAATTCATAACAGACCCAAAGCATCCAAAATTTCACGAAGCAGCCTCCACTGGGCGCATAGAGCAACACCAAGTAGGCAATCAACTCTTCTTTCATGAAGAGATAGGCAAAACTGCCATCGTTTGCCCTCTGGGAAAGCAGACGTCTCCAAACACTATTGAAACGGACATGGAAAAACTCGCAGCACTCGTTCATGAAATATTTCATGCAACAAGCGAGAAACACATCGGCCCTAAATTCATTTCTCCCAACACACATGCCGTCGGAGAAATTGAGGGGATATTTGGTGAAAAGCTTTTCTTTGAATACCTAAAAAAACACGTTTCAACCCTTCCAAATTTTCTAAATGTCAACCTATCACCAGAGTGGTTTAAACTGCAAGAAGAAAAGCACGCAAAAAATATCAACATTCGTTTAGCAAAAGACCTTCACACTTTTCTATCCACAACACACAAAGAAAACAAATTCTATCGTTTTAGGTATATTGTTGGACACGTTTTCCTTCCTCACCTTGTCGACGCATACCACACAAATCCTGAATTTGCAATGAAACAGTTCAACGAATTTAGAAAACGCAACTCTCATATGGATTTAAATGACGCAACCGCCGCCCTTACCGACGGCGCATTTACCACTGCACAATCAATGATAGGAATATACAAGCTTGAAAAAATTGACGAACTAAAAGAAAAAACGCAAGGAAAATGCGACGAGAGAGATTTACACGACACAGAAAATTATTAAGGAGAAAATTATGGCAGAAATACCACAACTTGACATGAAACTGGCCGACGAAGGCTGGGATTTATCAGGAGGCAAAAGTTTTAATGTTTGGGGATTCGTTGACTTCCCTGCTGACTTATTGGCACACATCAACAAGTACAGAAAAAAGTTACCAACAATCATCGATCCACTCACAGGGCTACAGGTAAAAACAAAAGAAAAGCGTTCCCCCGTTTGGACAGCTTACGACAAATTCTTTTACTACAACAAACCAACGCCTGACGACCTGAAGAATCTTCCTAAAATATCAGCCACCTTTAAGTCCGCGTTCGAGCACAAATTTAGTCCTATTGTTGAAAATTTAGGAATGAGGATTGCAATAGCACTTGACCTCCCAACATCTTACAACTACATTGCAGCGTTTGATCCAGAAAAATATCCCGAAATAATCAACAACTACCCAACTTTAAGTCAGAAAAACACACTGCAGCCTTTTGGAATTGTGTCAATTGATTTCCTTCAACCTAGACAAACCAAACTCAAACCAAACGGAAAATCTTTATACATCCAAAAAGATGAGCATGGAAAGTCAATAGACGACGGGATTGAAATTGAATCTTTCACGTCAATCGACGGCGACAGACTTGTCACTTTTGAAGAGGCGCTTCAAAAATACCATATCGGTACAAACAAACTCAATGGAGACGAGAACCTCATCGAAAATTGGATTGAAGTTGTCGATCAAATGGCAAGAAAAGAATACAAGCACGTTCCAAGAGAAAAACTCAACAAGATGATTGACGATATACACAGCAGAATTGCACGCTCTTTCCTTCTGAAAGATTGTGCCCTAGGCGATTGTGACTTCACAGCGTATAATGGCGGAACTGTCGTAAATTCACACAAAATGAGATATGCAGCAACACACGATTACGGCGACATTTGCAACAACCTCATCAAAACTAAATTCACATTCGACCCTTATTGCGGCATGACAAAAGAAGTATTTGAAAAACTTCCAATTAATCTTCAACAACAAATCAGCCAAAGTAAGCAAAAACAACAAAATCAATCTGTACGAGACCTTGCGCAATCTTGGGCTAGCTCAACAAGCGAGAAAAACTTCTATTATGTTTTACAAAACTTCCCTGAAGCATGTCGCGAATTCTTCGCAAATGCAGACGTACTAGTTAGAAAAAATGTTATAACCAAAATCGTTGACAGCTACACCAAAATGACCTGCAACGGTGTACCTCTACTTTCAAAAGAAGAAGCTGAGATTTTTAAAGAATACCTCACAGAAAGGATCGTTCATTACTGCGACCTATACGTAGACTATCTAAACCAAAATCATCAAAACATCCCAGACCGCGAGGCCGGTGAAGATGTATTTTTATAAGAAACGTTAAAACTTTCCAATTTATAAAACAAGTTTAAAAAAAAAGCACATCATGCATGATGTGTTTTTTTATTTGTTAAAATTGCTTATTAAACTTTATATCCATTTATGATCTTTACATTTGATAGCTTGACCTATTAAGAAATTAAATTGATATACATTTATCCTCTGCTCAACATATGCAGGTTCAAACATTTCAGGATATTCCCTCTTAAATAACACCAGCTTACAGTGTTTTAACTTCTGTATTAAACCTCATTCTACCAAACTCTAAGTACAATCTAACAGACATTATCTCTACTACGTGCTTTTATCAATTTCAAAAACCAGTTAAGCCAAGCATTCAAGATACCGCATCAAATCATCCAGATTTCCATGCGGATAAACAGAAATATTTTTGCCTTCTTTATTAATCAAACAATCAGTCACCAAAAAGACTTTCATTCCTAAATCTGCGGCGATCATATCCTCACCAACATCATTGCCCACCATAAGGCACTCCTCACCTTTAAGCCCCAAGCGATCAAGTATAGCTTGATAATATTTCAAATTCGGCTTGCAATATGACGAATTCTCGTATGTTGTAAAAAGCTCAAAATCAGCTTGATTGAGCCCCGCCCACTTCATGCGTTTTTCGGTTGCAATCCTTGGAAAAATCGGATTTGTAGCAAGCACAACTCTAAACCCAAGTTCTTTTGCCTTCACCACTGCCGAGTTTGCCTTTGCATTAAAACCACTTGACACCTGCACTTTGTCAAAATCTTCATTGTAAAATTTTTCAAAAATTACAATATCGTTCTTCTTCTCTTCACCAAAGTTTTCCCCATAAAGCTTCCAAAAAGCATCTTCATTTGTCATGATGCCATCATTTTTAACCATCGCTTTAGTCCCTGCTAAAACCGCTTGCACAACATCGTTTGAAGCGTACCCATATGGTGCAAGATGTTTTGCCAAAAGGCCAAAATAAGTCTTTGTAAAAACTTCTTGATCCATAGGCAGCAGCGTTCCATCCAAATCAAACAATACCGCTTTAATCATCAATTTCTCCTTTTGACATACATCATATCATAAAATCCAAAAAAAAACAAAAAAAATTTTGAAATTTAAAAATAGGAGCAAAATTGCTCCCGTTTTTTAGTTTTTCCTAGTAAGGTATTGCAAAATAAATTATAATATGCTATAACTATTGTAGTTTTAGGAGTGCAAATGGAAAAACAATATAAAATAACACTAAATCAGTTTTTGAACGAAAAAGATAATGGACTGATTGCAATATGGTGCGAAGATTTAGAGCAAGCACAACAACTTTGGAAAGCTTTTGATAATGCAAAATACGAGTATAAAGATGGAATGTGGAGTGACAATTACGATCTTGTAAACAATGCAAAAGTATGGAAAGGTAGGCTTTGTTATACAAACACAGGTAGAGAAACTTCTCTTTATCGACTCGAAACACTGAAAGAACCCAAATGGAGAATTTTTAAATTTGACGAGGTAGATTTAGAAAACATTACAACAACAAAAAAAGAAGCTCCTTGGTATGTTCCAAAGGAGCACGAGTTTAAAGTTAGTTTATGGAAATTTTTAGACCCCAAAAAAAATGGTGCAATGGCTATACAATGTAGTACTCGAAAGCAGGCACAAGTTCTTTGGAAATTATTTGAATTGAATAGCTATTTTTCTGAAGGTGAAAGTTGGTTTACAAGGAATTATTATTTTGATGGCATTTGCTATACAAACAATGGATATGGTGGCAAAAAAGACAACCTAAGATGGCATGGATATAAAGTTTATGATTTTGATGAGGTAGATTTATTTGATTGGAAACTTCCAAAAAAATCACAGGAATGGCTTAAAAATAACCCAACTAAACAAGAACAAATTTTATTTGAACCTTATTACAATATGACAGTAGATGAATTTTGGGAAGATGCAAAAAACAATTTTATGGCTATACATTGTCCACATTATTGGCAAGCAAAAATTTTATCAAGGATTTTTACTAGAATGGGTAAGCGTAACGAAAATGGTGAGTTATATTATCAAAAAGATGCTAAATTTAGTCCTATTAACTGGTACAATGAAAAAGAAACTGCATATGATAATTGTGGCGGAATTCATAGTGTGGATTGGTATAGAAAAAAAAGAACAAAAACAGTCGTGGAACACGGTAGTGGCTGGAGGACAAATAAGCATCTAGGCTATGGAGTTGTTAAAAGTATAGTGGATGAGTATGAAATAAGACGTGAAGTTCCTGCAGATGATTGGAGAAAATGTTATATCTATAATTTTTATGATATAGATTATACAAAATATTTAACTCCAGCAGAGGCTCAAGTAATACAAGAGGAATATTTGTATGACCCATTTGAATTTAAAAAACAAGAAATAGAAAACGAAATAGTTAAATAATATAATAAAATCAAAATTCAAGCACAAGTAAGATTTTGAAATGTAAAACGGGAGCAATCGTGCTCCCATTTTTTTTTATTTAACATTTGACATCAATTTGACATCAACGCATACGATTTTAGGCGATTTTAAATGATTTTTGATGATTTGTCAAAATTGACCGAAAATCTTATTTGTTATAACAATTTTTAGATGTTATAATTAGTTAAAAGTCGTATAAAAATAAAATTTTGAATGTGTAATAAAGGAAATTGTTTTGACATCAAATAGGCGTCCGGACATCAAAAAAACCCTTATAAATAAAGGGTTTTAGCAATTGGAGCTGATACCGGGACTCGAACCCGGGGCAGCGCGCTTACCAAGCGCGTCCTCTACCGCCTGAGGTATATCAGCATATTAAATTTTAAGAATTTTTAGGGGCAAATTAATGCCCCATAAATTCATTTGAAAAAGCCGTCTGCGGCCCCTTACCAAGGTGCTGCTCTACCTGCTGAGCCATAACAGCAGGAAGTGCTCATTTCATGTTACGTCGTCATACTACAAGCACTCCCCTTGTTGTTTTTATAGATTTGTCGTGTTAGGATTTAAACAATGCACAAAAGTGTCCAAACAAAATTCTAATTTTCTTTTTTCTCTTCAGTTGCTGTTGCTGTTTTATCGCTTAGTCGCTCTGTTTTCTCGGCGTTTTTTTCTTGCTTTTCCTTTTTATACTGCCTGCAAAGCGAAATTAAATGAAATGTGTTTACTATAACAAGTGCGCCATTCAAAACAGCCGTACTGATCGCAGGAAGAAGCGCTCCATACACCACAAACACAACCGAGCCTACAAGGTTGAGCGCCCTCATCCTTATATCCCCAACAAGTGTTGTAGTTTTAAACAACATTGAAAACAATATTAAAACAGTTGAAACTATTCCGATAATTTCAATCACAATTGGATCCATAAGTCACCTCTCTTTGATTAACATTTGTATTATAGCAAAAGAAACAATAAAAATCAATTAATTTCAGATAAAATAACAACCTTTTGGCTATTTTCTTAACAACTCAGCTAGTTTTTCTATATCCCCTGCACCAAGTACTGCAAACAAGCAATCATTTTTAACACCCTTTATCGCATTTTGACAATCCTGCATTGAAGCGAAATACTTGCTTTTGATCCCTCGCACATTCAACTCTTTCGAAAGCCTTAAAGAAGATATGTTTTCAATCGGCTCTTCACGAGCTGAATAAATAGGCAGCAGCCACACCTGCTCGCATAACGAAAAGCATGACAAGAACTGTTCATACAAATCCCTCGTCCTTGAATATGTATGCGGCTGAAAAATTGCTATAACTTTTTTATTTATAGACTTGCAGGTAAGCAGCGTGCCCTCAATTTCTGTGGGGTGATGCGCATAATCATGAATAATCATCGGCGACTTCTCACGAACAACATCCATTCGTCTTTTTGCCCCTTTGTACTCCGCAAGTCCCGCTTGAATAACAGCAAAATCAATGTCAAGAAGAAGAGACACCGCAACAGCTGCAAGAGAGTTTTCCACATTATGTTTGCCAAAAGAAGAAAGAGATATTTCCCCAACAAACTCCTCTTCAACATATAAATCATAAGCAAATTTCCCAGCCGCATACTCTCGAATATTTTTTGCAGTTATGACATTTTCCTCGCCCAAACCAAACGTTAAAACATTTACATTTTGTTCAAAATTACTTAAAATGTCACCATTTATTACAGAAAAACCATATTTTTTAGTGTTTTTTACAAATTTTTTAAACGAGTTCCGCAAATTATCAAAAGATTTAAAATAGTCAAGATGATCAGGTTCGACATTCAAAACAACCGATATATCACTCGATAAAGACAAAAAACTATCTTTGTATTCGCATGCCTCCGTCAAAAAATACTCGCCACTGCCTATATGTAGATTAGAATCTATTTCATTAAGAATGCCGCCTATATGAATAGTTGGATCTAGTCCGGCCTTAAGCATAATGGTCGCCAACATCCCAGTCGTGGTCGTTTTGCCATGAGTCCCTGCAATTGAAATACATTTTTTCTCACTAGCAAGTTCCCCTAACAGTTCGGCGCGAGACAAAATTTTCTTACCCAGCCTATTTGCCAAAAACAAATCTTCATTGTCATCGCTTATCGCCCCACTTACAACACAAATGTCACATTCTTTAACCAAATTTGGCGCCCTGCCTTCTATAACTTCGATGCCCTTCTTCTGCAAATTCTCAGTAACAGAGGAAAGATTGTCGTCCGAGCCACAAACTTTAATCCCCTTAGACTGTATTAGCATAGCAAGTGCTGACATACTAATCCCGCCAATACCGATAAAATATACGCTATTAATATTCTCAAACATAGTAAGATATATGCTTTTTCTTTCCTTTTCCGTGTCAAAAATTATTATTTAACATAGATAATATTATGAGCAAAATAGAATATGATTTAGATGTTCCAATCAAGGACTTGACCACATACAAAACGCAAGGGAACCTGCCTGTTGTCGTTTCCCCAAAAACAATTGGACAGTGCAAATATTTATTAGAGAAATTTAACAAACTCAACCTCAGTTATTTCGTCATTGGAAAAGGGAGCAATCTTTTAATTTCGCCTCAAACAGCAAAAATTTGTATAAATTTAAGCAAAATGCATAAAAAAATCAAAATAAATGGCGATTTTCTAACAGTTTCCTCAAATACGCCACTTTCACAGCTTTACATCTCATGCAAAGAAGCTGGATTAATTGGTATAGAAAAAGCCTGCACAATCCCTGCATCAGTTGGTGGCTTCATTAAAAATAACGCCTCCTTTATGGGGCAGGATGCGTTCTCTCATCTTGAGAAAATCACAATGTTGCATGAGGATAAAATTATTACTCTAAAAAAGTCACAGTGCGTTTACTCATACCGGCACACACAACTCCCCTCCGGTATAATCATTTCGGCAACCTTTAGACTTAAACAACAAAACAGCGAAACTGTTGCCAAAAGCTATCATGAGGCTATCTTATATCGCAACGAGATTCAGCCAAAGGGTTTCAGCTGTGGCTGTGTTTTTAAAAATCCAGAAGGTTACAGCGCAGGTAACCTGATAGATCAGTGCGGCCTTAAAGGCAAAAGAAAAGGCGGAGCTATCATTTCACAAAAGCACGCCAATTTCATCATCAACGAAGCAAACGCAACATTTGACGATGTCAAATATTTGATTGATTATTGCAAAGAGGAAGTCCAAAGCAAATTTAATGTGCTGCTTGAAGAAGAGGTTGAAATTATACACTAATATGAGAGAAAATATTTTTTTAAAAAAGGTATTGACTTTTGATTTAAATTTTGCTAATATATGAACATCAAAAGGAGAAATATTATGTGTACAATTATGAAATTAAGAACTAAATAGCCACATAAAACTACTCGGCTAGTTTTATGTGTAGTAAGCATATAAAACTAGTGGGTTTTATCTATTTTTTGTGATTGATTTTGTAATTGCATTGTTATATATAAAGATAAAGTTCACTTAGATTTTGGGTGGACTTTTTTCTTTTGTTTTTTAGATAAAAGTTCCTTAGTTTTATATTCCCCGCCGAAATATAAATTTAAGGAGAATATTATGTTTTTAAAAAGATTTAAGAATTTATGCGCTTTTAAACCTTATTACAAAAAGCACTTAAAATTAATTATTGCATTACTCTCTGTAATGCTTATAGCAAGTTCTGCTGGTGTGTTTATGTCATATCTTATGAGCGAACAACTTATTGGAATAACTAGCGGAATTGCAAAAACTGCTATTAGATTTACAATATATGTTTTAGCTGTTGTTACTATTCATCACATTAACTGGTTTTTATGGAGTAAATTTGCTTATACTCTTTCAAAGAAAGTATCTGCTGATATTAAAAAAGATATAGTATCAAATTTATTAAACACAAAATATTCAGCAATCAAAGAAAATGGTTCAGGATACTATTTAGAGAGATTAAATGATGATGTTAACGAAATTAGCGCCTTTGTTGGGAATGTTGCAGGAACTCTCGTTGATGTGTTCACAAATTTTGGATTTTTAGTTATAATCTATATATTAAGCTGGCAATGTGGATTATTCTTTACCATTGGTGTTGCACTATTATTTATGATTGAAAGCATAAAAGTAAATGCAGACCTTAAAAATTTAGAGTTGGTTAAGAAATCTACTGAAAAAGCGAACTCTGAATTTAATGAAATTATATATGGAATTAAAGATATAAAAGGTTTTGGAGTTAAGGCAGAAATTAACAATAAAATGAGTAAATCAAATAATGACTTACTTGAAAAAACTTATAAGAAAAACACTAAATTTGAACTTATTTCAAGAATTGCAACATACACTCAATGGGTTATAGATAGTGTCTTAGTGTTTATGAGTATGTTGTGGCTGCTGCCTACTGGTCAAATCGAAATTGTTACATTACTTTTAATATTTAATTATAAGAGTCTGATGTATGACACGGTTGGATTTTTCTCTAAACTTAAAGGCTATTATGTTAATGGCAATTATTACGCAAAAAGAGTTTTAGAGATAATTGACACACCAAACAAAGAAGAATTTGGAGAATTTACAAATACTTTCAATCAAGGTAAAATAACAATTAAAAATTTAACTTTTGCTTATGATGAAAAGAAGATTTTAGATAATATCAACCTTGAATTACAGCCTAATAGTTTGAATGTTTTGGTTGGCAGTTCTGGAAGTGGTAAATCAACATTGTTTTTGTTGTTATCTAAACTATATGAAGTTGATAATGGTAAAATATTCTTTGATGATGTTGATATAAACGACATTGCTGAAAAATCATTTAGAGAAAATGTTTGTATTGTAAACCAAGAACCATTTATATTTAGTGATACAATTTTAAACAACATCAAGATTGTTAAACCAAACGCTACTCTTGAAGAAATAGAAAATGCTTGCAAACTCGCAAACATTCACGAAGAAATTATTTCTTTTGAAAATGAATACAACACTATTTTAACTGAAAACGGAACAAATCTTAGTGGTGGACAAAAACAAAGAATTGAAATTGCAAGAGCAATTTTAAAGAATAGCAAAATTATATGTTTAGATGAGCCAACAAGTGCGTTGGACAGCGAAAATCAAACAAAATTATTTAAAACTTTAACCGAATTAAAACAACACAAGACAATATTTGTTATAGCACACAAACTTAACAACTATGATTGTTTTGATAATGTTTATGAGTTGAAGAATGGAAAAATAAATAAAATTTAAGGAGATAAATTTTGGGAAAAGTATATTTAGAAAAATATAAAAAAGAACAATTTAAAAATGTATATTTTATAACAGGAACTGCCACAGGTGGTAAAACAACAATATCTAAAGCATTGGCAGAAAAATATGGTTGGCTTCGTTATGATGTTGATGAAAGATTTGATGAACATAAAAAACTTTCAAATCCAACATACCAACCTAATATGAATAAAACTTTTAAAGATGCAGATGAGTTTTTCTTGCGTGACACAAATGAGTATGTTCAATGGTTAAAAGACAATTCAGCTGAACAAATGGAATTTATTTTGGCAGATTTGGTGGAATTATCTAAAAATCAAATAGTTGTTTGTGATTTACACTTAACTGTTGAAGAAGCTGAAAAGCTTGCAAATCCAAATCAAGTTGTGTTTTTAATGAGAGAAAATAATGACAACATTATTGATGATTATTGTCATAGACCTAGCCATGTTGGGTTTAATAGATTTATTCATTCTTCAACAAATCCAACAAAAGCAAAACAAAATTGCAATGAAGTTCTTAGAATAGTTAACGAAGAAAGATGTCAAACAATAAAAAATAGCCAATTCTTTTATATTGAAAGAAATGAAAATTCCACAGTTGAAAATACATTGGCGCAAGTTGAACAACATTTTGGATTAATAAAAAGCTTAAAATGCGACACAAAATCAATATAATAATGTTACAATAAAATGAAGATAAAAATAATAAAAGGAGAAGATTATGGAAAACAGAATTTTAAAAGAGAATGATTTATATTTATATGATTATTTCATTTATCCAAACTTAATACAATCACTTTTACAAAGAAAACAAGGCAAAGCGACAGATCTAGTAAATAATGATGGCTTGATACTATCTTGGGGACTAAGTATATTTGTTGGCGGTAATTTTTCAAAAGAAAATGGCGAACAATTGGTTTCCTACTTAAAAGATTTAAGTTCACCACAATATTTGTATGTGCCAGATAACAAATGGTGTTCATTTCTCAAATCAAAACTTTCTGATAGATTAATAGATAAACAAATCAATTCATATATTTTCGATGTTAGAAAAGATATTAATTATATTGAAGATGAACATATAGTGGAAATAACTCCAGAATTTATGATGAAAAATTATAAAAATTCAAATTTAATAATAGATGAACTTTATTCCTACACAAATATGAAAGACTTTTTTAAAACAGGTGTTGGTGTAGCATTAGTTATTAATGATGAGGTTGTTGGATTTTGTTTAAGTGAATATAGTCTTAAAGATAGTCTTGGTGCTAATATTTGGATAGATGATAAATTTCAAGGTTTAGGTTATGCTAAAAAACTAACCAACGCATTTTTATTACGTTGTCAAAGAAAAGATAAAAATGTGTATTGGGTATGTGATAATGATAACATAAGGTCAAACAAAGCTGCAAAATCAGCAGGATTTGTTTTTGAGACTAGTGACCACTATTTTGAAATATAATTATAATATCAAAATGATAAGCTCCAACAATATATTGGAAGTTTATTAACATAAAGTAATAAGTTGATGCATACGTGTCCCTTGATATCCGTCTTTATTAAAAATTATAACGCATTTCTATAAAAAAATAAGTATATATACGCATCGAAGCAAGAAAAAACGAAAGCATTGACCGCTTTCGTTTTTTACTATTCTATACAACGACTCATCTCTTCTTTACTGCAATTGCCACAAACTTCTAAAATCAACTTGTTTTTTTTGATTAAGACAGCGTTTAATAGCCCAGATTTTTTACTTTTTGCGGCTTATTGCGCCAATCTTTTTCAACTTTGACAAAGAGTTTGAGCATAACTTTTTTATCAAGCAGTTGAGTTGCAAACTTTCTTGCAGCCATGCCTATCTCTTTAAGCGTGGCGCCGCCCTTGCCAATAATCATCCCCTTATGACGCTCTTGTTCACAAACAATATCGGCATCAATCTCAACAACGTTTTCGCCTTCGTAAAAACGAATGATTTCGACTGCAATTCCATGAGGAACTTCTTGATTTAAAAGATGTAGTGCCTTCTCACGTATTTCTTCACTGATCAAAAATTTTACACTTTTATCAGTGTAATAGTCCGGCGGATAGATGTAATATTGCTCTTCATACTCCGGAATAGACTCAAGAATTTTTGATATAAGAAGATCTACATTTTCACCAGTCTTTGACGACAGAGCAATGTCGCAATCGAACTCTTGAAGTTTTGGAAGATCGGTCTTTGTTTTTACAACAATCTTGTCCCCTTCGATATGATTGATATAATCAAGTTCCTCTTCATCCGGCGCCTTGCTTCCATCAACAAGATAAACAACACAATCCACACCTGCAAGTGCGCTACGCACATTTTTCATCATTGCCTTGTCAAGAAGGTTTTTGCTGTGATGAACCCCCGGCGTATCCACAAAAACAAGCTGATACTCTTCGGTCGTAAGAATCCCCAAAATATTATCTCGTGTGGTTTGAGGTTTTGAGGAAACAATTGCCACTTTTTCACCAATTATAGCATTCAAAAGGCTGCTTTTCCCTGCATTTGGTCTTCCCACAAGGGCAACATATCCCGCTTTAAACATTGCCGCCCCTGCCTATTCCTAGCGACGATAAAACCTCTTCGCTTTTTTGCATCATAATAGTTTCTTCTTCCTTCTCGATATGGTCGTAACCCAATACATGCAGCAATCCATGAAGAGCAAGAAATGCGACTTCTCTCTTTAAACTGTGCCCATATTGCTTCGCTTGAAGTCTTGCTATCTTTTTGCAAATAACCACATCACCAAGATAGAGAGTCCCGTTTGGAAGCACCTCATCTGCAAACTCCTTTACCGTTTGATCATAAGTGATATTGAGCATAGGAAATGACAATACATCTGTCGCCTTATCAACCTGTCTATACTGCTTGTTGTATTCCTGAATCTTCTGTGCATCCACAAATGATAGCGTAACCTCAAGCCCATCCATGTCGTTGTTTGTAAGTTTTAACGCCTGTGCATAAATTTTCTTAATTAATCTTCTGTAACGAAAGCCAACGCCTTCAAAATTTATTACCATTCATCCTCCAATGTTTCGATTGACGGTCAGCACCAGCCGAACTTCATGCCATCCGCTTTCTTCCTTTATTGTAATTATTTCTTCTTTTATTATCTCATTTTCTTGTAAAAAAATCAAGGCTTTTTGGCGAGCATTTTCAATAATTTGTGTTTTTTCTTTCAAAAAATCTGATTTTATCTCAATTGTTTCTACTTCGTACACTATCGTTTTTCTTATATAAAGAGGCAGCAATAGATTTTTACTTAAAAATCTCATGCTATTTTCACTTTCGTATTGTTTAAAATTTACATCTTTTTTATTTGAAAATATGAGGAGATTATTAAAAAAAATTTCACTGTAAATATGTTTTTCTCCCGTCCTCTGCGTCTTATATCGACAATCATAGTGAGTCTGCACACCTTCCAGCCAGATGTCTGCATAAATCTGTGCTTTTGCGTGAGTGTCGCGACGCTCACCTTGCGAGTCGACAACATAGGGATATACAAGAATGTCGCCCTTCTGCACAATATCCCCTTCATTGACCGCCAACGTCCCTTGAATTAAATGAATCTTAGTTATGCGCCCCTCATACTGACTTATAATGGGAGCAAACTCACCTTCAAGTTCTTCTGGCAGTTCCACTTGATGCACATTAATCACCAAACTTTGCCCAACAATTGCTGCGCTAACTGATGAAACCTCATCAAACTTCTCCATAATAAGAATTTCGAGTTTTTTGGTGTCTATTTTCGATTTTAATCTTGAGTGAAGGCTTTCTTCTGTAAAACGTTCTATTTGGCGGTTTATCGTCTCTTCTTGACCAAAAACATCTACCTTAAGAATAAAATTATATTGTCCGATATAACAAAGCAGAATGGCGGCAACTGCAGCTAAGATGCCGTAGCTGCGGATCAAATTTTTAATAAATTTTTTAAGGCCGTAAGAAGAGTAACTTATCACTTGAATTCCGCTTGACTTAAGCATATTTTTTATTTGTTTTCTGTCTTTAAAGTCCACCTCAAAATGAGAAATGCCGTTTTCTTCCCGTTTGAAATTGTATATTTTTATTTTTTGCGATATTTGATTGAGAGTGCGCTCTTGATTAAAACCTTTTATTGTCACTTTAGTGCGGTTTTTTATCATATTTATTGAAGCTCCACCTTTGTTATTTTACCTTTAATAAACAGCGTGTTTTGCGCAAGTTCGGCAAGGATTAATCCGCTGCCTTCAACCACCGCCTGTCCGCTTTTCAGTTTAAAAACAATTTGCCTGTCAGACAACACAACAAGGCCTTTATGCCCTTCAGCATAAAGCAATCTGCCTGATACATTGACAATGTTGTAATCATATAGCGCATCATCTTTTATGCCCATTTTTGCTTTAATCTCATCAAAAAAATTAAACACGCCTCTCTCCTCATGGTAAGATATGCGTGTTTAATATAATATTTAACTTTATTCATCAAATTTATTGAAAACGTTGCCCAGTACAATCGCCTTCATTTTTGGTGATAGGCTTTTAATTTCGTCCAAAATATCCTTGTCTAGAACTCGACGAGAGAAAGAATGTTCATTTAAAAACTGTTCAAATTCTTCATCTCTAGTCAACGCTTTTGATTTTTTACTTGGTTTGTCAAGATTTTTGAAGAAATCGTCATCAAAGTCGTTAAATTTTGAATTTGAAAAATCAGCTTTCGACAATTCTGGAAAATCAAAATCATCTTTTTCTTTTACACTGGCTAGATGCGGCTGAAACAAATCCTTAAATTCCTCTTCAACATCTTCTGTCAAGGTGATGTTTTTAAAGGCTTCTTTTTCCTTCTTTTCTTCCGCATCAGCCTGCTCTTTCTTTTCAATTTCTTCTTTTTCAGTTTTAAATTTGCTGATATTTTCATCAAGTTTTTTAGCGTTTTTCTTGCCCTTTTTCTTTGCAAGAATGACTGTTAGTACAAGACTTGCTATAAGCACAACTGCACAGCCTGCTATAATCCACCAAATCATTCAAACAAATCTCCTTCATCATCGTTAAAACTAAAATCACTCTCAGCTTTTTGATTTTGTTCATTTGCAATTATAGACCTGCGAAGCGCTGTATCCGCTTGAAGATTCATAAGCTTATAATAATCCATTACAGAAAATCTGCCTTCTTTGATTGCCTGAGAAAGAGCTTTTGGAACTTCTGCTTCCGCTTGAAGCATTTCTGCTTTCATCTCCTCTGTCTTTGTTCTCATTTGAAGCTCTTTTACTTCTTCAGCATTTTTCATTCTCTCTGCTTCAATTTGAGCATAAACTTTGGCTTTTTCAGCCTCCTGAATTTGCTTTTCCATGTTTAAATTTCTGCCAACCTCCACTTTGCATATTGATGCATCAAGGATGTCGTACATAGATTTTTGACCAACAATGTGAAGGTCAAAATTCCCAAGCAGTGTTTTATTTGGATCGTTTAAAATGTTTTTATGGTTTGGACAATGAGAAATATTTTCAAGCACCCAAGCATTTACCGTGCTTTTCAAATCTTCCTCGCCAAGTCCATTTACATAATTTGCAAGATCAAGTTTTACAGAGACTCTTGCTGCAGTAATAATCTCATATTCATCTTTAGTAAAGCCTCTAATATCATCAACAGCAATTACTTTGGAATTAAGATGATTTTGAACACACTCAACTACATTATGATTTGCCCTGTCAATTGCACAAGCAAGATCAAAAGAAAGTGCGATCCCTGCGTCTTTTGCAAAATTAAGTGCAGTAAGCACCTCCATAATATCTCCACCCGACTGCACAAAACTTTCAATTTGCGAAAGTTTTATTCCGAGCTTAGATTTTTTTGACAATATGTATGCACCAACCACTTTGCCAACATCAATTTGTCTGTTTTTCATCGCCAGAAGCTTAAATGTCGGAATGTAAGCCCCTCCAAAAAGCGCGGTAAACCAGCTCTTCATTGGCACAAAAATCAAATAAATAATAAATCCTACAAAAAGCGCCCCAAACACTGATACAGTGACAATTTCAGGCGTTCCAAACAACAATAAATTTGCCATATTTATTCCTCCGTTACGCGTATTATAGCACATAACAAAGCGGTTGTAAATAGGTAAATTTAACTTTTTTGATTGTTTTCTTTAATATAGTAAAAGAGATATTGTTGAGCATAGCCCGAGTTTTTTCCAAACTGTTTCACAAGGTTATCGCGCATGATATTTCTGTTTTCAATAGGCTCAAAATACATATTGTACATTTTGGCCATCCATGTATCCACAGGAAAGCTGTCGCCCCTATGATAGCCAAACAACAGAATGCAGTCTGCCACTTTAGGTCCAACACCTGCAATGGAAACCAGCTTTGTGCGAAGGGCTGCAGTGTCAAGTTTTCTCCATTCTTCCAGTAATTGCGGAGTAATTTGATGCAGCATCTTAATAAGGTATTTAGCACGATATCCTGCACCTGCTTTCTTATAAAAGTCTTCATCTTGCGCCTTAAGCACCTCATAAGTAGGCAGCGAATAGACATTATCACCTATTTTTTCGCCAAGCGCCCTTCTAATATTGTTCAATATTACTTTGATTCGCTTAATATTGTTGTTTGCGGAAATAATAAAGGACAAAAGCGTTTCAAACAGATCTTGATTTAAAATGCGTATCCCATAACCAAACAAAATTGGCTCTTTAAGCATTTGAAAAGAACCTAATTCACACTTTATTTTTTCGTAGTTTGTTGATAAATCAAAGTAATCCACAAAAAAATCCACATTTTTGGTCTTGATTAGATAATATTTTTCAAATTCAATAATTTCAGCAAACTGATTTTGTGGATAACTTATATAGTTGTCTCCGCGTTTATCATAGCAAAAAACCTGACCACAATCGAGAATATGGCGAGGGCTGAATTGCCGCTTATCAAAAATTTTTATTCCTTCACATGTCAGTTGATAATTCATAGCCATATTTTACATAAATATAACGCAAAAAGCAAGAAATTTGTGCTTTAAAAAATATTTTCTGCTCACACGTACCCACAAAAAAAAGATGGACATAAGGGCTATGCCTTTTGAAACTAATGAAATAAATTTATTTAAAAAGTACTTTATCGTTAAATTGATAAAGTATTTTTTAATTTTTAATACAAAAGCAAAAAATTTATGCTATAATATGCTTATTAGGAGATTTTTATGAACATAGGATTAGATATTGACAATGTTATAACAGCTTTCGATAATGATATTTTAAAAGAATTTTTATTAGAAGATAAGAATAAAAGAAATACTGGTGTTATCAATAAGAATGCTAGACATATCAATCACGGAATGTTTGATTGGACACAAGAAGAAGTTGATGAGTTTTATAATAACAATATGGAACGAATTGCAAAGGACTTAAAACCTAGAAGAAACTGCAAAAAATATATGGATAAACTTTTACAAGATGGACACAAACTTTATCTTATATCTCATAGAGCCTACCCACATTATTTAAACGCAGAAAAGACAACTCTTGATTGGCTTGAAAAAAACAAAATAAATTACACAAAACTCATTTTATCGGAAGCACCAGATAAAACGAAAGAGTGCAGAGAATATAAAATTGATATTATGATTGATGACCGCGCTGGTCAATGTAAAAAAATGAGAGCAAATGGTATAAATTGTATGCTAATGTTTACTAAGTATAACCGCAAAGACAAAGAAGATTTGCCTTTTGCTACAAGTTGGAAAAATCTATATGAGGAGATTACCAGATTATGCAAAAAAGAAATGTTATTTTAGATACAGATATATCAAACGAAGTTGATGACCAATTTGCTTTGTGTTATCTTATCAAATCGTTAGATAGTGTTAATTTACAAGCAATAACCATTGCTCCATTTATGGGAAGTGGCTATGCTCCTGTTAAAAATCTTACAGAAGGAATTGATTTGTCTTTTAATACAGCTAGCAAAGTTTTAGATATGCTAAATGCAAGTGCTTATAAAGACATTATGTATAAAGGGGCAACTTCATATTTCTTTGAAAGCAAAAAGCTAAACCCAGCTAGTTCTAAATTAATTGAACTAGCAAAAGCAAACGAACATACAACGATTATTGCAATAGGGGCAATAACTAATATTGCACTAGCCATTTATCACGCACCAGAGATTGTAAACAAGATAGATATTATTTGGCTTGGTGGAAATAGTTTTCTATCTGAAAAGAATACTGAATTTAATTTTAGACAAGATGTTGAAGCTGTAAGAGTTGTTTATAATTCAAAAGCGCCATTAGTTGTTATTCCTTGCAGAAATGTTGCGTCTAACTTAACAACTACAATCTATGAATTAGAGCATTATTTGGCTGGACAAGGCAAGATAGGACAATACTTATGCGAAATATTTAAGAATTGCAAAAAGGCTTATAGAAAAGAGCCAAACGATATTATTGGTGAGAGTAAAACACTATGGGATTTAAGTGCCATTGCCTATCTTCTTAATAAAGATTGGTTTAAAACGCAAGAAATAAGTTGTCCAGAAATTCTTGATGATACTTCTTACAAATATACAAAAGATAAACATAAAGTTACTTTTGTAAATGATTTGAATAGGCACGAAATATACAAAGATTTCTTTATTAAAATGGGATATAAAAACAAGGAGCAATTATGAAATTGACAAGTGAAAAAGCATTAGAATTATTAAATGAAGCGCGAGGAATGGCGGAAAGTGATTATTGGATTGAACATTCCATTTGTGTTGGCAATACCGCAGCTGTGATAGCAAAAGCATTAAATTTAGATGAAGATATGGCAAAAGCTCTTGGATATATTCATGACATTGGAAAAAGAAATGGAGTTGGAAGAGGAAGCGATGTTGTTCCTCATGGAATTGGTGGTTATGAATACTTATTAAGTATAGGAGTTGGCGAAGAATATGCAAACATATGCTTAACCCACTCTTATCTTAACAATGATATCAATTGTGTTGCAGGTGGAATTCCAAACAAAGACAGATATAAATATGAATTTGTCAGAGATTTTATAAAAAAACACGAATACACTGTTTTAGAAAAACTTATTAACTTATGTGATTTGATGTGCTTTCAAGAAACAATGACTATGGAAAAACGATTGATAAATTTAGCACTTCGTTATGGGGTTTTCTCAAACACTGTTTATCACTTAACAGAAGCACAAAAACTTAAACAATATTTTGATGATATGCTGGGCTATAATCTCTATAAATTGTTCCCAGAGATATTGTATAATTAAAAATAAAAAAGAGCAAAGGTGATGATTACTTTTGCTCTTTTCATTTTTTATAAACTCTTTTCTTCTGCGTCTTCATTATTAAACGCTTTTACAATGTTAAGTGAATCGTTTTTTTCTTCTGTTTTAAACATAACGCTTTTAGCTGCTTCCCTAAAAATTATCTTGGTTTCGTTATTAATTTCTTTATACATATCTTGTATGTTAAAATTTTCTTTCATCATAGAGTATTTAACAAAATTCTTTGCAATAATTTCTTCTTTCAATTCTCTAAATGCTTTACAAGAAAAAAGAGAACTAGATTATTTTTCTAATTCTCTTAATTATTACACTAGTTTCAAAAGTGTTAGACTAATGTACGTCTTTTTAAATTTTATTATTCAACTGTAACAATCTTTTTGCCGTTGTGAGTTGTAAATTTAACTTTTCCTGCGCAAAGAGCGAAGAGAGTGTAGTCTTTACCCATGCCAACGTTTGTACCTGGATAAATTCTAGTTCCTCTTTGTCTTACGATAATTGAGCCAGCAGTTACGTTTTCGCCGCCATAAGCTTTAACGCCAAGACGTTTTGCTTGTGAATCACGGCCGTTTTTAGTACTACCACCACCTTTATGGTGAGCAAAAAGTTGAGAATTAAACTTAAACATTTTTTACCTCCAATTTTGCGTATTTTTCTTCATCATAAACTATAGATTTAAGCGACTGGAGACAAGTTTCAAAGAGAAATTGAATTTTCTCATTGCTGGCAACATGCTCATCAAGCATAATCTTTAAATAACCATCCTCGATTTTATAGCATTTTTTTATCCCCGCAACCTCATCAATCCCAACAACAGCCAATTGACTTACCGTTGAGATTTCACAGCATAGCAGGTCATGCCCGTTTCTTCTGTTTTTTCCAGCGTGTCCGAAAACCTCAAAACCTATAATTTTGTCATTTTTCTTATAAAAAGTGATATTTGTCATATCAAACCTTACTTTTTAATAGATAAAATTCTTAATTGTGTGAAAGGTTGTCTGTGTCCTTGTTTCTTTCTTTCGTTTTTCTTTGGTTTGTACTTGAAAACAACGATTTTATCGCCTTTTCCGTGAGCAACTACTTCAGCTTCACATACTGCGCCTGAAACGATAGGATTTCCAGCAACAACATTTCCGTTATCACTAACAAGCAAAACGTTGAGTGATACTTTATCGCCAACAGCATTGTCAAGTTTTTCAACACTGATTACGTCGTTTTCACTAACCTTATATTGCTTTCCACCACATTCAATTATAGCAAACATTTCTTTACCTCCTCTAACCAAACTCGCTGTTTTATTTCGGGTGCTGAAGTCTTTTGACGGTGTCAATCATCAGCCTTTTGAACCCTACACATGCGGATACGTGTGTTATTATAGCATAGTAGAGCTGATTTGTCAATAAAAAACATGAAAAAAGACTTGAAAATTCAAGTCTTTTTCTTCTTATCTCTTTGAAGTCTGCCAACGCTTTCTTGCGGAAGATTGAATAATTATTTCAAAGCCACATCAAGCGTTTCAAGCATCTGAGAGAGTTTGCCCTCTCAACCATATTTTCAACTTTTTAATTGTGAAAACTTATTATTTTTTAGATTTTGTTTCTCTGCGATAAGATTTTTCTTTCTTGTCAAGTTTTTTCTTGCTTGCTACAAAGTATACAACTACACCAGCAAGAAGAACAACTGAAAGTCCGATTAAAACTCCGCCCATGATTTCTGCAACATCAGCAGATGAAGCTTCATCAACACCTACTTCAATTTCTTTGTATTTTGTAGTCTTGTTTCCAGCCTTATCTGTGATTGTGAATGAAAGTGTATATTTACCCTTTTGCTCGAATTCATAGTTGTAAACATAGTTTACTTTTCCTTCAGCTTTGTCTGCGTCACTGTTTACTGCAACGTTTTCAAGCTCTTCATAAGCGCCGTCTTCATACTTAATCTTAACTACCAAAGTTTCAAGAAGTTCGTCCTCATTGGTGTTGATATCACTAAATGAAAGGATTGAATCATCTAAATCTTTGTTTGAGAATGAAATTGAAAGTGGAGTGTCAACGTTGTATGACTTTTCGTTGAGGATGTTGTCTCCAATTTCGAGTTCTGGAGCAACCACGTCACCTGCACTTAATGTAACAGAGTAAGTATCGCCAGCACCTACAGTTCCTTCAACCTTGTAAGAAATTGTATATTTTCCATCATCTTTGAAGATAAGACTGATTTTCCCGTCTTCAACTTTTACATAATCCTTAAGAGAGATACCCTTGTTATCTGCCCACTCGCTGAGCTTAATTGAAGCAAGAGTTGTAGAATTCTTAGTGATTGTAACAGTTGTTCTTTCTTCATCAATATCAACATTACCATTGAAGTCTACAATAGGTTTGATGATTTCAATTGAATCTTCAAGTTTGTATTCATCTTGATCTTTATAGTGAAGGTCCATAGAATTGTCGTTTACAGAAAGTGAAGCACTTGCAACTGTAAGAGTGATGATTGAGTCGTTTTCAATGATGTGTTTCTCAACTTT
>JAGAKV010000059.1 GCA_017625505.1 Clostridia bacterium | reverse complement strand
ACCATGCCTCGAGATAGTCAATCTTTTTTCGCCAATAACATACTATGGGGAGCAACTGACAATGAGGATAAGTTATCGATATTGACAAAAATAGTTTTCAACAACATTGATACATCTGTTGTTGTTGATGCACAAAGCATGTTTCAAGGATGTTCTGAGCTTGAAGAATTAGATGTAAGCGCTTTTAATACACACGGGGTGACCAATATGTCACGTATGTTTCGGGCATGCAGAGGGTTAACATCTCTTGATTTAAGGTCGTTTGATACTAAAAATGTGAAAGCTATGTCAGCGATGTTTTTTAATTGTAGCGGGCTGACGTCTCTAAATTTATCTTCGTTTAATGTTGAAAACGTTACATCGTTTGGTGAAATGTTTTATAACTGTCAAAAATTAACAAGTTTAGATTTGTCATCTTTTGATACAAAGAGCGCAATAAATATGTATGCTATGTTTCAATATTGCTCACGATTGGAAGAGCTTAATATTGACAACTTCAATACGTCAAAAGTGACAACAATGATGGCAATGTTTCACAATACGCAAATAAAATATTTGGATCTGTCTCATTTCGATACTTCACAAGTGACCGACATGTCATATATGTTTGTTGTTTGTCAGGCAACGGAAGTTATAGATATTTCATCTTTTGATACATCGAAAGTTAAAAATATGGCATGTATGTTTACTTCATGTGAATCACTAACTACCATTTATGTTGGTAAAGACTGGAGTACGGATTCGCTGACAAATAGTGAAAAAATGTTTCTCAATTGTCCGTCTCTTTTAAACTGGAATGAAAACGGCAAAGATATTGGAGCAACTTATGCCTATGCGGGAATGAATCCTGCAACTGGGAAATATGGATATCTAACGTTGAAAAAAGCGGGCTAAACAGAAAAAAGCAGAATATTTTTTCTGCTTTTTTTATTTATTAGTTTGCTTTACATTACAAGTGTATTAAACTCATGTTTGATTTCTTCGGCGATTTCTTCAATTGACTTGGATGCATCAACTATGCAAAATCTTTCAGGTTCAAGGTTTGCCATATAGTCATAGCCTTGGGCAACACGCTGGTGAAATTCCATGCCTTCCAGTTCCATGCGGTCAAGTGGAGGGCAGTTTGCTTTGCGTTTAAATGCCTCATGTGGAGAAAGTTTGAAGTAGAATGTTTTATCTGGCTTTAGGTCGCCAATTGCAAGTTTGGTGAGATTTAAAATCTCATTCGCGCTCATAATTTCTCGTGCAAAGCCTTGGTATGCAACAGTTGAATCATAAAACCTGTCTGCTATGACAATCTTGCCTTCTTTGAGAGCTGGTTTTATGACATTTTCAGAAATTTGATGTCTTGTAGCACAGAAAAGCAGAAGTTCTGTCATTGGCAGTGGTGCATCTTCCTTATAGTTTAAAAGGAGATTGCGAATTTCTTCGCCGATTTTTGTTCCGCCCGGTTCTCGCACGAAGATGAAATCATCCTTGTTTGGCAAACTTTCAATATATTCTTTTAGAAGCTTTACTTGTGTAGATTTTCCACATGCTTCGCCTCCTTCAAATGTGATAAAAATTCCTTTTTTCATATGTGTTGCTCCTTTTGATAAATTGGTTTGTATTTGTCTTATTGCAGTGTCAATTTTGCTGCATCATGGTTAACAGGTTGTGGGATGGTGATATTTTGCAAGAACTTTGCAAATAGCTTCGTCTATGCCCTTAAAATAAGCCCCCTATGAGTTTGGGAGCTTAAGTTTTTTAGTCTTCGCAGTGACAATGGTCGCCGCAGTGGCACTCATGTCCTTCTTCGTGACAGTGGCAGTCATCTTCGCCGCAGCAACAGTCAACAAATTCGATATACTGGTCAAGATTGTGTGCTTTATAAATGTTTTCTGGCATTTTGTCAGTTGTTGTATATCCAGGTTCTGCAACAAGAACGTCAATGATTCTGTTAATAACAGTAGCGCAAGTAAGTTCTGGAGTTGCAGGTCTTTCAATGACAACCCTTGTTGTAGGCTCGCCTTCAAGTGTCCAGTCGTTGCAGTCGAATTCATCGGCAGCATAAACCTTTCCGATACACTCAGAAATGATAGTTGTGCCTTCTTCAGTTTCGGTTGTAACAACAGCGCTCATACCTGTGCAGTCGCCTTTCTTGATTGTTATGCCAAGCGTTGTGCTTTCAAGGTCCTCTTTAGCGATATGAGGGATAGTCTTTTGAGTTTGGCTCTTTACGTGGAGACCAAGTTTAGAACAAAGCCAGCCGTTTACATTCCACATATAACTTGGGGCGTAATTTCCTTCATTGATAAGCTTTTGTCTTTCTTCGTCAGAAATTTCGTCAACTGAAGCGATTTCTTTTTGGAACTGTTCAACGCTAAGTCCAGCGCCGTGTACTTTGGCAAGTGAAATGCCATAGTCTTCAACGTTGTAACTTGACTTTCCTCTGATTGTTTTGATTTTGTGAGTTGCGCCGCCAAGAACAGAAATAAGGTTGCCCCAGAAAACGTCTTGATAGCCGCTTCCGCAGATTGTGCAGCCTGTTTCTTTTGCCATTTCATCAAGTTTTGCAGCAAGTGCTGGGTTTGAGTTTTGAGCATAGAAAGCCTCTTCGCAAGTAGAAATTGCGTTCACGCCATTTCTAGCACAGATTTCATAGATAGGGTAGTTTTCGCTGAAGAGAGAAGTTGTTGTTACGACAACAATATCAACCTCGTTTTCTTGCAAAAACTTTTCAAACTCATCAGCATGTTTGATTTTTACGCCGATTTCTTCGGTAAGCTCATCAGCAACAACTGAAGCGTCCTTACCGATGATGTCTTCATTGATGTCGAAAGCGCCTACAAGTTTAACGCCTTTTTCCAGTGCGTAGCGGATTGTCCATCTGCTCATTTTTCCGCAGCCGTACTGAACCATTTTAATTTTTTCCATATAATTTTTGTATCCTCCTGCTTTTTAGTATAGCAAAAAACTTGCTTTTAACCAAATATTTTTATGATTTGTTTTAAGAAAATGCTACTTACTCTTCCGGTTTGTATTCAATCGGATTGTCTGTAAAATATTTGACAATTGCGCTGGCAAGAGCAGGATTGATGCCTTCAACTGTTTCAAGTAGTGCTTGGTCGGCTTTAGCCACTTCCTCGCTTGTGCCAAACACCTTGAGAAGCGCATCTCTTTTCTTGGGGCCGATTCCGGCAATCTTATCAAGAACAGATGCTGTTTGCTTGTTGGTGCGTAAGCGGCGGTGATATGTGATTGCAAAGCGGTGTGCTTCATCTCGAATTCGCTGCAAAAGCTTAAGCTCGGCCGAGTGCGGTTTTAATAGGATTGGAATGCTGCTGCCGGGAACAAATACCTCTTCAATTCTTTTTGCAAGAGAAATCATAGGAATGTTTTGCGCAAAACCTTCGTCACTTAAAATTTCAAAGGTTGACGATAATTGCCCCTTTCCTCCGTCAATAACGATCAAGTCGGGTGTTTCCTTGAAAGAGTCGAGTTTGCCTTCTTTGAGGCGTTCTAATCGTCTTGTAAGGGCTTCTTTAAGTGAGGCAAAGTCGTTTGAACCTTTTACGGTTTTAATTTTAAACTTGCGATAGTCTTTCTTGCTTGGCTCACCATTTTTAAACACAACCATAGAGCAAACTTTGTTTGTTCCGCTGATGTTGGAGATGTCATAACACTCCATTCTGCTTGGCAACCTTGGAAGATTCAACTTTTCTTTTAAATTTTTTACTGCGCCCAGGGTATTGTTGTATTTGATTTTATCCTTTTCAATATGTTTTTCGAGATATTCTTTGGCGTTTTCTTGCGCCATTTCAAGCAACTTTTTGTTGATAGCATAAGGGTTTGAGATGAAATTGATTTTCTTTCCAAAAAATTCGCAAAGCAGCTCGCTGTCAACCTCGTGCGAGAGAATTATCTCGTTTGGCAAAATCATATTTTGATAGTATTGACAAATGAAGTTGAAAAGGGTTTGTCCTTCTTCAAGTTCTGCATCACTATAAGGGTAGGAGATTATTCCCAAAATCTTTCCACCTCTTACTACCATATGTGTGATAACTCCTGAAAGTCCGTCGGTCTCATAGGCGATAACGTCTTTTGAAATATCTTTAGGCAGGTTTGCAACAATGCGCTGCTTAAGCTTGTCAATCATTTTCAGGCGCTCTCGTAAAATGATTGCGCTTTCAAAGTTTTCGTTTTCGCTTGCTTTTTGCATTTTTTCTTGCAAAATATGCTCAATTTCATCATCATTTCCACTTAAAAAGTTGATTGCGCGGTCGATCTCTTCCAAATATTCTTCTCGCGACACTTTCTTGGTGCAGGGGGCGCTGCAAAGGCCTAAACTATAATTCAAGCACTCCCGTTTTGCAATTGATGAGTTGGTTATTTTTTGTGAGCAGGTGCGAATCGTAAATGCTGCATTGATTGTGTTTAAAATTTCGCGCGCATCAAGTCCGGCAAAATATGGTCCAAAGTATTTTGCTCCGTCTTTTTTAACCTTTCGCACAATCTCAAATTTTGGAAAGGGCTCTTTTAGGTTGATTTTGATGTAAGGAAACTGCTTGCCGTCTTTGAGAAGAATGTTATAAAAAGGTTGATACTTTTTGATAAGGTTGCTTTCAAGTGCAAGTGCGTCCATTTCGCTCATTGTGATGAAATAGTCAAAAATGTCAACATTGTCCACCATAGCCTGCACTTTGCTTGGCTTTGGTGAGTTTCTGAAATATTGACTAACCCTGTTTTTTAAGTTTTTCGCCTTTCCAACATAAATCACAACACCATCGCTGTCGCGCATAACATATACACCCGGTTTTGTTGTAAGGGTGGAAAGCCTTTCTTTGATTCTTTCGTTCATAACTTTATTATAGCCTAAAAATTTCCATCTGACAAGTTATACATCAAAGAATAACCAATTTTTTGTAGATATAGTATTGAAATTTATAGTAAAGCGTGGTATTATAGTGGTGAATAGAGGAGTAATTATGATAAAATTTATATCTCAACTGTCTGAAGAAACCATAATCAGCTTTGCAAACAGATTAACAGGAAGAACAGATAAGCCTAAAGTAGAAAAAGAACTTAAACATATAGCGGTATATTATACAGATTATAATGGCGGACATTATGACTCTATTACATCTGTTAAATTTGATGATTGTTCTTACACTTTAGATAATCGCAAATCAAACGTTAAAGAATCAATGCTTTGGGTGGACTATGTATATATAAATTTACCAAAGAGTCTAAAAAACGATTATGCTAAACTTTGGAATACTTGTAGTGAAAAAGATTTAAATCAATGCAAATTCATAGTTGCGAAGAAAGAAGATTATATTTTGCAAACAACCCAAAACATTGGCGACAGCGACGAAGATGAAGAAAAGGAATTATAAAAGGAGTAATTATGGGAAAAATGGTTTGCAATATATTATATAGACCAACAATTTTTGTTGTTTTGAAAAACGGAGAGTGTCCTGATTATTGGTTAGGAGATTTTGCGGAAAAGAAGGATGCAATTTTGGCTACAAAGCTTGTATTATCAATTTTTAAAGATTTCGAAGATGAATTTAATCTTAAAGCATATGGTTCGTTTAGAATGGATAAAGAAATTAAGCCTGAAACATATACTCGGTATTATAAAGACATTGCAGATTTCGTTAAAGGAAATAAATATACACAATATTTTTTAAAGATCAAGGGAAAGGAAGATCTGGAACAACGATTGAAGATGTTGGCTGACTCAGAAGGAAATAAAAATCAACAACCTATCGGCGACAGCGAAGCCGAAGAAAAGGAGTTATAAAAGGAGGCAATATGTCATCGATTCTCGAAGAGTTTGTTGCTAAAAGCGATAGGAAACTTATTGATTCCATAAAAAAAGACATATCAAAAATTTATTCTTTGGATGCAAATACATGTTGTATTTATAAACCGCTTTTGAAAAACATTGTGCTAAATTCCGATAATTCGCCAGAGGAAAAAAAGAAAGTAATAGAATTTATACAAAACCAGTATCCTTCTCTGCTTGCCAAAATGCACGATTTGGGGTTGGAAGGGCTTTTGATAGAAAGATTTAAATCTGCGTTCGGTACAACTGACAATGGAAAACCTATTTTGGTTTATTACAAGTTTTGTTATCCCAATTGGGCAACCTTAAAATTATCTAGATCGGATTCTTCAGGATTAAAGGTTAAACAGTTTTATTTAACAGACAATGATTGTGTGTCTCCTTATTTTGCCGATTATAACTCAGAGTCTGAATTTCCAGAGGAGATAGTGAAAAACATCTACCTTGATTTTATGAGAAAAACTTTCCCAGAATTTAGGGAAAAACAAGTTACAATTCAAAACTTTAAAGAAGACGAAACTAAAGAAGATAGTTTATAAAAAAAGAGCAAATTTTGTTGCTCTTTTTTGTTTTTATAATTTAATTGCTTTCAAGCAGTCTTCTTTTGAAAGGGTTGATTGATCGCCGCTTGTCATGTTTTTTAAGACGTAAAGGCCACTGTTAGCCTCATTTTCGCCTACAATCATAACATAAGGCACCTGTCTACGATTTGCCTCTTTCATTTTGTTTTTAAAGGATTTGTTGTCGTATGCAACTTCAGCTTTAATGCCGTTTTGTCTAAAGAAAGAGCAAAGTTCAACGCATTTTGCTGTATAGTCGCCAAGAGGAATGATAAACAGGTCGATGTTTGATTTTTTGACTTCAGGGAGTAGTCCGTTTTGGTCAAATACATCAAAAAGGCGTGTAAGGCCGATGCTCATTCCGACGCCAGGAAGTTTCTTTTCGGTAAAATATCCTGCGAGGTTTTCATATCTTCCGCCTGCGCCAAGTGCGCCAAATTCTCTGTGTCCCTCAAGGAAGGTTTCAAAAACGGTGCCGGTGTAGTAGTTGTGTCCGCGAATAATTCCAGCGTTGAATGTGTATCTGTTTTTATCGCAGCCAAACGCTGTCAAATAACTTTCAACCTCTTCAAGTTCTGTGAGTGCTTTTAAGAAGATTTCGTTGTTTGAAATTTTTGAAAGGGCAGTTTTAAATTCTTCAAAATTTCCTTTCACAGAAACTGCGCTGATATATTTTTCGCAGTTTTCTTCACTTACCCCCAAGTCTTTAAGGGATAGTTTGATGTTGTCCTTGCCGATTTTGTCAAACTTATCAAGAAGGATGATGATTGCTTCGGCATTTGCGTTATCGCCGCAGTCATCAATAAGTCCAAACAAGAGGTTTCTGTTTGAAATTTCTGTGATCGAGGTATATCCAAGGGCGTCAAAACATTCTATAAACAGCTTTACACATTCTGCGTCAGCAACAAGTGAAAGAGCTTCGCTGCCGATTACGTCGGCATCACATTGATAAAATTCTCTCCATCTGCCTTTTTGAGGTCTTTCTCCGCGGTAGTTTTTGCCGATTTGATATCTTTTGAATGGAAATTCAAGAGTGTTTGCGTTGGCTGCCACAAAGCGGGCAAGAGGGACAGTGAGATCATATCTCATACACATCGCTGTATCGCCTTTGGTGAATGCATAAACCTCTTTATCCATTTCGCCGCTTGACTTTGCAAGCAGAATTTCAGCAAGCTCTAAAACAGGGGTGTCAAGAGGTGAGTAGCAATTTTGGGCGAAAACCTTTTTGATTTTTTCTTGCATTTCTTCAAAGAGAATTTGTTTTTCTGGAGGGAGTTCCCAAAAACCCGCTAATTTTCGCGGTGAAATAAGTTTTGTTGTACTCATAATTACTCCTTTTGTTTTATAAATTTAAACCATAACTTGATTTTTGAAAAGTTGATGTTATGTATATTTTCATAAGTATTGCATTGAATTACAAGGAAATGCAGAAAAAAGATTTTACAAAAACCATAAGAGTTATCCACATTTCCACACGTAAATATTTATACAAAACTGCTCATTTTTATGCAAATTGTTGAAAAATGACGGCTTTTTTGCGCTTTTCCACCAAGTTATCCACATTTCCACACGTAAAAATTAAAAAGTCAAGCAATTTTAACAAATTTTTTAAAAAACTTTAAAATTTTTATTTTTGTAAAATAATGTAAAAATTTTAGTTTTCTTATTTTATACCTTTTATATTGCTTTAGTATGTCATTATTTTAAGTGAATTGGTGAAAATGCTAGGTTGTTTTTCGGTTATGAAGCACAATTTGTGCAGCGCTCGTGTTGCCGAAACGTATACAATGTTTTTGTCAATTGTGTTTTTATAGTTTTCGCTGTCTGCATTTGGAATGATTACTGCGTCAAATTCAATTCCTTTTGCTGTTGCGCAGGTTGTGACTAAAACGCGCTCTTGATAATCTTCTGGTTCTGTCAAGATGCGGCAGTCCATAAGTTTTTTAAGGGCAGCATAAACTTCTTTTGCTTCTCTTTTGCATTTGCATATAATTGCAATGTGCTCGTGCCCACTGCATTCTGTGTCAATATAGTTCTTGATTGCTGCGGCTTGATTTTCTGTTTGAATTACAATAGGTTCTCCGCCGCTTCTGTTTACAAACTCAATATCTTCAAGACCAACAAGTCTGTTTGCGTAAAGTGCAATTTCTTTTGTAGAACGGTATGTTTTATTAAGTTCAAGAAGCTTGCAGCCGAGAAAGTCAGCCGTCAGGTGTAAATATTCATCAGTAACGCTTTTTTCAATGCATTGATGAACGTCGCCTACCACAATCATAGGGCAAGACCAAATCTTTTTGAAGACGTAAATGTCAACAGGGGTGAAGTCTTGCATTTCATCAATAATAAGGTATTTTGCAGAGAAGTCGTGATCAAAGCCATAAATATAATGCTTTATTGCAAGATAGGTGCCTTTGTCCATATACTTAATCTCTTTGCCTTCGTGAGGTTTGAGCCCTTCACGTGCCATAAAGATTTTGTATACCTTTTCAACCTCTTTGATAGGCAAGAAGTTGTAAAGCATGCGCTTAAATCTAGCTTTAAGACCGTTGTTCTGTTCTTTTGAGTAATGTCTTTTTTCGGTAAAGTACATAGCATACTGCCAAGCGATTTTATTGATTCTCTCATGCAGGTCAAGCCCCTTATGTGCTTTAAAGAAAAGTTCTTTTGTTTGTTCTGCAGGGAAGTTGATGGTTTGTTTGTTGCCGTCCATATCTTCAGCAACAACAAAGCTTAAATCTTTAGGCTGAAAGGTTTCGAGGAATGGCCCTTTTAGGAAGCGAAGCAGTCCGTCAAGATATTCATATGAGGATTTATACGAAATCTCGTTGAGAGTCTCTTGCTTTGGATTTGATGCGATCTCGTCAAGCATATCCTCTCGTGGCTGTACAGGGCGTTTCAGCTCGCTTTTAACAATACGTTCAAGTGTTGTTTCTGCCAAGTTGTCCTCGCCAAGTTGAGGAAGAACCTCTGAAATATAACTTGAGAAGACGTTGTTTGGAGAAATAATGCAAATATCGTTTGATTTGATAAGTTTTCTATGACTATAAAGAAGGTAAGCGGCTCTGTGCAGGGCAATAGAGGTTTTTCCGCTTCCGGCAATTCCTTGTACCAGCATATTTTCAGTGCGATCATTTCGTACGATTGCGTTCTGCTCTTTTTGAATAGAAGAGACAATTTGCTTCATTTTGATTGAAACATTTTTAGATAAAATCTCTTGCAAAATTTCATCATTGATTGTCATATCTGTGTTGAAGTAGGAAATAAGCTCGCCATTTTCAATTTTGTATTGTCTTTTAAGTGTCATTTCTCCCTTAAAAATTTCGCTTCCGTTTTTGAATTTGGCGGGGCCGAGATTATAGTCATAATACATGCTGCACACTGGCGCACGCCAGTCTGCAACACGAATTTTTTTGTTGTCGTCAATCACTGAGCCTAGCCCGATGTAGATTGATGATTCTTTTTCTTTTCCTTCTGGTTTGAAGTCAATGCGAGCAAAGTATGGATTTTTTGCTTGCAGGTGAAGTATTCGCTCTTCGTGATCTAGGCCAAAAGAGCGTTCCTGCAGCGATCCTAAAACTTCAAAAGTGTTTGCAAGGTCGTCGCCTTTTGACACTTCACGATAGTTTTCTGCCAAAGCCTTTTTCTCAAGGGTGAGTTTGCTGTCGACTTGCGCTTTTTCAAGTTTGTTTTGCTCGATATTGTTTGCAATAATTTGTTTTGTTTTAGCAAAATATAATTGTTCGTTGTCTATCATGTTTGCCTCCATCAGTTTAAAACTGATTTATTTGGGGTTGATTGCTTGAGTAACATTAGTTTTCGTTGGTAGGAGTTTCTGTATTTGCTGAATCCTCGGCTGTTGTTTCTTCAGTGTTTTCGGTCGCTTCTGTTTCAGCTGTTTCTTCCTCTTTTGCTACAACGGCAACGCCAACGATAAAGCTTCCTTTTTTAAGCTTCATGGCTTTTACGCCTTGACTTACTCTTGAAAGGTGGCTTACTTGATCAAGCGAAATGCGAATGATTACGCCGTCATCAGAGATAAGCATGATATCGTTGTCTGTTGTTGATTGTCTAAGAGCTACAAGAGACCCTGTTTTTTCGTTGAATATACCTGCCTTGACGCCCATTCCGCCGCGTTGTTGAAGTCTAAACTCGTCAACATCGGTGCGTTTTGCATAGCCGTTTGCAGAGATTGTGATGATTTGAGATTCTGGCTTAGCGACTACCATATCAATGATAAAGTCGTCCTCAGCAAGTTTCATGCTGCGTACGCCTTGGCTGTCTCTACCCATGTTGCGCACGTCGTTTTCATTAAAGCGAATAGTCTTTCCGCTGTGAGAAGCAACAATAATATCTTCTTCTCCGTTGGTAAGATCAACGCCGATAAGTTGATCGTCGTCAAGAAGGTGAATTGCAACCTTTCCAACTTTTCTGATCGATTCAAATTCTTTAAGGCTTGTTTTCTTAATAAGCCCTTTGCGAGTTGCCATAACGAGGAAGCCTTCCGCGTCTTTCTTTCTAGGAATAACGGTTGTAACTTTCTCATCAGGTGAAAGCATAAGAAGGTTGATGATTGCGCGGCCTTTTGCTGTGCGTTGTGCTTCAGGCACTTCATACGCTCTGATGCAGTAAACTCGTCCTTTTGTTGTAAAGAAGAGAAGGTCATCATGAGATGATGTTACAAACATCTGTTCTACATAGTCTTCATCTTTTGTTTTATGTGCAGTTACACCAACGCCGCCGCGATTTTGTGCTTTGTACTCGCTGGTTGATATTCTCTTGATGTATCCTTGGTGAGTCATTGAAATCATCACATCTTCAACAGGGATAAGGTCTTCAATATCAATTCCGCCTGCCTCTAAACTGATTTCAGTTCTTCTGTTGTCGCCAAATGAATTTTTGATTTCTTCAAAGCCGTCGTGGAGAATCTTATTGACTCTGGCAGGTGTAGAAAGAATTTCTTCAAGGTCAATGATAAGAGCGTCGATTTCAGCGAGTTCTTGATTGAGTTTTTCAACTTCCAAAGATGTAAGTTTTGAAAGCTTCATTTCAAGAATAGCGTTTGCTTGAGTCTCGTCAAGTTCAAATCTTGCAGTAAGTTTTACAAGTGCGTCAGAGCGGTCGTCTGCGCCTTTGATAATTTGAATTACCTCATCAATATTTGCAAGTGCAATTACAAGCCCGCGGACGATATGTTCTCTTTCTTTTGCTTTTTCAAGGTCAAATTGAGTTTTACGAATAAGAACTTCTCTTTGGTGTTCAAGATAGTAGTAGAGCATTTCTTTGAGGTTTAGAATTCTTGGTTGTCTGCCAACAAGGGCAAGCATAATAATTCCGTCGCTCTTTTGAAGTTGAGTGTTTTTATAAAGTCCATTGAGAACTACTTGTGCGTTATAGTCTTTTTTGATGTCAACGACAATGCTGATTCCGTTACGGTCAGATTCATCGCGAATATCGCTGATTCCCTCAATTCTCTTGTCTTTTACAAGGTTTGCCATTTGTACAACAAGGTTTGACTTGTTTACTTGATAAGGAATTTCGGTAATCACAATGCGGCTTCTTCCGTTTGAAAGCTCTTCAATTTCGGCTTTTCCACGGACTACAATTCCGCCGCGTCCTGTTTTGTAAGCGTGTTTAACTGCTGTTCTGCCCATAATGATACCGCCAGTAGGGTAATCTGGTGCAGGAATAATTTTAATAAGCTCGTCGATGTCAATGTCTGGATTCTCGATAAGTGCTTGAAGGCCGGTAAGCACTTCAGTAAGGTTGTGTGGAGGGATGTTTGTTGCCATACCAACCGCAATACCGTCTGCGCCATTGATAAGAAGGTTTGGAATTTTTGCAGGAAGCACCATAGGCTCTTGCCTTGTTCCGTCATAGGTGTCTTGAAAATCAACAGTGCGCTTATCAATATCTTCAAGCATCAGTCCTGCGATTTTTTCAAGTTTTGCTTCTGTGTAACGATAAGCCGCAGGGCTATCTCCATCAATAGAACCAAAGTTTCCTTGACCATAAACGAGAGGATATCTGATTGAGAAGTCTTGTGCAAGACGCGCAAGGGCGTCGTAGATTGAGCTGTCACCATGTGGGTGATAGCGGCCCATAACAGTACCGACAATGTGTGCGCATTTTACTGTATGCTTGTCATAAAAGTTGTTTGTCTCGCCCATTCCAAAAAGAATTCTTCGATGAACTGGTTTCAGTCCGTCACGTACGTCAGGAATAGCACGAGAAATGTTTACTGCCATTGCGTAAGAGAGGAAAGAGTCTTTAAGGTTTTCCACTGTGTCAGTTTTTTCAACTTTTGTTTTTGCGAGTTTCTCTTCAAGAGAGAGTTTGTCTTTTTCCATTGCTTTCTCCTTTTATTCTAGACGTCAAGATCTTTGACGCGAGTAGCATTTTCTTCGATAAATTTACGTCTCAGTTCGCTGTCTTCACCCATAAGCTCGCTGAAATATTTCTCTGCTTCAATAGCGTCTTCCATTGTAAGCTGAATTAAAATTCGATTTTCTGGGTCCATAGTAGTATCCCAAAGTTGGTCTGCATCCATTTCACCAAGACCTTTATAGCGTTGTTGTTCGCAGCCCTTCATGCCGTTTGCTTTTTTCCATTCGTCAAGTTCTTCATCGTTATAGAAATAGAAATGTTCTTTCTTGTTTCTAGTGATAAGATAAAGAGGTGGTTTTGCCGCATATACGTGTCCTTGTTCAATCAGAGGACGCATAAAGCGGAAGAAGAATGTAAGAAGAAGTATTCTGATGTGCGATCCGTCAACGTCGGCATCGGTCATGCAGATGATTTTGTCATAACGAAGCTTGTCAATGTTGAACTCATCACCAATTCCACAACCGAAAGCGGTGATCATTGCTTTGATTTCAGCGTTTTCAAGAATTCTGTTGAGCCTTGCTTTTTCAACGTTAAGAATCTTTCCGCGAAGTGGAAGCACTGCTTGGAATCTGCTGTCACGGCCGCTTTTTGCAGAACCGCCCGCAGAATCTCCTTCTACGATATATATTTCACATAAACGTCTGTCTTTTTCACGGCAATCGGTAAGCTTGCCTGGAAGCGTAGTTGATTCAAGCACGCCTTTTCTGCGAGTAAGCTCTCTTGCGTTTCTCGCCGCGTCTCTTGCGCGCTGAGCTGTGATTGATTTTAATATAAGATTTTTCGCTTCAGCAGGGTGGCGGTCAAGATAGTCGCCAAACTGCTCAACCATGGCTTTGTAAACAAAGTTTCTCATTTCGCTGTTGCCAAGCTTTGTTTTTGTTTGGCCCTCAAATTGTGGATCGCGAAGTTTTACGCTGATCACGGCAGTGATTCCTTCGCGGCAATCTTCACCAGAAAGTTTTTCGTTTTCTTTGATAATCTTATTTGCAAGGGCATACTCGTTGATAACCTTTGTTAAGCCTGATTTAAAGCCCTCAAGGTGAGTTCCGCCTTCTTCTGTGTTGATGTTGTTTGCGTACGCATTAATTACTTCGCTATAGCCTTCGTTAAACTGGAAGCAAACCTCAATTTCGTTTTCAAGGTCGCCTTCTTTGCTGCGGTTGAACTTATTGAAATATACAGGGGCAGAGAGGATTGTGTCTTTGTTTTTATTTAAATAGTCAACAAATTCGACAATTCCGCCCTTAAATTCAAATTCTTCCTTGCGCTCTTGGCCTTCTCTCTTGTCTTCAAGTGAAATCACAAGCCCCTTGTTTAGGAAAGCGATTTCTCTGAAACGGTTTCTCATGATTTCATAATTAAATTGAGTTGTTTCAAAAATCTCTTCGTCAGGAAGGAAAGTGATTGTTGTTCCGCGTCTTTCCGTTGTGCTTACAATTTCAAGAGGGGTAATAACCTTTCCGCGAGAGAACTCAATTTTGTAGTGGTTGCCATTTTGATAAACATCAGCTTTCATATATTTTGAAAGGGCGTTTACGCAGGAAACACCAACGCCGTGAAGTCCGCCTGAGATTTTGTATCCCTCGCCGCCAAATTTTCCACCAGCGTGAAGTTTGGTAAGAACAACTTCAACTGCGCTTTTCCCTTCTTTTGCAATCATGCCAGTAGGAATACCACGACCATTGTCAATAACAGAGCATGATCCGTCAAAATTGATGACTACTTCAATTTTAGTACAGTAGCCAGCAAGAGCCTCGTCAATTGAGTTGTCGACAACTTCGGTCACAAGGTGATGAAGGCCGTGTTCGTCGGTAGAACCAATGTACATTCCCGGTCTTTTTCTTACGGGCTCAAGCCCTTCAAGCACTTGAATGTCACCAGCGTCATACTTGACAGATTTGCCAATTTCCTGACTAAGCTCGCCTGTCATGTCTTGAGATGTTTCTTGAGTGATTTCTTGTTTTTCGTCCATATCAAAATTCTCCTATTTATAATATAAACTTATTATATATTATTATATAGAAAAAAGCAAGCGATTTCAAAAGAAAAACGGCGCAAAATGCCCCTAATTTTGCCCGCGCAACATTTTAATTGCAAATAATGTAAATCACTTGCCAAGCGGCGTTAAAATGTGATATAATAATCGTTATAAAGGAAATACACATGGAAGAAAAAGAAAAGATTGAGCAACAACAGCAAACTGAAAGCACAAAAGAGAAATTTATCAAATCAAATTGGTGGCAGGCAATCAAGTTTACCCTCTTTTCAATTTCGGCAGGTGTAATCCAGTTTGGTGTTTTTGCTCTTCTTAGTGAAGTCTTTTTTTGGGATTTTTGGCCAAGCCACTTAATAAGCGTGACGCTTTCCGTGATTTGGAATTTTACTTTCAACCGAAAATTTACCTTCAAGGCGTCTAATAATGTGCCAATAGCAATGCTGCTTGTGCTTGTATTCTATGCGGCATTTATTCCAGCGTCAGTATTTGGAGGACAAGCACTTAAAGATTGCGGGTGGGATGCACTTCTTGTTGAAGCGCTTATGATGGTGATAAATTTTGTAACGGAGTTCTTCTGGCAAAAGTTTATTGTGTTCAACACAAAAATCGTGCCAGATCGCAAAGAAAAAACGCAAAAGACAGAAAGTTAGTTTGAGATAGTATGCATTAAAACAAATCAGCTAGACAACTGATTTGTTTTTTTTATTATATATTTCATAAAAAGTTTGACTTTGAGTGTTGTTTTAGAATGTATTTAAATAAAATTTATACAAAATACTACAAATTTATTTGTTTTTTATAAAAAATAGTGTAAAATAAAGGTATGAAAAAGGTAAAAACGACAATTTATGTAGTGTTATACTCATTTCTCGTCTGCATTGCGATGTCGATGGGTGTTTTTGCTGTTTCAATGCCGCAAATTGAAACCTATACAAACATTTTTTATCATACAAAAACCCCAATGATTGGCAAAACAAATTTTCAAAATGCATACTTGGCGCTTAACGAAGAGGCGACGTCAATCGGCAATCCTGTCATATCTGAAATTTATTTTGACAGCTATGAGGACGCTGATCGAGACACATACAATTTTACTGAAGGCAATGGAGTGCTTGTAAGCACAAACGTGCTTTCAACAATTGACGTAAGCAAAGCACAAGATGAAAGCATTTTTGCTCACTACTACACCTATTACAATCGCGAGACATCATCACACATCGGCGCAATGTTTGTCCTGTCAACCGAGACAATCACCATGCCACAAGGCTGCGCAGATTTTTTTAGTGCGGAGTACGTTTATGGAGAGATGAATGGCACAACCAAAGTATCAACACTGACAAAAATCGAGTTCAATAATATTGACACTTCAGTGACAACTTCTATGCACAACATGTTTTACAGCTGTAAAAAGCTCGCGAGTCTAGATTTGTCCCTGTTCGATACGAAAAATGTAAAGAATATGGCTCAAATGTTTTATTTCTGTACTGTGCTTAAAGAACTTGACCTTTCTCATTTTAATACATCAAATGTTACGTCTTTTTACTATATGTTTCGCGAGTGTAACAGTCTAGAGAGGCTGGACGTTTCAAATTTTGATACCTCTAATAAAATAGGTGGATCAGGCTTTTCATGTATGTTTCATAGTTGCAATAAACTGAAGTCGCTTGATTTATCCTCTTTTACAACAACAAATGTTACAAATATGAATTATATGTTTCTTAATTGCCAATCCCTAGAATCACTTGATTTATCGCATTTTGACACAACAAATGTAACGAATATGGGATATATGTTCTCAGGGTGTAATTCTTTAACAGAGTTGGATATTTCAAACTTTAACACTTCCAAGGTTACAAGTATGGCATATATGTTTAACTCATGTCAGAATCTGGTTGAACTTGATTTATCACATTTTGATACTTCAAAAGTAACTACAATGAACAGTATGTTTATTGCGTGTTACAAGCTCCAATCTTTGGATATATCGTCTTTTGATACATCGCAAGTGACAAATATGACGTCAATGTTTAGCTATTGTCCACAACTTGAAAATATTTATGTGGGGCAAAGGTGGAACACCAATTTGGTGTCTTCTGGACTACAAATGTTCTCACAATGCTCGTCCCTTCCAAACTGGGAAGAAAATGGTGGAGTGGCTGATAAAACATATGCGTATGCTGGGCTTGATGAGACTACTGGCAAGTATGGCTATTTGACGCTTAAGGTTTAAACGTAATTACGTAAAAAAAGAGCCAATGTTGGCTCTTTTTTATTTCTTTGTATCAATAAAAGTAAAGTTTTGATTTTTGATGTTTGCAACATATTTTTTCTTTGGAAGCAAAACTCCTTTAGAAAAAATTTTGGCATTATGTTCGCTGCCTTCTTCACGCAGCTGATATGTCACGTCGTAGAAGTTATATCCTAAAATATTGAGAAGGGGATTGATGTAAAAAAGGGCGTTTTTGATATAGACGACTGCAATAAAAAACATAATAACCACGAAAGTGCAGTAGCCGCTGATAAGTGACAGGTCAAGCTGCAATGCAAACAGCACAAAAAGTGAGAAATAGCCGAAAAAATGTTTATCAGTTATATTTTGCGCAGAGAGGATGTAAATCTCTTTCCCTGCCTCTTTTTCGTGAGTACTCCAGTACAGCCCGCAAATGCCCGTTAAAATCAAAATTACAAGCGTGCATAGGTTGAGGGTATTGAGCACATTGAATGTAAGATTGCTGTTTATTATGTCAATAATCAGTTTTAAAAGAATCAAAACAAACATTGGCACAAAGGCAGAAAGAAATAGTAAAATGTTTTTAAGAAACTTCATATAATAATTTTTGCCAAATATTAAAAAAATTATCAAAATTGTTTTGTTTTATTTTTATTTTAGGTTACAATAAAGACATGAAAATGATCGTATTTATAATTTTTGGCGTTCTTACAATTGCAATGAGCGCGCTATACACAGTTTTTCATAATCAAAAGGGCTATAAGGCGCTGCTGATAAGGGGTGGCGCTGTGTTGACTGCGTTTGCCTTAGCGTTGATTTGTGCAAACCTCAATTCTCTCACAAACGCACTTCCTCTTTTAATCTTTTTTGGAATGGGCTTCTTGCTTCTCAGCGAGTCAATGATTACTTCACCCATCGAACAAGAAAAACCAAAGATGATTGTTTTTGGAGTGTTGAAAGCATTGGGTATTGCCTGCTTTGGGCTTAGCGCTCTTTCGCTTTCATACTTCAATGTGTTTGCGCTTGGGGGTGGGCTGCTGATTGGCTTAGGAATTGGATGCGTTGTTTGTGCAGTGAAAAAGTATAAACAATGGTATCAAGTTCTTGCAACGCTTGTTATATGGGTGGCAATTGGATTTATGATTGCCGAAGGCATATACGCATACTTGGCTTCAAGTCACATGATTACAAGTATTATTATGGCTGGTGCAGGCGTGCTGTTTATGCTTTCTCAACTTTTCAGAAGCTTTGTTAAGGACACAAGCAAAATGCAATATGTTGTCAACCTTTTGTACATCTTAGGTATCGCTGCTGTTGCGTGTTCGATGTATTTTTACTAAAATTTACAAAAAATTTGGCAAAAACTATTGACAAAATAATTTTTTTAGCATATCATATAAGAGAAGAGTAAGTCTTCTCTAAATATCGCGGGGTAGAGCAGCTCGGAAGCTCGTCGGGCTCATAACCCGAAGGTCGTTGGTTCAAATCCAATCCCCGCAACCAGTAAGACCGTGTCAGAAGGCACGGTTTTTTATGCCTTCGGGTTAAAACATTCGTTATAACCTCGTTTTGGGAGTGGTTCAAATCCAATCCCCTAGAGCCAGTAAGACCGCGAGTGAAGGCTCGTTTTTTTTAATGCGTCGATATAAGTTCGTTGTCAGGACGCGCTTGAGATCCGTTCAATCAAGAGGGTATGATTGCCAGCAAAAACCTGCCGTGCGTTTTAAATGCTATTTATGTTAAAAGTATGCAGTATAACAATTATTTCAGCGCAAAAGCTTTGGTTTTATGTAGTTTTTATGATATAATGGGCAAGTATATCATAGAGGAGAAAAAAATGAAAAATATTGAAGCAGTTGTATTTGATATGGACGGCCTTATGTTTGACAGCGAAAGACTTTGGATGAATTGTTTTATTAAGGCCTGCCAGCAGCAGGGACAAGCTGTGTCAGAGGAATTTCTTATCTCAATTGCCGGGCTTCGCAGTGATTTATATGACGCCGAGCTAGAGAAAAAGTTTGGCAAGAATTTTGATTTGAAAAGCAAGAGAGAGACGGCTGAAAAAATGATGAAAGATGCTGAAAATAGAGGCGAGCTTCCGGTAAAGAAGGGGGCGAAGGAACTGCTTAAATTTTTAAAGGAAAAACAAGTGACTCTTGCCATTGCATCCTCTTCAACCATTGATGACATTAAGCATAGATTGAAAGTTTGTGGCATAGATGAAAGTTATTTTTCAAGTATAATAGGCGGTGACATGGTTACAAAAGCAAAGCCACATCCCCAGGTGTACCTTAAAAGCTGTCAGGTGCTTGGAGTCAAACCGGAGAATGCTATGGCACTTGAAGATTCCGATGTGGGGATTGAGGCCGCGTCAAAAGCGGGGATGATTGCAATTCATATTCCTGACTTAAAGCCTTCCACAGAAAAAACAAAAGCTTTTGCATTTAAGACGCTTGAAAGTTTACTCGATGTTATTGATTTATTTAATTAAAAAAGACTAGAAATTTTCTAGTCTTTTTGATATTTAGTTGTCAATATTTTCTGCATAGAACATACTTCTAAATTTAGTGTTGTTTTCAAACAATTCTTCAAAAGTTCCGCTGTCAATTATTTCTCCATCATCTAGGAAGAAGATTTTATCAGCATTTCGAATTGTAGAAAGGCGATGCGCAACAATAACTATTGTTCCCTGTCCTTTCAAAGCGTCAATGCTTTTTTTGATGTCTGCTTGTGCAAAATTATCAAGTGCAGACGTGCTTTCATCAAAGATGATAATAGGGCTGTTTCTAAGAAGTGCTCTTGCAATTGCAAGACGTTGACGTTGTCCACCTGAAAGCTTAATTCCGCTTTCTCCAACCTTGGTGTTGATTCCTTCAGGAAGTGAAGAAATAAACTCTTCAAGAGAAGCTTTCTTCAGATTGAGCAGGATTTCTTCATCGGTTGCATCCTTTTTGGCAAGAAGTAAGTTGTCTTTTATTGACATATCAAAAATGTAAGGTGATTGATTTACAAGTGAGATGTTGTTTCGCAGGGTAGGTTTGTCAAGGTCATTAATGTTTACACCATCAATTAAAACTTGTCCGCCGTCCACTTCATACATTTTTGCCATGAGGTTGAGAATGGTAGATTTTCCGCTTCCGCTTTTTCCTACAAAAGCAACTGTGCTGTTTGGCTTGATTTTAAATGAAAGCTTTTTAAAAATTTGATTTATGGATTTGATTTTTCGCTCTGGAGGGTTCCTTTTATACTCTTTTCTTTCTTTGCGAGTCATTTTTGAAATCTCTGGTTTTTCTTCGTACTCGACAAAAGAAAAATCAACACGTTTAAATTCAATTGAACCTTTAATTCTTTCTATTGACTGATTGCCAAAACGCTCTGCAGGAAATTCTTTTTCGTTGAATAATTCAAAAATTCGCTCGGACGATACTCGAATGCTGGTGATATATTCACTCATATTTCCAATGCTCCAAACAACATCATAAAGCCCATCGCGATTTTGATATACAAGCATAAAAACAGCAGGAGCAATTAATGCTTTTTCCATTAAAAGTGTGCCAAGTACAAGCATTGCAACGCCAGCACATTGCAGCAGAATATTGCGGAATCTATAATAATTCATATTGACAATGCTAAGCTTATACGCAGATTGATTGTAAGCAATATAGTTTTGTTGAGCCACTTCGCTTAATTTGTCTTCGAGGCCAAGAGATTTGATGTCTTTTTCACTACGGACAATTTCAGTGGATATGGATTGTACCTTGTCATATGTATCTTTAACCGTTTTCTTATTTTTTCTGTAGACTTTGATTCTTTTTGTTTCAATGATTGCTGCAATTGCCACCGCAAATATAATGATAAGGCCAATATAGAAATTCATAATCAGTATGTATACAATGATCGACATTGAGGTAAGCGTGCCAGTAATATTGTCTACAAGACGAATAATCTGAGATACAATGTTTTCTGGCTCTGACACCATTCGAGACACAAATGTGCCGGTGTTATGATCGGTGTAAGCGCGAGAACTTAGCTTGAACGCCTGATTAGCAATGTCATAATTTATTGCTTCCATAATCTTTTTTGAAGTTTTTTGATAGATAATGCCTGACAAGTGCCAGCATACATTTCGCAATAAATAGGTGCCTGCGCAGATGGCAAAATATATTAATGCGGTTTTGTAGTCTGGAACTGGCTGAGTGACAAGAGTGATTGCATTTGCCACTAACAGACTGCCCACAACAACTAAGGCAGAGCCCATAAGGTCGCAAAATAGATAGGATATCAAGGCAAGTTTATGTGCTTTAAAGTATTGCCAAATGCCAAATTTTTTATTTTGTCTTTTGTCCTTTTTCATGATTTCTCCTTTTATTAATTTTATTTTTTTGTTGTTTCGCTTAAAATTGTTTACACAAACAAAAAATCTCCGTCAAGTCATACGGAGATTCTTTTTAAATGGATAAAATTAAGTAGGAATGCACCTATAAAATTACCCTTGCAAAAAGAGAGCCCAAAATATGACCACTGAAAGTTTTAATTTGTGTAGAAATTTTAATCATTGTTCTGTCCTCCTTTTGTTATATTTTTGATTTTTCTTCGACAGGTTTAATATAAAACTAATTTTTGTTATTGTCAAGAGTTTTTCTAAAAAAAATAAAAAAAATTTATTTGAACCTGTTTTTGATGTTAAATATCTATCATGCATTTATTGAGTGTGTTGAAATAAAAAAGAGATAGAAGTAATCTATCTCTTTTTAATATTATACTTACTCATCATAGTAGTTTATGTGTGGATTGCGTCAAGAACATTTTTGAAACACTTATTGTTTGTAAAAAATCATCAATGAGAGGATGAATTAATTTTCCTCATTTTTTCTTGCCATTTCATCAAGTTGATATTGATGGCGTTTAAAAAAGTCTTCTTTCTCTTTTAGGAAAGTGAGCTTTCGTTCTCGCTGAGGGAGCAGTACGTCATAAGCGCTAGCGAAAATATTTTCCCAATCAAAACATTTTGTTTTGTCAAAGCCAATATAGTCGGCTACGTTTTCAGTCCCGCTTGGTGCGATAGGGTGAAGAAGGGTATTTGCAACAAAAATCATTTGAAGAGTGTTTGCAGTGAGGCGTGCAAGTTTTTCATCGTTGTCCGCCGTTGCAACTTCTTTAACCCAATATTTATTGATATTTCGAATAAACACATCAAGGGCGTTGAAAACTTGGTGGAATTTTTTGTCGTGCATAAATCTCTCAACATCCAAAATTGTTTTTTTGCAGTCAGCTAGCACATTCTCATCAATTTCAGCAACTGGCAACACACCGTCAAATGTTTTTTGTGTTGAATAGAAAAGTGTTCGTAAAATTCTGTTGTAAACATTTGTAAGCAGATTTCCCTCTTTTACCATTTCGTCTTGCTCGTTTTCATCAGCATCTGGATTGAAATATTTTGGACAAAGAGAAACGTTGTTGTTTGTAAGGTTCATTGCAAGGAAGTGCATTCTAAACTGCTCTGGAGTGTAAAACTTAAGAAACTCTTCTGCCATAGGTGGTTTGAGAGCGCCCGATGAGGAGGCCTTCTTATTCATATATAATATTGATTTGATAGGATTGATTTTTGTCACTTGAAGGTGACCATTATCGGAATTAAGAACAGGGGACGCTCCTTGCGTGCAAAGCCACATTGCTTGCTGAGCAGGCCCATAGAAGTAAAGGTTGTCTTCGCCAAGGAATTGATATACTTTTGCGTCTTTGTCGCACCAATATTTTTCCCACTCATTGTCGTCCTTACCAATGCTTTTCAGATATGCCTTTGTGAAAGAAATAGGTGCCCACAAGCTTTCAGGCCAAACATAGAAGGTTTGATTTTCAACTCCCATTATGTTTGGACAAGGCACACCCCAATCGATATTGCCGCTCAGACGGAAAGGGGTGAGTGTTTTGCCTGTTCTGTAGCGAATGCCATGCCTTGTCAAAATTTCACAAGCCTCTTCTCTGTCAGTAAGTTTGTCAAAAACAATTGTCAAACTTGGGGATTTCTCATTTCGTGCAGACTCTTCAAAGGCAGGCAAGGATGATTTTATTTTGTCAAACTCGGCAAAGAATTCGCGTTTGATGTATATTTCAGGCTTTTTCAGAAATTCACGGATTTCCTTTACCATAAATGGAGGGGTATCGCCTTTGCGATCAATTGAATCCACCCATTCATTTAAAAGGGCAGTGCATTTTTCAAGGTCAAAATAGAGATTTGACACTTTCACAAGCTTTGGCTTTTCACCACTCAACTGACTGATTGGATCGATAAGATCTTGTGGAAGATAGGAGTGTCCAAGGTCGCATTCATCGGCATAGCCTTTTTCACTTTGGCATCCTTCAATAGGGCATTTACCAATGACCTGTCTGCCATTTAATAGGCATTTATGCTTTTCATCATAAAATTGCCAGGAAGAGTGCACAGAAAGCATTCCTGCATCTTGCAGTTTTTTGACGATCCAGCGGCTTGTTTCTTCGTGGATCTGTTTTGCAGGCCCTATTGCGGAAGCTCCATAAAAATTGAAACCAATTTCAAATTGATTGAAAATGTCTTTTTGTTTAAGGTGATTTCCTTCAACATAGCTTGGCAAATCTTTGATGTTAGACCCGCTTTCTTTGAGCTTTCTAAAAGACTCAATGGCAGGTGAACCATAACAATCTGTACCAGAGACAAAAATGACATTATCATTTCCAATGCGGTCACGCATAAAACGTGCAAAGACATCGGCGCGCAGGGTCATTCCAACATGTCCGTAATGAAGAAGCTTGTTCCCGTAAGGCATACCTGATGTGATAACCGCACGCTTAGGAAACTCTGGTCTTGGTCTTACAAATTCGTTCATAATTTCTCCTTTTTCAAAAAGGCTAGTTTGTTTTTTATTCTTGACAGCCCATTATCAATACTTTTTTTGCTGATTCCAGCGAGATTGGATATTTCGTTGTAGCTATACCCCTTAAGATAGAGAGCGAAAATCTTCAGTTCTAAAGGGGATAGCGTTTTAATAATTGATTTTTTAATTTCGCTAAAGTTTTCCTTTTCAAGCACTTGGTCGTCTGGCGAAGGGAGGGAGGATGGCACAATAATTTCAATCACTTCTTCCTCATTTTCGTCGTGAGATACTTTTTCTGCGATGGGAATGGCGGTTGATAAAACTTTATTACGCTCAGAGCTTGCCATTTTAACAGCAGTTTGAATTTGATGCTTTATGCAGGTGGCGGCGAATGTTTTAAAAGAGGCGTTTTTGCTTGTAGAAAAGTTTTTAATGGCTTTATACAGTCCAATCATGCCCTCTTGTACAATATCTTCAATTTCTCCGCCTAAAAGGAAATAACTTCTCGAGATTTTGTTGACTAGTGACTTATATCTTTGAAGCAGGTCGTTAAGGGCAGTCTCGTCACCATTTTGCGCCATTAATGATAATTCCTCATCGATCATTTTTTGCTTTTCTCCTATTTGTTTCGTTGTCTCAGTGCTTCAAAGACACAAATTCCGCAGGCGACTGAGGCATTAAGTGAATTTACCTTGCCAAGAAGTGGAAGCGACAATACTCCGTCGCAATAAGAAAGCAGCGTTTTCTTTACGCCAAAGCCTTCAGAGCCGATTACAAGAGCAAGCGGAATGTTGAGATTTTTAGTATAGATGCTCTCGCCGTTTGCTTCAGCTGCAAACACCCATACGTCGTTTTCTTTAAGAGTAGAGATTGCATCTTTAAGATTAGTTACTTTGGCAATTTTCATATTTGAGATTGCCCCAGTGCTTGTGCGAATAACTGTTTCATTTACCTGCACAGCGCGATTTTTAGGAATAATTATTCCGTCAACGCCTGCGCACTCACAGCTTCGGATGATTGCTCCAAAATTATGAGGATCTTCAATGCCGTCAAGCAGAACAATGAAAGGCATGGTGCTTTTTTCTTTACTTACATTTAAAATGTCTTCAATCGTCGAGTATTCAAAATCAACAGCCTCGGCAATGTATCCTTGGTGATGTCCTGTTTTTGAGCGAGAATCAAGCACACTTTTTGGCAAAAATTCAACTCTGATCTTGCTTTTGAATGCAAGATTGATGATGTCATCCTTTCGTGATTGATAATTTTTGTCGATGGTGATTTTGTTGATCGTTGCGCCGCTTTCAAGCGCCTGTTTAACTGCGTTTTTTCCTTCAATAAACATATTAATTTCCTTTATTTTCAATCGCTTTAATAGATAAAGCTAAAATTTCATTTAATCTTTCTTTTTGATTTGAAAGGTGCAGCCAGCCAATCAAAACTTCAAATGCGGTTGCGTGACTATATTGGCCGCGCTCAGCATTTTTGGCGTGATGTTTTGGCTTGGCATTGCGGCCGCGTCTTACAATTTCACTTTCTTCTTCCGTTAAAAGAGGAGTGATATATTCAAGTGCTTTGGCTTGTGAAGAAGCCTTGCAGTGCATTGATGCAACCGTATGATAGTTTTCTATTTTTCTATTTGGTGTAGACAAAACATATTCACGCACGAATAGTGTATGTACGCTGTCACCAACAAACGCAAGCGGAAGAAGATTTGTGTTTAATAATTTTTTAAAAGTCTCTTGTTCCATAGCTGTTCCTACACGTTAAATCTAAATAGAATAATATCGCCGTCTTGAACAACATACTCTTTGCCTTCCATGCGCACTTTGCCTTTCTCTTTTGCTTTGAGAAATGAACCGGCTTCAATGAGGTCGTTATACGAAACAATTTCTGCTTTAATAAAGCCCTTTTCAAAGTCAGTGTGAATTTTTCCAGCTGCTTGAGGAGCTTTTGTGCCTTTGGTAATTGTCCATGCACGTACTTCCTTTTCGCCAGCGGTAAGATAACTCATAAGTCCCAGTAAATCATATCCTGCAGAGACAAGCTTTTCAAGCCCGCTTTCTTTGATGCCAAGCTCTTCCTTAAACATGTCGCGTTCTTCAGGATCAAGAGAGACAAGCTCTTCCTCAATTTTTGCGGAAAGAGAGATTACTTTGGCGTTTTCTTTTTCTGCGAAGCCTCGCACTTTTGAAACAAGGTCATTTTCTTGCTTGCCCACTTCATCTTCGCCAATATTGGCTACATAGATGACAGGTTTTGCAGAGAGAAGCTGAAGATTTTTAAGAAGTTTTTCTTCATCCTCATTTTCAACTTCAACAGAGCGAGCTGGAAGATTGTTTTCAAGTGCTTCCTTGATTCTTCTCATAAGATTTACGCCAGCGATAAGTGACTTGTCGCCTGTTTTAACTAGTTTTTCATCCTTTTCAAGCTTTTTAGTCACTTGTTCAAGGTCGGCAAGGGCAAGCTCTAAATTGATCACTTCAATGTCGCGAAGAGGATCGATGCTTCCGCTTACGTGAATAATTTTGTCATTTTCGAAACATCTTACCACGTGTACGATTGCATCAACTTCACGAATGTGACTGAGGAACTTGTTTCCAAGTCCCTCGCCCTTGCTTGCGCCTGCAACAAGTCCAGCAATGTCAACAAATTCAATTGCTGCTGGAGTGATTTTTTGTGTGTTGTACATCTTGCCAAGAACATTAAGTCTTTCGTCTGGCACGTCAACAATTCCAATGTTTGGTTCGATTGTGCAGAAAGGGTAGTTTGCGCTTTCTGCGCCTGCGTTTGTTATAGCGTTAAATAGTGTACTTTTGCCAACGTTTGGCAAACCAACAACTCCTATTTTCATTTTTAGTTTGTATCCTTTTAAAGTTGAAGCAGTTTGAGAAAAATCAAACTGCTTAAACAATGTTATTAAGTTTTAGAGAAAATGTTTTTACGCTTCATTTTCATGTTCGTGACTATTTTCTACGATATTTTCTGCGTTTTCTACATATTCTCTCCCAAACTCTGCTTCAAGTTCTTTTCTCTTTTGCTCTTTTTCAATTTCATTTTTCACTTCCATATTTGCAAAGATTTGACAGAGAATGGAGATTTTATTTTTAACTTGACTAGGTTTTCTTGATTCTTCAAGATTTGCCGATGTTTTGCCAGCGCTCTTCTTGTCTTCTTTTCTTTCTAGTTTGCGCAGCTGTTCGGTTTCTTTAGTAACAAAGTTTCGTACATGTTTTGTGACTTCTTGTGTTGATAAAGTTGTTAATGATTTTTCCGATAATCCAATTCTTTGAATCAGTTCAACATCTTTTCTAGAGAACATAAGTCCTTGAAGTGCAGGTATGTCGACAATTTTGTTTCTTTCTCCACTTGCAAAGTTTCTTAGAATGTTTTTAACATCTTTTTCAGTTAAAGCTTTATGACCTATTTTTTTGCCTTGAAGCGAAGCAATCGCTTTGTATTTTTCCATAAATGTTGTTGCATCGCTTGCTGCACGATCCGCTCTTGAAAGAGCTTCAATATACTGGCGATCAGCGTTGCTTTCTGCTTTTGACATATTGATTGCTTCTTCAAGCTCAACAAACTTTGCACCAATTGCCTCTTTGCCAAGCTGTGAATATCCTGAGACTTTTTCAATCTTTGAAAAGGCTTGTTTTGTTGCTTCAACAGCAGCATCAGCTTTTGTAGGTTCTGCAGCAGATTTGGTATCTAATTGTGTTAAATTATCTTGGATTTCTTTTACATCAATTCCAAAACTTTCCAGCATTTTAATTTTGTCTTGGTAAGCAATCTTTTCTTTGTTGCTTGCATTGGAATCAGGTTGTGCAAGAAGTTTTCTCAATTCGTCGAAATCACCATTTTTTGATGCTTTTTCCCAAGCTTGTACAAATTGATCATTTGTGGATTGCATAAATGAGATTTCTTTTCGTTGGTCTTCGTTTCCAAGAAAAGTTGAAAGTAATTCTTCTGTATAGTTGGTACCTAAATCTCTAGTTATACATGAAAGTTCAAGGTCGTTTCGAGTGTTGAAGTCTGCATGATGATTCTCGAGATAAGCAAAGAATTTCTTTATATCAAAAACGCCATTTTCAGTGCAATTTTTAATTACCACGTCCGCTGTTCTATCAACCTGGTCAATCTTCATTGTTCCAAACAGCTTCTTAAGTTCTTCTTTGACAATTGTGTAGAATTCAGTGCGTTGAGACTCGTCGCTAATTAATTGATTTCCGAGAGTAGTGTAGTGCATGGCAGCTTCAGTTGTATTCAAATTAGCAACAATTTCCCATTGTTTTTGATCAACAGTTATAGGCGTCGCAGGTGTAATGCCATTTGCTTTATCTTGTCTATCTTTTTCAATGCTTTCAAGCACTGGTTTGATAAGTTCAGGATGTAAACGAAGTAGTTCTACGTCAACGCCTGCTGTGCTGAGAGCGCGTGATCGTCTGTTGTATTCTGCTGTTTCTGCAGGACTTACTTTTTTGCCCGTAGGAGGAGTAAGTAAATTTGCAAGTGCAGCGTAACCTTTTTGTCCAATCGTAGATTGAACTTCGCGGGCAACATCGTCATACTCGCTGAATGTTGAAGAGTGTTGTGGATTCAAGAGAGACTCTTCAAGTTGATGGATTGCATATCTCTTATTAAACTCTTGAAGTTCTTTTCTTAATGCGTTGAGATTTATGCCATTGTTCTTCAAAGTTTGTTCCAGTTTTCTATATTTTTCCTTTTGAGACGCTGGCGCGGACTCGTCTGGAATCGTCAGTAATCTTAATATTGCTTCTATGTTCACGTCGTCAACGTGCTTTTTGAAGCCATGTACTGAGGACAACTTTTTAAAGTTTGTCTTAGTTTTAAGTTTCTTGATTTCATTTTTTATTTCTTCAGGATTAACACCAGCAAGTGTAAGTGCCTCCATGCGTTTATTGTAAGCGATTGTGTCTGCGTTTTCTGGGGCACTAGACGAAGGAGGCGTCATAAGAGCAATGACTTCAGCTGTATTTGTTGTTATTTTGTCTTCTGTGTTATTTCTTTCAACAAGATGTTTGAATTCTGCGATGTCTTTAAGTTTCTCGACGCTTTCTTTTGATCTCTCTTGATTGATTTCTTTGAGCAGTGGAGCAATCTGTGCAGAGTTTCTAATAATCAGAGGAACATCAATCCCAAGTCCTTGTAATTCTGTCATGAGAGAATTGTAAGAAGTTTTTGTTTTGTTTGTTTTCCCGGTAACTGGATTTACATTTGTAAGAAGCGAGATGATTGTATCAACAGATTCATGATCGGCAGCAAACTTGAAATTGTCATGAGTGACGAGTTTTGCCAAATCTTGTTTTGTTCTGTCAATGTCAAGATCAACAAATTTTTTCTTAAGTTCTTTTACATTGATTCCCATCTTTTCAAGATCGGATATTTTTTCCGCATATGCGGCCTTAGCCTCTTCGGTTGCAGGTTCTTGAAGAAAACGCTCAAGTTCTGTGAGGTTGCCGTTTAATGCCTGTCCCCAAGCTGTTACGAATGCACCATAAGATTGTTGAAGAGAATCGATGTTTGCTTCTCCAATATTTAACCTTACGTTGATGTTCTCTTTAAGCAGTTGACGTGTTTTTGGCGTAAATAGACCATAGATTGAGTTTTCCATGTTGCGGTAACCATCAACGTTACTTTCAAGGCCTGTAGCGGCGTTTGCAATTTCTCCATCAATAACAGCAACTGCGTCATCGCTTAATCCCATAGATTCATTTTCAAGATTTGCCATTTGCATTTCTGCAATTGAACCGTCTAAAATGTTAGCGTAGATTTTTTGACAGTATTGATAGTGTTCTTTAATGTTCTTGTTTGTTGCACAGCTGAGATTATGTGCAAGGATCATTTTACATTTTATGGCGGTGACTATTGCCTCTTTTCTTCCAGCGAAAGCCTTAAACTCTTGGGCGTAAGGGCTTGTGTCTTGAGAGTTTTCTGTCATGGCCTTGTTATATTGTCGCTCTGCTGAATTGTTGAATGTATTCAAAAAGCTCGGCGTGATGGAAGCTTCAATTGCTTGGCAGAAGTTTTTAATGTCTACTACCGAAAGTTCTTTACGTTGATTTGCGAGTGTCTGGATATTTGCAGCAAGCGTGCTATATTCTGGTTTTTCTGGTTTTGATGTTGCAATTGCCGCAATCTTTTCGATAGTTTTGCTGTCCGCAGAAAGTGGATTAGTGGTAATCTTTGCAGTAAGCTCTGGTGTAAGGGCAAATTGTTTTGCAAGATCATCAAGAATTCCTTGCTCTTTTGCCATATTAATTATATCAATGTAGGTTTGTCTAATACTGCTTTGCAACACTTCTGCGCCTGTTGCAGAAGTGGCGGCATTTAAAACAATCCGATCTTTTGGTCTGACAGGAGTACCAATTTGTTGCATTGTTTTCTCAGCTAGCATTTGATTTGTTTTAAAAGACTGCAGTTGAAGATATTCTGTAGAACTTGCTTCAAGTTCGCTTAGTGAAGAAATATTGAAATCTGGTTGTAATGTGTCTAAAACTGTTGCGTATGCAGAAATATTGTTGAGTTGTTCATTTTTAACACCAATTTCATCTGCAAGGCTTTTGATTGCGTCCATTTGATCTTGCATATGACCGCCAATTTCTTGCATTTTGCGAGTTGCGAGAGTTTTTTCTTCTTCAGTAAGTCCTTTGAATAAATTTTCAATTTTTTCTTGACTGATTGTGTTTTGAAGTGCAAAGCGTTTTAAAATAGTAGAACCATATCTTTCAAGAATCTTTTCGCGTTCTTGCCAACTCATAGGGCTTGAAAGAAGTTTTCCCAGTCTACGTTCAGGCATTGTTCCGACATCAACTTTTTGACCTTTAGTCATAGTGTCAAGCAAGTTCTTTTCTTCTTCATTTAATGCAGAAATTGAAGCAGCAAAAGTCCTAAATGTATCAAAATTATTTCTATTTGTCAAAGCCATCTCAAGTTTCTTGCGATCTTCCTCTGGCATATCTTGAGAAAAATGTTGTCTTATAAAGGTTCTTACAGCAGTGTTTCTAGTTGCATCTGGTGATGAGGCAATAAGCTCAAGCCCATCTGCCATAGATTCTCTAATGTTGTGTCCATCAAGACCAAGAAGTTGGTCTACCCTTGTTTGAGAGTCGTTTGATGTTATATTGAAACCAATGCCATGTTGTTCATATACGTTTGAAATCTCATGGATAGGAGAAGATTCGTTCTCCATTTCTTTACGAACTTTTGCGGCAAGTTCGCTTACTTTTTCTTGATTTTGGTCAAGCGTTTTTTCATTTTCTAGGAATTTTTCGATTGCTTCAGCGTCTTCAGCTTCTTCTTTTTCAGCTGCGGTAAGCTCTCGGTTGGCATCTTCATAGATTTTAAATTTAAATTTATCAGAATAAACTTTTGTAACGACAGCTGTAGCCATGGTGGCAATAGAGAGAGCAACAAACAGTCCGCCAAGTCCAGGGATGAGAATTCCTACTGCAAGAATGCCTGCGAGCGCCATAAGAGAAGTGCTTGCTGTCTCGACTTGTTTTTTCCAGTCGTATTCCTTTGCTTTAGGTGCTTTCTTTGCAGCTTTTTCTTTTTTCTCTTTTTCTTCTTGTTCTTTCTTTTCTTTTTCTTTGCGCTCTTCTTCAGCCTTTTTTTCTTTTTCAACGTGCTCTTCGTATTTTCCCTTCGCTTCTTGCTCTTTTTCTTTACCTTTTTCGCGAGCAGATTCGCCAAGAGATTTAAGAGCCTCTTTCTCTTCTGCGGAGATATTGAGTGAGTTTATCTGCGTGATTGAAGTGTTAAGGTTTGTAATGTGTTGATTAAACGTCGCAAGAAGTTCTGTTGTGTTTGCAGGATTTCTGTCAAGTTCGGTCAAGATGTTTTGTATTCCGCTCAGAGCGTTTGAAATGTTGTCAAGGCTTGCTGTGATTGCAGCGTCACTTGCATATCGGTTGTTTAGCTCGGCGATGTAGACATCTCCTTCTTGAATGATTTCAACTAAATTGAAGGTGGAGAAGTCTCTTTCTGGGGTAGGGGCAGGCTTGCTTGCGGCGAAGTTTTTATTGTATGTGTTTAACCTTTCTTTATAGTTTTTAAGCAGCATATCAAGCGCAAGTGTTTCCCCATCACGAATGTTTAATGCCGTAAGTTCGGCATATGTTTTTTCTATGTCCTTAAATGCGTTAATCATGTATGCGTTATGTGCATTATAGTCGGCATCCCGTTTAGGATCTTTAGCGGCAAACGCTTCAAGCTTTTTTTGCTGTGCTTGCATGTTTGCAACAAAAGAACGAAGCAACCTTATTATGTTGTTGTCTGAAATGTTTTTACTCCACTCGCTGATTTGGAAAATTGTACGATTGTTTGCCTCTTGAACAGAAAAATCTTTTAGCTGACTTGAAAGGCTTGCTGTATTTAAGCGAAGCCTTTGCATGCTTTCGTCATTGCCAGTCACCTGAATGTTTGCGTTTGAGGTGTTGATTGTTTGAATAATTCTATTAATTTGTTGCTCAGTAAGTTGTGTGTTTTTATCAATTGCAATCACAATCTTTTCTTGTTCTGTACGAATATTATTGAGGGCAATTCCGACATCTTGAAGTTGCTGTATAATTTCAGGGTTTGCGTTTACTGGTTGAGCGGTTTTTTCCCTGTCAAGCGCATATTTACTGCCTGTAAAATCTCTTGTAATTTCGTAAAGAATTCTTGTATCTTTCGACTCAAAGAAAAGATCTCCCTTATTTGTTTGGAAAGTTTTCCCTGCTGCTTTTCTTGCCTGTTCCTCTGTCTCGCTTGTCTTTGTATCATATTGAAGGGTGGCATGATTACTGATGATATCAATAATCTCCTTCGCTTTTGCTGTAAGGTTGTTGCCTTGTGTAGGAAGTTCAAGCCCGCGTTGTTTCAAACCAGCGCCGTCAATGCATAAATATGGTTTGCCATTATCGTGAAGGGGAATAAAGGTAGAAATGGCGTGGAAAACTGAGCCAGAGAATAGGTAAGGGGTTCCTCCGTTTGGTTGAATGAGTAAATTAGGGGTATCTTGAGAAGACTTAATTGTATGAAGGGTGAAATTTCCTATTTTTATGCTTCCACTTTTGTTTGGCAGTGATGGCATAACAACCCTAAGAAGAGGAAGGAGAAAATCCGCGTTGTATGCAGTTGGGGCATTGGCAAAAAGTTTGCCTTGTCCAAAGGCCATTGCAATTGCCTGTTGTGAAATATTGATGCCAAGGCCTTGTCCTGCTTGTGCCTGATAAATATATGTTGACTGGCTTCCAACAAGCGAAACTGATTCAGCGTTGGCTTTCAGTGTGCTTTGGTTGCCATTGATTGACACGCTAAGCTCAATTTCCTGTCCGATTGTTGTCTTTTTGTCCACCTTTTTAGGCAAAAGAGAAACAGCCCTGTCGTCAAGGGTGATCTCTCCAATGTCTGCTGGAAGTTTAAGTTGGCTTTTGCCAAATGGGGTGAAAGTCAATTTATATTTTGAACCACTTTTTTCGATTGCGAAAAACTCATCTGCTCCAAGAGCATAACTTAAAAGTTTGTCTCCGTTTTCGATAAGTGTGACTGGTTGATTGATTGTTTGACCGTTTTTAATAATTTTGTTGTTGATGGTTGTGTTTGCCATAACATCTCCTTTATATTATTATAAATCAAATATATAATAGCATTATTAACCATATTTGTCAAGCCAAGGACCAACAAAAAAACAGATTATTGATAAATTTTGCAATTTAATCTCAAAACTTTGCTTTTTTTGACAGCACGAAAAAATATTTTTTATATAAACGCTTATGAAAACATAATTTTATTTGACATTTTCTAAAAATCTGCTAAAATAAGAAGGAAAAACCTAAAGGAGAAAGAAATGGGACTATTTGGAAATCAAAACAAAGCACAGGTTAAAAAATTAAAAAAGATTGCAGATCAAGTTATTGCATTAGAGGAAAAGTATAAGAGTCTTTCAAATGAGCAGCTTCGCGCCTGCACCGATGAATTTAAAGACAGGCTAAAAGCAGGGGCAACGCTGAACGATATTTTGCCAGAGGCGTTTGCGGTTGTAAGAGAAGCCTCAACAAGAGTGCTCAACATGCGTCACTACTATGTTCAAATTCTTGGCGGAATTGCGCTTCATCAAGGCCGTATCGCAGAAATGGCAACTGGTGAAGGTAAAACACTTGTTGAAACGCTTCCAGCATATCTTAATGCTCTTACAGGAAAGGGCGTTCATATTGTTACAGTCAACGAATATCTTGCAAAGCGTGACGCTGAATGGATGGGTAAGGTATACAAATTTTTGGGACTTAGCGTTGGCGTAATCTTAAACGAGCAAAAGGATGAAGATAAGAAAAAAGCATATCTTGCGGATATCACATACTCAACAAACAACGAGCTTGGGTTTGACTACCTTCGCGACAATATGGCAAGACACAAAAATGCAAGAGTTCAAAGAGGACTCAACTTTGCAATCGTGGATGAGGTTGACTCAATTCTCATCGACGAAGCAAGAACTCCACTTATCATCAGTGGAAAAGGCAACAAATCATCTGAGGGATACGTCATTGCTCAACAATTTGTAAAAACACTCAATAAAGAGAAAGATGTTGACATTGATATCAAAACAAAACAAATTATTCTTAAAGATTCGGGAATTGCCAAGGCAGAGGCTTTTTACAACATTGAAAATCTTTCTGACATCAAGTATCTCGAGCTTAACCACAACATCAACAATGCTCTTCGCGCAAACTTCATCATGAAAAGAGATGAAAACTATATTGTTAAAGACGGCGAAGTTATCATCGTTGATGAGTTTACAGGACGTCTTTCTAAGGGAAGAAGATTCTCTTCGGGCCTTCACCAAGCAATTGAAGCGAAAGAAGGGGTAGACATTAAGGACGAAAACCAAACACTTGCAACAATTACATTCCAAAACTTCTTCCGCCTGTACTCAAAACTTTCTGGTATGACAGGAACAGCGAAGACAGAGGAAAGCGAGTTTAGATCAATTTACTCTCTTGACGTAGTTGAAATTCCACCAAACAGACCAAAGCAAAGAATTGACTATGCAGACATCATGTACGTGACTGAAAACGGCAAGATTCCTGCCATTATTGAGGACATCAAAGAGTGTCAAGCAAAGGGAAGGCCAGTGCTTGTTGGTACAATCAATATTGACAAGAGTGAAATGATCTCTAAACACCTGAAAAATGCAGGCATTAAGCACCAAGTATTAAATGCAAAAAACAATGAAAAAGAAAGTGAAATTGTGGCTCAAGGAGGCCGTAAAGGTGCAGTTACAATTGCTACAAATATGGCAGGTCGTGGTACAGATATTCTGCTTGGCGGAAACCCTGAATTTATGGCAACAAAAGAGATGAGAGATCAAGGCTTCAGCGAAGAAGAAATCTCTTACGCGACAGCATTCAACTATGTTGATGATGAGGCGCTTAATAAGGCAAGAGAAGTTTATACAGAGCTTCATAAAAAACATAAAGAAGTGACAGACGCAGAGAAAGAAGAAGTAAAGGCTCTTGGCGGACTTCACATCATCGGAACAGAAAGACACGAGTCTCGTCGTATTGACAATCAGCTTCGTGGTCGTGCCGGTCGTCAAGGTGATCCGGGCTCTTCGGTGTTCTATCTTTCACTTGATGACGATCTTTTCAAGAGATTTGCAACCGATAGGCTTCGCAGTTTGTTTGCAATGTTTAAAATTGATGACTCAACTCCTCTTCAAATCAAGATGATTGCAAAGCAAATTGAAGCATCACAACGCAAGATTGAAATTCAAAACTTTGGTCAAAGAAAGAGCGTTCTTCAATTTGACGACGTTATGAATAAGCAAAGAGAAATCATTTATGCAGAGCGAAACAGAGTGCTTGACGGCGAACCTGTGCATGATCGTATTATGGATATGTATCCAGATGTGGTTTCAACTGCAGTGAGAAAAGTTATCAGCGACGATAAACCTTTCTATGAATGGGATTTAGAGGCGCTTAACAAAGAACTTCAAAATGGAATTTTGCCAAAAGAAGAAGAGATTATAAACGACGATTTTGTTGAGGATTGCGACACTCAAGAAGTTATTGATAAAGTTCTTGAAAACGTTACAGCAAGATATGAAGCAAGAGTTAAAGAGGTGGCGAAACTTGGCATCAACTTTGAAGACCTTGAAAGAAATGTTCTTCTTCGTATGGTTGACATCAATTGGATCAGTCAAATTGAAGATATGCAGATTATGAAAGATGAAATTCTTTCTCGTCAATTTGGTCAACAAGATCCTGTACTTGCGTACAAGAAAGAGGGCTTTGAAATGTTTGACAATATGGTTGCAAAAATCAGGGAAAATACATGCAAAATCCTGCTTAATGCAAAGATTGAGAAGAAAGAACCAGAGCCAGCGCCAAAGCCATTTACCATCAATTTTGTAGGTAAACAGCTTACTCCTGAAGAGAGGGCTGCGGCTGCAGAAAAGAAAGGCAAGCTTCAAGTTCAAAAGACTGTGGTAAATGATGGGCCAAAACTTGGCAGAAACGATCCTTGCCACTGCGGAAGCGGGAAAAAATATAAAAATTGCTGCTGGGCAAAGGATAACAATAACTAAAATTAATAAAAAAGAGGCAAAAATCTAAAAAAATGCCTCTTTTTGTTTTGAAATAAAAAAATGATATGATAGAATTATATCAAGGAGTTTTTCATGAAAAGTTTTGTTTACCCCGCAATTTTCATTAAAGATGAAGAAGAGGGCGGCTATAAAGTACTTTTTCCAGATCTTGAAATCACAACAGATGGACAGTTTGTTGAGGAAGCTTTTTTATATGCAAAAGAGCTTTTGAAGGCTTATTTTGTGTATGTTGTGAAATATGATCTTGACTTCAACATGCCAACAGAGTTTGATAGGGTAAAAAAACATGCCAAGAAAGACGAAACAATTATGCTTATCAGTGCAGAAGTTACAAAAAAGGACATTGCATAGGATATTATAATTAAAATATATCAAAAAAATCGTTTGAAATGGTTGACAATTGAATTAAGATGTGATAATATATGGCTAGCACTTCTGCAAAGGGGTGTTAGTTTTTTGTTAGGAGAAAGAAAAATGGCATTACCAAAACGTAAAAATATCATTCTTGCTTGTACTGAATGTCAAGAAAGAAACTATGCATCAAGCAAAAACACTGCTGCAAATCCAGAAAGAATTGAAATTACAAAATTCTGCAAACGTTGTGGAAAAAGAACAGTTCACAAAGAAACAAAATAATCGGGGGAATTATGTCTAAAAAGAACAAGTCAAATGTTGAAAAACAAAAGACAACCTTAGAGGCACAAGAAGAGACTGTTGTTTTGGCGCAAAAAGAGGCAGCTGAAACAAAGGCCGAAGTAAAAAAAGCCGATAAAAAACAGGATGACAAAAAAGCTAAGGCGGACAAAAACAAGAAAAAACAACCTAAAGAAAAGGGCAAACTAAAAAAGAAAGCAAAAGAGACTATTTCTGAAATCAAGAAAGTTACTTGGCCTACTTTTGGTGAAGTTTGTAAGAAAACAGGGGTTGTTCTCGTTGTTGTTCTCGTTTTTGCTGTCGTGATTTTTGGAATTGACTATGGTTTAGGTGCTCTTATGAGCCTTCTTACCAAATAATTGAGGTTTATATGGAAGAAAAAGACATCTTAAATAAAATCGTAAACGATGAAGAAAACGTTGTGACTGAAGAAGAAATAGAAGAAACGTCTCTCACAGATGACGAGCAAGGATATAAAGACTTCGTTGATTCTCTCGAGGCAAAGTGGTATGCGCTGCACACCTTCTCAGGCTATGAAAATGTTGCAAAAGAAAATCTTGAAACAGTGGTTGAAAAATTTAACCTTCAAGACAGAATATTTGACATCGTAATACCTATGGAAGACGTTGTAGAAGAAAAAAATGGCAAGAAAAAGCTTGTTCAGCGCAAATCTATGCCTTGCTATATTCTCGCCAAAATCAAATATGCTGATGACCTTTGGCATAATATCACCAGAACTCGTGGCGTTACAGGCTTCGTAGGTCCAAATGGTCGTCCATGGCCGCTTACACAAGAGGAAGTAATCAAGCTTCGTCTTGAGAAAATCAAGGTTGAGGTCGATCTTGCTGCAGGCGACAGTGTTGAAATCGTTGACGGCGCTCTTAACGGAATGATCGGAAAGGTTACAGAGGTCAACACTGATGCGGGCGTTGCAAATGTAATCGTTGAAATGTTTGGAAGAGAGACTGCTGTTGAAGTAGAACTTTCACAAATCAGAAAAATCAACAACTAAGTTGGTATATCGCGGCGTAAAACCCGCTTATTATACACTCAAAACGGAAACCGTTTTGTTTTAATCGTGGGAGAGCGGACTGCTACCGCTCATTACACCACTATAAGGAGGAAAAAATGGCAGAAAAGAAGATTGCTGGTGTTGTAAAATTACAACTCGAAGCAGGTAAAGCCACTCCAGGACCTCCAGTTGGTTCAACACTTGGACCACACGGAATCAACCTTGGAATGTTTACCAAAGAATTCAACGAGAAGACAGCTTCTCAAGCAGGGCTTGTTATCCCTGTAGTAGTAACTATCTATGCAGATAGAAGTTTCTCATTTGTACTCAAGACTCCTCCAGCTGCTATTCTTATTAAGAAGGCAATTGGACTTGACAAGGGTTCTGCAGTACCAAACAAAACAAAAGTCGGAAAAATCACTATGTCTCAAATTAGACAAATTGCTGAAACTAAGATGCCAGATCTCAACTGTACATCAATCGAATCTGCTATGTCTATGGTAGCTGGTGCTGCTCGTTCTATGGGCGTAACAGTTGTTGAAGACTAAGGAGGAAAGAGATGAAGAAAAAAGCAAAAAGACTTGTAAAAGCTTCTGAAATGATTACAGAAAAGGCTTATGACATCGAAAGCGGAATTGAAACACTTCTTTCACTTCCTAAAGCAAAATTTGATGAAACAGTAGAACTTCACGTTAGACTTGGTGTTGACGGAAGAAGTGCTGACCAACAAGTAAGAGGAGTTTGCGTACTTCCACACGGAACAGGTAAATCTCTTAAAGTTTTGGTTATCGCTAAAGGCGACAAAGCAGATGACGCAGTTAAAGCTGGTGCTGACTATGTTGGTGCTGAAGAAATCGTTGCTAAAATCCAAGGTGGATGGCTTGATTTCGACGTTTGTATCACTACACCTGATATGATGGGTGTTGTTGGTAGAGTGGCAAGAGTTCTTGGACCAAAAGGCTTAATGCCAAACCCAAAGAGCGGAACTGTTACTATGGATGTTGCTAAGGCAATCACTGACGCTAAAGCTGGTAAAGTTGAATACAGACTTGACAAAACAAACAACGTTCACGTTATCATTGGAAAGGTTAGCTTTGGTAAAGAAAAATTGGTTGAAAACTTCAATACAGTTATTGAAGCTCTCATCAAAGCAAAGCCTGCAGCTGCTAAGGGACAATATTTGAAGAATGTTGCAATTGCTTCAACTATGGGTCGCGGAATTAAAATCAACGTAGTTGCTATGTAATGCTATTTAAGCCCTTCGTTTAGAAGGCAGTTAAAAAGACAAATTCGCAATTAAGCAAATTTGTCTTTTTTTTCTTGCCGTTGGGGGAGAAAGGATAGGTGGAATGATTTTGTCATGTTTGACGTAGCAGCAACTTGTGTAGTATTAATAAAAAATCCACGGGAGTCCGTGGATTTTTTATTTGTGTTAAAACAACGTTGCAATCGCTTTATTTTACTTTCTGACGCTTACGCAGTTTAATTGTTATAAATACTACTGCGCCAAGCGCGAGAGCTCCGAGTATGATTGCTAGAATTGCAAAACTGTTGAGAGGCTCATTTTTTGTGACTTTGTATGAGTAAAGCAGTTGGCCACTTTGTGTATATACTTGAATAAAGTATGTGCCAGAAGCGGAAATAGTAAGCATTTCTGTTGATTCAAATGTCGCAATATTCTCACTTGTATAGTCATATCTTGCATTTCCAATTTGAACATAGCAATCTCCAACCGCTTTATATAGCGTTTGAGGATTGAATGTAACTTGAATTGGGTCGGTTGTTGCGCCACCTTCATCAAGAGAAACACGAATTGGAGGTTGTGCAAGATTGATCCAAAGTGCGAATGTAAATCTCTCGCCAGTAACAGGTTGATATGCAGGGTTGTTGATGTTTACGGTAATTTCATATCTACCTTTTCCAGTCTTTTGATCCAAGTGATTGAGAGTTATTGATGAGAGGTAAGGCTCTCCGCCGATTATTGTTGTTTTAAAGTTTCCAAGTGTAATTAAGTCTTTTGTTACATCAACGCCATTAAGTTTTACAGTCTCGATGTAGTAATTTCCGTATTCAGAGAATTCAAATGCATAGCGTGATTCATTTTTATTGAGAATAGTGAAAGAATACTCTTCGCTTCTAATGAGCACGCCTGTACTACTTGTCGCATTAAATTTGACTGTATAGAAACCAGGATCAGAGAATGTATATACATTGTTTGCTACTGGAACGGTGATTATTTTTCCATTCTTTGTAGCGTCAATTGTAAGCTCAGCTGATGGCAGGTAGTATGTTGCAGTGTTTGTAAGTCGAAGCTTTACTTCTTGATTGTAAACAGCTTTTTGAATTGGAGCGGTAACAATTTCCTCTCCCTCATCATTTGTGGTGATTACTTCAAAGGGAGCTGAAGAAAGGAATGTGATTTCAACATATTCATATCCGTTATAGCGTCTTCCGTTGAATACCTGTGAGTTTGCAGGGGTACACGAGTCGAGAATTTGAAGGTAGTATGTTCCTGACATTTCAAGATAGATATATGAAATATCGTTGTTTGCTTTGTAAGATATGCTGTTTAATCGTACAGGCTCGCCATTCAGTACTTTGTATACAACAGGCTGAATCTGATTTTGTGTAACGCCATAGTGAGAAGAGTAAGAAATCTTCAGTTTGTTGAAGTTTGGATCTTTGTCCTTATCTGCAACAATCAGTTGATCAAGTCCGTCTTTCAAAGATTTTGAATCACCATTTGCAAGTTCGTAAGTTATTGTTCCCGCAATGTTGCTTGACTGTGGAATGTAGATGATTACAAAATCGCCTTTGGCTTCATCGCACCAGTAAGAGTAGATTTCCGTTACAATTGTTCCGTATGGGACATCTGGATATACTTCTCCTTCCAAAGGATCATTGCCAAGATAGATGGTATACTTCTTTTCTTTGGCAACTCCAAGCTCTTCATTTAAGTGAATTTCAAGAGATTGGCGATCGGCATATTGCAGTGAAACGAGATATGTGATTTCATATTCAGTATTATTGAGTGAGTATTTAATGTCTGTAGACTTTTCAACATGTTGTCCGTTGACTGTAATATAGTAATAAGATGAAGCAGAGTCAAGAATGGTTACCTCAAATAGTTTAAATGAGCTTGTTAAAATGTCTTTTTCATTGTATTCAATCAAAATTAAGTATTTGCCAACACCGGCAATAGTGTAGGTTGCAGGTTGATTTATATCAGTGTTATCAATATTTTCCCAAGTTATTCCACCATCTTTTGAAAGATAAGCGCTGTATGTAATTCCTTTATTAAAGTGGTAGGTTTTGAGATTTGCGTATTTTAATCCGTTAGGGAAAGCGATTGTAACATTTCTTGAATAAGTGGTCGCTGTTGTTGCCGACGCGGAATAAGTTTTTCCATCTTTTTCTACTGAAAGGTAGTATGCGTTTGTTTTAATATTGTTTTCGCCCAAATTGTTCTGGTTTTTATCGAGGAAAACGATGCCGTTTTCTGATGATCGCCCTTCAGTCACAACTTCTGGAAGAAGGTTGATAAGGCGAATGTAGAAAGTTTTAATTGGAGTTCGCGCTCCGACCTCATCAGATGCGCTGTATACGTTGATGGTATAATAGCCATCGTAGTATATTGCTAATGGTTGAGGCATAATTTTGAGTGATGCAATATTATTTGAGCCTGCCGGTGTCTGAATGTGTTGGATTCCGAATGAACTATCCGCTGCGAAATTAAATTCTACATCATAAAGAAGGGTGTTGTAGTTGTAAGTTATCGCCTTTGTAGAGATGTATGTTTTGCCGCTGATGTCTTCAAGGACGAAATATTTCACGCCGTCAGAAATTATTTCTTCGTCAATTGCACCGCCGGTAAGGCTGATTGTTGTCAGTATATTGCCAAAGTTGTCAGTGATTGTAAATTTAACTCTTTCATTCTCGCCAGCTTTGACTGAAACGATCAGCTTGTTGATGATTGAAGATGATTGACCCGAGAATGTCATAAGAGGGTTGTGGTTTGCATCGCTTGCATCTGTTGCTGTCCATGTGCCATACTCTTGTTGTTCGTATTCTGCAAACATTTCCCAAGTGCCAGCGACAAATTTTTCTGTTTTGATTTTTACTGGGTAAATATATCCCGTATCAACACTATTTATTTGCTCGCCAGTTGGTATATTGATACTAATACTAACGGTATCGTTTGCTACATTCTCTGTGATTTTTTCAACCACAAGAGATGCGTCCATAACTGTGATATAGCAGGTTTTACTTATGCCAAGTGTACGATTTGAGAGAAGAATGGAGTGTTTTCTTTGAGATGACTCAGAAATAAGAGTTTCAACATCAAGGTTGACTGTTTTATATTCAAGAATGCCACCGTTATTGACAATTTCATAAACTTGACCGGCTGTTTCCAACCATGGAGAAGCAAAGAAGTGAGAAACTTGCCCATTTACGTACGCTTTAAAATAAATCCAAGCATCATTATTGTAATTAATTTTTGCAAGTTTAAATCCTGTGTTTGCATAAATGTTGTAATTAGAATCTGCATTGAGCTGTGCATCAGTAACAATCTCAAGAGTGCCTGCTGCTGTTTTATTGTCAGTGTAAATCAGAGCAGGGTTTGCTTCTTGGTTTGATTCATCTATCAAGAAAACTACATAGATTGTTTTGTTTCCAGCCCAATCTGTTTCGACGATTTCATAATAGCGTCCAAGATTATGCCCTGTAAAGTATGAGTCTATGTTTGTATCGTGTAACGTGTAGAAACTACTTAAGAATGTTGATTTATTTGATTGATTGTATGTGTGAATATCATCAATTTGTCTATAATAAATCTCTGATAACAGTGATCCGTTTATAACCTGTCCTTCTGATGAATTATAGAAAGAATCTTTAATGTTTTGGAAGAATGTCTTGTCAACAGTAAATGAATAGTTTCTAAACACGCCGCTGTCTACATTGTAGATATAACTTGCCTTTCTTTCATTTCCTTTTTCATCTCTGTCAGATACTGGATTAAAGGTCACTCCTAAATAATCAACATATTGTCTCATTTGACTCTTTTGCAAATCTTTAGTGAAAAGCTCGCTTGACGACGCAGTCATGTCCATAAGAGCTTCAAGGTTTGCTGTTGGGGCTTCTATATCAAAGTAAATTTTCTTGATAGCTTTTTGATAGTAATTGCCATGATTTTCAAATTCAAATGTGATTTCAAGCCCTTCTTCCTTGAATGCGTTAACGCAGCCTTCGCTAGGGTACAGCTCGAAGAAGTGAGAAGTTTCAGAAATGTCTTCAATAGTGTAGTTGTAGTCAATTCCAAGACCGCCAGCAGAAATATACTCTCCGTTGATTGCGATTTTTGCGCGGTTGACTTTCGCCATATAAGGGTCGGTAGGGTCTTCCCACTGAATTCTAAGCTTGTCTGCATTGGTGTAATATATTTCACTTGCACCTTCTGTGGTAGCGCGTTCAAGTTTATAGCCAGTTTCCACATTGACAATATCAAAATCTGGTTTTGCTGAGGTGATTTCAAATGCAAATTTGTAGATAGAGTAAATATTTGATTGTTTATCATTTGCATTTTGGAAAAGGGTAACCTCATATTTTCCAACATCAGTAAATTGTTGGTTTTGAAGTATTTCACCATAACCATTTCCAAAGCCGTTTGGACAGGTGTAGAAAATAAGATAATCATCTTGCGTTTCGTAGTGTGCGGTGTTTGGTATTGGCTTTGTTGAATAATATTTTTTGTTGTTTTGGTTTGTTGGATCAATCCATGTGATTTGTGCGCTCAGCTCATAGCCGCTGATACTGAGAGGGGCAGTGTTTCCAGGCTCGCCATACATAAATGCGTAAGCCTCTTCACGTGAACTGAAACCGCTACCTAATGTGACAAGTATGCCCTCTGACTCAGGTGTGCTTTCGATGACAACATCATAGGTTGCTCCATTTTGTTTTACTACAACATTTCCGAAGTATGAGAGGTTGTCGTTGATTGAAAGATCAAAACCATTTTCTTCATTTTTGATACTGCTGATTGTATATTTATACTTTGGAATATATAGTGACAATGGAAGTTTGTTTGTGTCAAGAGATACAGAAACGGTTGAAGAATCTGTAAATGAGGACTGACTGAAGAATGATCCTGCGTTCAAGCCTACGGAGTTGTAATTTGGGAATGATATTGATACCGCGCTGCTTCCTTTTCCGCTGTGCATGTTAAGCACAATGTCGCCACCCACAACGCTTTCAAGACCATTATCGCCTTCTTCATTTTTGATATTTTCCAGAGAAGAGATAATTCCGTTGTTGTCGACATAGAAGGTAAACTGCCTAATCAGATAATCGTATGCATTAGAAAGTGTTGTAGGGTCTAATTCTTGTTGCCCATTGTTATAAATGTATTGTCTTGTAATCACGTATTTTCCGGCAAGAGGAGTGTCAGTAGAACCGAAAGCGAGAAGTTTATGCTCTTCTTCACCTTGTTTATATTTTCCATTACCGGTATTCTTGAAAAGGTCGGCACTGATTTGATAGTTGTCTTTACCGTTTTCATCAATTGTTATGATGTCTTTGTAATAGTAGTAAGTTCCGGTTGTTTCGTCTTTTTTATAAACGGTCTCGTATGGATAGTATTTTACGTTAACAAAGTCAAGATTGATTTCATCTGATATACAAGGAACATAGCTGATATATAATGGATTGCTTGTTTTGATTGATGGCAGGTAGCTGTACTTAATTTCAAAATCAGTTGGTGTGTCTGTTTTTGTAGTTGTCAGACTGCTACCGTTAAGGTACAAGTCAGCCACTTGTGAGAAGGCTTCTCCCTCAAGATTTTTCTGCTGATTGCCAATCTTTTCATAAATGGTGAAATTTGAAGTGTCGCTTGTGATGTTGAATGACAGGTAAGAGCTTGGATAGTTGATATAAGCGTATTGTTGATCAGTAAATGTGTAGCCATTGCTTGCATCTCGCAAAATGATTTTGCAGGTTCCTTCATGCGCTCTAAGTTCGCCGTTGACTGTGTTGAAGAAGTTGATTTCGAAGCTGTGTGTTGAGGACGCTTGAGCTTGATAGGTGGTTGCACGATCTTTTACATAAGCCACATCCTCAATTTTTGATAAGAAATAGTGACCGACAAAATCGCCTGAACTTGAAACAACGCTTTCAACATATTTTGTTTTTCCATTAAGGAATGAATCCAACGTGTCTTTAAATGAGCATTCAATTCCAGAATATGTATATCCTTGATAATCTGATTCCTTTTCAAAAGAAAGTGAAGGGCCAACGTAAATGCCTTTATGTTTTGCCCACATGATAGATACGCTTGTGTACTCATCAGGCACAGATATGCTTGAACTGTTTTGAATTAGCTGGTAATTTACAAAATCTCCCTGGGTTTTCTTTACAAAGATTGGAGCTGTCTTATCAATCATAAAGATTTTGAAGGTGTAATTTCCTGCTTCGTCATAAATCTGAAGAATGTAAATGCCGTTTTCTGTGCGAACGTTGGTTGCAGGAATATTGCTAGAATAAGTTTGAGAGTTTGTGTATTCTGCCCATGTCGATGTGCTGCTGAAGTCAATTTGATGTGCAACTGGCAGAAGGTTTACTTCCTCGCGTAAGAATTGTCCTAAGGACGTTGATGAAGTAGGCAGCTCTTTCGCAGAGAATGGAATATGTTTTAAATATCCATAAGTTGCTGCGCCGCTATTCTTCTCTTTCCATGACATTGCAATAGGGCGGTTTGTAATTCCGCTAGCAGCAACTGCGTCAGAAAGAATAAAGTATGAAGAGTTTGTTTTCTCTGCATTGAATGCGTTGACATTTGAAATTGATTGAGTGTCAATAGTAAATGTTTGAATGCTTGGTTGAGTTGTCACTGCAGAGCTGATTGTTACAGTAAATCTAGCATTTGCATATGCAGCTGTATTTCTGATAAGCACGCCATACTTAGTGTCAACGCCGGCATCTTGTTGAGCCTGCGATAAACTTTCATCATAGGTATTTTTGTTGTTATCAAAATTTGCATGATAAACTTGATATACAAGGTTTTGGTCGACTCCGGTTAATCCGTTGAGTGGGACATTTTGGAAATAATATGTATTTGTATTGTAATTGTACGCAGACAACGTTATTGAAACGGTCGCGTCGAAGTCGTTGTTTTTAGCGTTGTTTAAAATAAATACACTTTTGTTTGTAAAACCTCTTGTGTAGAGTTCTTTAAAATCAACAAAGAAGTCATTTTCGTCGGTATCAGCCTCATAGATTGAAACTGATGGAACTTTATTTTCGATGGTAAAATAGAAAATTTGATAATGGTAGTTGCCTGCTTGCAGCGTTCCAGAAGTTGACATGTAATTATCATAACGATATTGAATTATATAGCAGTATGTTCCCGCGGTGTTCTGATTGAAACCATCAAATGTCTCAAGTGCCGTCAGAGATTTATCCTCTCCCACAGTGTAAACTTTGCTATAAATTTGTTCATCTTCCTCTCCATTTTCTGCAAGGGTTGCATTAGAAATAAATTTAATAGGAGGCTGGTTGGTTGAAACAGGTTCGACTTCAGTTTGAATGTAATCGCCAGCTGCCTGTTCAAGCGTTTCTAAATCATATTGTGTGCTGCTTGAAGGGTTTACGCTGTCAATGCCAACAATTGCAATGTTATTAGTAGTATCTGCATCTGAATTGAGGTTATTTACATATTGATTGACTGCGCTTGTAATATCAGCAGATTTGTTATATTTGCTTGTTGACTCGTTGATTGTGAATGTTTTAATTTCTTTGTCAACAGGTTGGTTTGTGGCAGGATTTAGGTTTGAATAGTCTGAAAGCATTGCCTGATAGCCATATACGTACACTTTTTGTGACTTGTTTTTAAATGTGTTGTCCGTTAAATTTTCATTGAGAGGGAGGCTATAAGATGTTGTAGCACCGTCTTTGTCAACAATGTAAAGATAGTCAAAGTTGATTTCGTATTCACCTAAATCAATAAATGTGATTTTTGTTTGGTTTGCATTGGTGGTGCTACCAGCGTGAATTGGAAGTTTGCCTGCAAGAGCTTGTCCGTCTGAGTTTAATGTCAGAATTTCGCCATTTTGGTATTCAATGTAGTAATTTGTAATATCGTCATCAACATCAGTGTGTTTAATGTTGATCTTGAAATGTTTGTTGTTGTAAATAAGAGTTGGGAGTGTGTTTACAGAATTTGCATCAGCGGTGGAATATGCATAATTGTAGAAATAGTACATTGAGTAGTTTTCTAATGAGGTAACGGTTGATCCTTGTAAGTTTGCAGAGAAGTCAACGTTTTGGATACCTTCACTTTTAAAGTACGTGGAAGAGTTGAAAACCATAAATGTATAGCAGATATCAAGTTCTATCGATGTAAAAGTTGTACCGCTGTTGTTTGTATAATAAATGATTGTTGGGATGATGAGAGTATAAATACCTTCTTCATTAAGCAGAACTTTATCGCCGTCAAAACTGATGTCAGTTTGCAGCGTGTTGAGGCCAAATGAAATATGTAAACTTTGTGGTGTAAAGAAATATCCGTTTTCGATTGAGAAATTTCCAGGGGTGGTGTACTGTGTAATATGATTTACACCTTCAGGGTATTTGAGAAGGTTTTCTCCTTTTTCTCCAGCAAGGTATTGTTGGTTGGTAAGGTCTTTATAAAGAGAGAGTGAAGAAGAAAAATCGAAGTAGTAATACTCTTTTGGGTTAATCTGACCGTCAGGTATTTCCTGTGTGTAGTAGGCAGGGTTAAGTTTGTCTGTGTCGTCAATATTCTTGATTTCTTTCTCTTCTGCGATAGACAATTCTAGCGTTGATGAAGAACTGTTTAAGAGGAAAATATCTTTAACGTCTTTTCCGTGCAGCCCATCAACTGCCACATAGTCGGGCAGGTTGTTTGATATTTCTGTATGTGATGAAAAAGCTGCGGATGCAATTTTTGATCCTTCGTTTGCGTTTTCGCCAATTAAAAAGCTTCCGCCAATTATTCCTAAAAAAGTAAAAGTCAATGCAAGATATTTAATTATGTTTTTAAATTTTTTCATAAAACACCTCTCATGAATTAATTAATTTTATTTTATCATAAAGCCTACAAAAAACAAAATAAAATGACAAAATTATATATAATATTTATATATAATTAATATACACATAAAAATGCTTTTTAAACTAAAAAATGTTTTTTACTGCAGGAGAAATCAAGAAAAGAAAATAAATTAAAATTATATTAATTAATTAAGAAAAACGCAAAAAAATCAAAAAAAACGAATTTTTAAGCAATATTTTGCTTAATTATTTTAAAATTTATTTAATTTTTGTTAATTTTATTTAAGTATTATTAATTTTGTCTGTGACGTCTTTAATTTGATTTTGTTTTTTAAATTATTTATTTTTCGAAGATGTAGAAATATTAATATTTTTATTTTTCAACTGAACAAAAACAAAAACATATAATGTATTAGGTTATTATGAAAAAATTGTCTTTATGTTTAATTGTTAAAAACGAAGAAAAATCACTTGATGATTGCTTGAAGAATGCAAAATCTTATGCTGATGAAATAATTATTGTGGATACTGGTTCGCAAGATGCGACTATTGAAATCGCGAAAAAATACACCGACAAAATATATACTTTCAAGTGGTGTGATGATTTTTCCAAAGCGAGAAATTTTAGTTTTGATCAGGCTTCTTGCGAGTATATAATGTGGCTTGATGCTGACGATATTGTGCCAGATGAAAGTGTACAAGAGATAATAAAATGGAAGAAGTATGACGACAAAATTGATGTGTTAATGTGTCGATATGTGGTAACTTTTGACAAAAACCTTGTGCCGATTTTTGAATATTATCGTGAGCGAATTGTCAAAAACAGTAAGAAGTTCCGTTGGCGTGATCGAGTGCATGAGGTGATTACTCCCAGCGGAAGTATTGTGAGAAATGAAAAAATAGCAATTTATCATAATAAGAAACAAAAGTCCATTTCGCAACGAAATTTAAGTATTTATCGCAAAATGATTGATAAAAATGAGAAATTTTCGCCGCGGAACCAGTTTTATTATGCTAGAGAATTATATTTTAATGGTTTTACAAAAGAAGCAATTCATGAATTTTCTAAATATCTAGCGGAGGATCATGGTTGGGTAGAAAATAAGGTCGAAGCGTGTCTTAATCTTGCAAAATGTTATCAGCAAGAGAAGGAATATCAGAAGGCATTATATTCACTTTTTGGCTCTTTTGTCTATGCTAGGCCGCGAGGTGAAATTTTATATGAAGTGGGCAATGTGTTTGTGAGTCTGAAAGACTATACGAATGCAGTGTATTGGTATAAGCAGGCGCTTGCAGCCGAAGTGGAAATTGAGGGAGGTGGATTTGTCAATAGGGAGTGTTATACATTTCTTCCTGCACTTCAATTGTGCTTTTTGTATTCTCAGCTGGGGGATAGCGATGAATCGTATAAATATCACAAGCTGGCAAAGTCCTTCCGTCCTGATGATGAGCGTGTAAAATATAATGAACTGTATTTTCAGAATTTATTTAAAAACGGAAGTAAATAATGTTGATTTCTTGAAGTGTGGTTTGATTAAAATAAGTAAGCAAATTGCTGATAAATGGCTTTAAAATTCAAAAAAGAGGCAAAAATTGCCTCTTTTTTATAAAAATTCAATAAAATTACTAAAATTGTCTAATTAAATTTGATTTTGTCGAAACTTTTAATCATCTTTGCGATAAGCTTCAAAAACTTTTTACGTTTCACATCAACCACAACGCTTACCTGACCTTTCTTATTGAAATGTGCAAAAGTTTTGCCAGGTTCTTTGTCGCAGTCTACGACTATGTCTGCCTGTTCAATTTTAAAAAGCTCAGGATAAACCATATACATGTAAGCGCAAGTGTCATTGGTTGCAATGCGTTTGTCAGGGAAACCTCTTTCCCAATATTGGTCAAACATTTCAAACAAGAATGCACCTACGTCATTTCGCTCTTTTATGCCTAGCACAATCTCTTCAGTGAGGTGTGCCTTTCTTCTGCCAATGTTTGAAGGTACCATCACAAGAGGGAGTTTGCTGTCAAGGACAATTTGAAAAGCTTCAGGGTCGGACGAAATGTTGAATGATATGTGATCAGGAAAACCAGGAATGCCGAATGGAGAGCCTCCCATAAATACTACGCGAGGGACTTTGCTTATAATGTCAGGGTGTTTTTGAAAAAGTGTTCCAACGTTTGTGTGTGGTCCTAAAACAAGAAGCTCAATATCTCCATTGCCTTCTTTTAAAACTCGATACATAGCTTCAACAGCATCTTCTTCAATAACTTGGCGGTTTGTTGTTTTAGGTGGAATGTATCCTCCCATACCTTCCTTTTTATGCACGTGCTCAGCTGTTGGGCTTGTGCGTTGCATTGCCTTTTCCGCGCCCATTGCCACAGGGATGTCGATATTGAATTTGTCAAGAATGTGCAAAGCGTTTCTTGTCGCTGTTTTAAGTTTGACATTGCCAACAACGGTTGTAATAAGCTGGATGTCGAGTCTTTTGTCATAGAGCGCAAGCAAGAGGCCCGCAGTGTCGTCAACGCCAGGATCGGTATCGATGATTACTTTAATTTTTTTATTTTTCATAGCACTTCCTTTTAATAATTTGGGGGGCGATTAATTTTGCCATCATATTCTCGTGATAGCTGTCAGGAATAATATATGTTTAATCTTATGTATGCTTCTTGACAATGATAATCTATTACAAGTATATGAAAAAAATAAAAAAAAGACAAATGATTTTCTTCTTTTCTTGCGAAATCTTTTAAATTGTGCTATAATAACTGCAATGGAGATGTATCGAAGTGGTCATAACGAGGCGCACTCGAAATGCGTTTACCGGTTAATCCCGGTACGGGGGTTCGAATCCCTCCATCTCCGCCACAAGCGAATTGTACGAACACCAATAACATATTGGAGTTCGTATTTTTCTTTCAAGATTATTTTGGAATTTTTTTGAAATATGATAAACTTAAAAAGTAAATGTGGGGTATATATAATAATAGAAACTGAAAGATTAATTTTAAGAAAATGGCAATTATCTGATAAATACGATATGGTTGAAGGCTTAAATGATTTTGATACAGCAAAAAATTTAACTGTACCATTTCCATATACAAAAGAACATGCAGAAAGTTTT
>JAGAKV010000002.1 GCA_017625505.1 Clostridia bacterium | reverse complement strand
CCGTCTGACGCTGTGCTTATTATATATGGACTATCAATGTTTGTCAATACCCCGTTTTCAGTTTCTCCTTGATTTGAAGCATCACCAAAACTTACTGTATATGCAGGCACAATCTTCACGACAGCGTAGAACGTCTTTGTAAATGCACCGACGGTGTAGTCAAGTTTTAATAGAACAAAGTCTCCGTCATTCTTCGCTCCATGTGGCAGCAAATAGAAATCATATGTTTTGCCACTTGAGTTTGTCACCTGAGAATAAGAAAGATATTCTTGTCCATCATCTGTCGTGCTTTTAAAGAATGGGGTTTCCGTTGGACCACACTTGCCTTTGTAGCTGTCATAAAATTCAAGAGTGGTCGCTGTTGCGTCATCCACTACCGTAAGTGCAAGAGACACCATATCGCCATCAACTGGAGAAAGGTGCAACCCTGTTGAAGGATGAACAAGTCCCAGTTCCTGCGACAGGCTTGTATATTCTTTTCCGGCTTCTAAGACAACATCAAAGTTTGCCGCATCACTTGCCTCAACTGAATCTTTCATGTCAATATCAATCATTGGCTTGTAGTGATATTTAAATGAAAGGAGCGTTTCATCAGCGCCTGTCAGTTTAAAGTCAACTAAAATTCCGGCAACTTCTTCGATTGTTCCAACGTTGCTGATATTTCCAACATTATCATTATCCGGCTCATACTTATGGCTTGCAACAGCATATTTTTCGCTGCTTGAACCATAGTAGAGTTGAATTCTGTTTGTTGCAACTGGCTCTCCAACAAAGATATTTGCCTGTGTCATGTTGTCCAAATCATCAAGCGACATATCTGTAGGCTGCCCTGCTGCATCTTTTACTTTAAGTAACCTATCAGTAGCAAGAGAAATTTTTGCTTTCTCAATTTCTTCAGTTGAGTATGTTGCATAATATCTGCAGCCAGACATACTCTTGCCAAGATCAACAGTAAGATTTTTGCCGATGTCATCAGCTTTAATATAGAGAGGATATGAAGCGTAATATTCACCATAGGATTTCGCTATATATTCAATGGTCACATTTCCCTTTCGAATAATTGAAATAGTACCTGTGCTATTAAAAGTCAGAACTCCCGTTTTGCTTGTTGTCACCATTTGAGCTTCTTCATCAAAATTATTAACTATATATTCCCCATCATAGCCTATAACCGCCGCATTGCCTGTTACTTTAATAATAATTTCTTCATTTTGAGACAATCTTGCATATTCTGGAATGTTCAATGGTTCTTGAATTTTATTCATCCCCGTCCAAGATTTTTTACGACTATCCGTACCATTTTTAAGATATACCACATAATATTCTCCAGCTTCTGCTGTAGAGCTTACGCTGACACTGGCCATACGATCATCTGCAAAGATGTCTGTAATTTCTGTTTTATCTATATAAATTTTTTCTGTTGTAGTTTGCCCTGGTGTGTTTTCAATAGTGATAATTGTATCAACTGCAACATCAGACACAGAAATTATATTGTTATCACTATCATACTTAAACTCTTTGTTTAAAATACTTTTGTTATTATACTGAACTTTAAAGCCTTCAGTTGATCCGCTAGCACCATCTGGAAGTGAGAGCGTGCATTTTAAGATACTACCATTTTTCAGTTTTTCCGCATCAACAATATCAAGAATACTTATATCATAAGATTCCGTAGCGGTCACCCTATGCGTGCCATAAATCTTTTCTTTTGGATAATATTCTGTTGTCACGTTGTTTGTAACATAATTTCCTTCAGTTGTCCAAAGTTCGTCTGAAATGTAGATTGTATATGTTGCAACAACATTGTTGAGTTTTACTGAAAGTACAATAATTGAGTCTTCTGCCGCATTTGTGCCGCGTTCAAATCTAATAGCCTTGCCTGTAATATTAACATTTTCCTTAACACTATCAGTCTCATCACCAACAATATAAATATTTGCGTTTGATGCTTTTGCAAGTGTAACTGTCATTATTGATATAGTGCCTTTGTCACTGTAAGTAACCTCTGTTTCGCCATCAGCAGTAGGCGCATCAGCTAGCAATTCCACAATACGAGTGTTGTCCGCAAACAATGCCGTGCCATTTAAGAAGACATTGATATTGTCTGTGGTAAATTCATGTTTAACAAACTCTTTGCCGATTGAACCCTCGCCAGTAGGATTTGGATAAGTTGTCTCAAGTTTTACACTTGGCGCAATGGTCACAATATAAGATACTACAACCTCCTCGCCCGAATTCAACATGAATGTCAACTGGATTGTTGCTGTAACCTTGGAGGCAACATGAATTGTCTTTATTGTAATGCTGTATTTGTCATCATCACCAGTCACAGCAACATTACCGCTAGCAAGAACATCTTGAGCACTTTCAGCAGTCACGCTAAAGCCGGATGTTGGTGCACCACCTTCATCGAATAATTTGGCAACTTCAACAACAAGATCATTCCCAGCAACAACTTCTTTTTCATTTTCATAAGCCGCTGCCGTCTTAATAACGTTTGCCTCAATTGTAAAATCAGTTACAAATTTATATATATCGCCATCCGTGAAGGTAATTATGAATGGTACATCTTTAAATGTCTGAGTTTTTGTTGTGTCTTTGATGACAATATTATTTCCGCTGTCAATGCTGATATATTTTTTCATTTCAGCATATTTTGCTTTGCTTTCCTCGTTGAGATCAATCACATCGCAATCGAGCTGAATCGACGCAAATTTTTTTGCATCTCCCGTGACTTGCAGATCGAATATTCCACTAGAACCATCTTGGCTACCCCACAGATAAGAGTTACCTGCTTTCCACGATGATTTTTCGCCAACAAATGTCACGCTGGCATTTGCCTTGAGGTCAAAAATAAGTGTTGCGATATGTCCGTAAGTGGTAAAGATTGTGAATGTAAGCTTTGTGTCTTGACTGATGTACTTTGGTAGATTGAGAGTAAACGCTCCGCTCTCGTCCGCTGGATCAAAAACGCTTATCGTTTTTCCTTTAAATGCAGCTACATCACCCTCGATGTTTGAACATTCAACATGTACAACATTAAACACTTCTGTTCCGCTTGAAGAGTTGCCTGCAACAGCATTTTCAATCAAGAACAGCTTAAGGCCTGTATATGTATAGCCGTCCTCCGTGCCATTTTCCACAAGTCCAATTTGAACTTTTTGTTGGGCTGAATCATCCACGTCACCATTTCTGAATGAAATTGTATACTGAGTTACTCCAAAAGTATCTGGAAGCGTTGTTGTAACAGCCTCTACTACTTCTGACGTTGCAGGATCATCCACCTGCTTAATAAATCTGATTGAGTAATCTTTTGTTCTATCGTTGACCATGAACACATATTCATGCGATCCGCTCACAATTTGTTCAATGCTTGTGTCTTGACTATTTACATAAGTACGTTTGATTGTAAAGCTGATTGGATCGGAAATGTGTGCTTGATATGTCATAACACCATTTACAATTTCAATTGAAATGAAACTGCTCCACTCTGCTTTGTCAGTATAAACGTAGTTGTCATTGACAGTCACATTTGAAACCGTATCAATATACGCACTTGGTGTATAAACTTTTGCGTTTTCAGTCTCTGCATATGTCACTTCAATTTCAGAGTTTTGAAGAATCATGTACAACTTATCATCCTTTTGGATGTCAGGGAAATAATCCTTTAAAGTTAGCGTCAACACTTCATTATCTTCATTATCTTTATTTTCTGTTGCAATGTATTCTTTTGTTTGATCTTTCCATGTAAATCTGATGATAGAATCCTTGTTGATTTTCTTAATTGTGAATGTTTTTGCCTGGTCATATGAAAGAATATAACTTACATTAAATCTATTTTGACCGGTTGCAAGAGTTGTTGAGTCAAACGTCGCGTTGAGATCAATTTGTCCATTTGATTCTTGTAAATTTTCGTATCTTGTGTTTTCTCCGTATGGATAAACAGGATCTTCTACATGCACATTAGGAATGATTTTCATAAGATAGTAAAAATCTTGTCTGTGACCAGTTGAACTGAGAATAACAGTATATTTAAGGGCAATGTAATAGTCCCCGCCAATATTGTCTGCCAGATCGTACAAGTCGATTTTAACTGTTTTCTCGCCTGTGGTGTTTACATAATTAATCTGCTTTCGAATCTTATTTGTAATTTCGCTGTTTGTTGCTCCAGCGCCATCATAAACATCAATTGAGATGCTCATTCCATTGCCAAACCAAAGGCCATGGCCGTCGGTGCCTTTGGCATTATAAATTGTATAAGATTCACCTGCTATAAACTCATCATAAATTCCATTTGCAATAAGATCGTCTGGGCTCATCATAGCAACATCAAGATATCTTTCAGAATATTTTGATATAGCTCCATTTCTTCCGTCTTGAGACGCTATAGAGTCGCCCTTCTTGTTATATAACACTGGCGTTTCTCCTACTGCAGAAATTATCGCAGGAATATAAATCCACTCACTGTGTTTATTTGATTGAGTGCTTCCTTCTGTGTGAATAATCAGGTAGTTGTTGCTGTTATATCCATATAATACACCTTTTGTATTAAACGAAATATCGCCTGGTCCTTGCTCTGTCTGAGCAGCTTGAATTTCATAAAGCTCTGAACGATACCCTTTATGTTGGCCAAGAAGGGCTATTGTTCCCCCTGTTATACTTCCGTTCCACTCCCAACTTGTACTTCCTTTCGTTGCATCAACAACAACATATTTTTTGCCATTAATCTCCTGCACCTTGGCGTTAACAGTTTCTTCCACTTGTGCAGCGCCTTGCCCTTGATCAACACTAATTTTCTTTGAAATTGAAGAGGCAACATTGCTATAAATATCGTCATGTAATTTTATTTGAAGCTGCACTGTTGCAAGAATTGTCGAGCCAATGCTGATAGAAATTCTTGACTGCTCTCCTTGCACAATTGTTTCTGTGCCAAATATTATTTCTATATTTGCGTTTCTCTCTATCTCTCCAGCTTTATTGATAGTAAAATATGAGTTTGTAAGTGCTGTTGTTGCATACGCAATTTCTGGAAGGGTTTTATCATCACCTTCAATGCGCGTTACACTAACAAATGTTGATACAGTTGGTTTACCGCCTGAATAAACAATGAAATATGTCATTTCGGCGGCAGCCTCGACAGGAATAAGGTTTCCTGCTAAATTGTCTGAGCTTGCCACAATCTTAATGTTTCGCTGTACGGTGAAAGTAATATCTTTCCATACCGCATAATAACCATCACCCTCTGGGGCAAAACGAATTGTAAATGTTTTTTCCTCTTCTGTCCAAAAATCATTGAAAGTTAACACACCATTGTCAAGGTGTCCTACGGCAGATAAAGCGTTTTCTTCAGCGCTATCAAGCCTATACCCGCCCTGCTCAGATGCAACTACATAATGTGTGCCAGTATAGCTTCCCAACAAACTTGCTTCGCTAAGAACGATTGTATTGGAAATCACATCGCTAGCGTAAGCCTTGCCTGCGAAAACTGAGTATTCAGTAGCGCCCTCAATACTGTTTTCTGCAGAAATGTTTATTGTAAGGGTTGTATTAATTCCAATTGCTGAAATATTGATTACAATCGTTGCAGGCGCCGAAAAGTTTTTCTTAATTGTTATGGTTTTAAGATTTGTAATATCACCAGTAAAGCCAACAACATTTCCATCATAATCTATGATTGCTCTGACTACTTGTTCGTTTTGATCTTGAATCTCAAGCCATCCTTCAATTGGCTCTACTGCATCTTCACTTTCTTTGTAATATCCAAACAAATCTTTCTTTTGTTCATCCGTCATAGACGTAGTTGTAATCGCACTTAATGCATAAGAGATCTCTGTCGGATTGTAAACGCTTTCGACGCCATTGTTAACAATATAATATTTTATAATGCTTGGTATTTCAATTTGTGACGTGTCTATGCTCCCTTTTCTCGTAATTTCTGCGGACGTGACAACATTAGTTCGCGCTCCGCCGTCAACTGAAATTTCTCCAACGCCAGTTGTTGTAAGGTTGAGAGTATAAATCTTTGTATTGCCAGCTTCGTTTTTGATTGCTGGTTCGTTTGAAATAGAATCTTGAGCTTCAATCCAAATGTTTGCCTTTTCATTTGATGCATTTTTAAATTCAAAGCTTTGCTTATCATCGCTGATGCTGATAATGTCACTATTGTTAGTCACAAATTGCCACTTACCTTGCAAACTTTGAGTGTCTCCATGCTGGTCGGTAAGCACAATTCCATATGTAAGATCTTCAATAAATTCTTCTAGTGTTGCATTTTCTTCAGTATAAGTCCCGTCCCCGTCAAGCATGTAGCATGTGTATGTAATAGAAGTAGACAATCCACCAGCAGCTAATAATGTTTGATTAACATTAATAACATCTTCTGTAACGATTCCACCAGTTGCTCCGCCATACTCATCTGCTATCACAATAGATGCTGTCACAGGCTTGTAAATATAAAGATATTTACTGAAGCCGAATGTCGCTTCTCCTTTATTTCCCCACACAATAGCAGCTTCTTCGTCCTTTTTACCAAAAAGCAGTTCTGCGCGAGCGACAAGGGCAGTTTTTGTATAGGTTTGTTCACCCTCACCCTTATCGATAACAAGATCGGAATTGATTGTAATATTGTCTTTTATTTTATAGATTGCTCTGTATGCATATCTGTAATCGCCTTCTAACACCTCACCTTCCTCAAGAGCTGCTGCAAGATCAATAAGGCTTGGGTTTGTTGTAATGCCTGCAGCCAGATCTGTATGAAGTGTAAAATAGTGGCTGATATCATTTCCAAGAGAGTCATAAAGTTTAATATCAAACTGTTCACCGTTTTCAATCGCCTGTTGGAATGCTGGATATGAATCAGGGTTTACTATAAAGTCAACCGTAAACACTGTTTTTAATTCGTTTTCAACGCCAACATAGGTATAATATTGTTCACTATCAAACGCTGCTTCTGGAAGCATGATTACCGCACCGCTCACAGACTCTTGATAGAGAGATTTTTGACAAACAACTTGTTTTGCGTCGTTGCACCAAAGCTCTATATAACCAAGTTGTCCAGGTTCAGCTTTTGAATTAATCGTTGCAAAATAAATATCAAAACTTCCAGTATCATAAAGCGTAATAGTTTGTTCAGTCAATACATAAAGTTTAACAGGAACGCCATTTGGTTCAAGATATTCTACCAAATCTGAATAAGAAGTCTCGCCGAGAACTCTGTTAATCCCGCCTTCCGCATCTGCTGTTACATCTTTAAAGTCAACAAAGAAAACAACATCTTTATCTTTTGGCACTGTAATAAACTTGCTTAAATTGATTGTTTGTGGAATAAATTTGCTATTTTGATAGTCAAGATTAATTGTTAAGCTTGATGCATCATTCCAAGAGACATTGTAATCTTGCTTATCTGTCAGCACTAATGATTTGCCGCTGATAACTACATCATTCTTAATTTCCTCACCATCGTTTCCGGTTGCAAATTGCTGGTAAATCTTGCCTTGATAGTAAGTTCCACCTTCTCCCTCTACTTGTGTTATTGAAGTGAAGAGAACTATTTCCATTGTAATGTTTTCATCATCTTGCGTCTCTTTAGAGTCGGTTGGAAGGGCTGTAATATTCCAGTATCCTTTACGCACGTTTGCTCCGCTAGCGTTTGGTAAATAGAAAGTTTCAAGCGCACCATCACCATTTAAATCATATTTTACTTCTTGACAATCACTAAGGCTGATCAATTGATCGTCACTTGCAATTGCAACATCTTTACCTGCACTGTTGGTAAATCTGATACCAATTTGCTTAAGCATATTGTCAAGATATCTTGGCTCTACCGTGTTTGCTCTTACTGACGCAGAAAGGTAGTTAAGCGCTGGATCATCTTCATTGAAATCAAGATAAAGCCTTGTTGATTTTCCGCGAGTAAGCATAACGTTGCTTTGATTGTTTATTCTGAATTGTCCAATCGTCGCTTCACTTATAATGATTTCACCCTCTTGTTTATACGCGCCCAGCATGTCACTTGCAAGAGTTGTAATTGCAAGCTGATAAAACTCAAGTTCGGTGATGCCTGCTACATCCTCCGGTGTTGACTTGGTTGGATGATTGTTTGTAAACTCCAGTTCAACATCAGCATATCTAAATGTGTAAGCATTGATTGCAATTGGTTTTTCAAACGTTTTATTTGCTGCCACGAAATGCAATTTGTATTTCCCGTCATACTCAGGTACAATCGCGTTTGGCTGGTCGGTTGCTAGTTTTGCTTCAAAGAAAGAGTGTTTCTTTCTTCTTGCATCTTCGTCGATAGCGTTTACCGCACTATCATCTGCATACATATATTCACTTTTTGCAGGAAAGAATTTGGTATCAACTGTAAACGCCTCTCCCGCAATAACTTTAATACCTTCTTCATCCACTTGGATTTGTTTTCCTGTAGAATCGTACACAACCGTTCTAGTTGAATATACAGGCGTGTCTACAGCAATCTTTAAACTGGTCACTGGTACATCGATATTTTCGCTCTGAGCAAAAAGCGTTGAAATGCCACCCTTAATCCAGTCAATCTTTTTAGAAACAATTTCGCCTTCGCCATTTTCCTCCTCAACTTCAATCATTTCATTAAGAAGTTTTACTGTAAAAGGCTCTCCAATATTTACAAACTGAGGCACCTGAATAATAGAGTTGGAAACAAAGCCATGGATACTTGTGACTACATTTTCTTCAAGAGCATCATCAAAAGAAAGTTCCACCTTTTTTTGCGTAACTTCTTCTGTGGTTGTATTGATTACAAGTTCGAATTCTCCCTCTTGAGACGAATCAGAAATTTCAAGTTGAGAGTAAGCGTCATTAAAAAGACTTTCGTCATAAACAAACGAAATATCTTCTGGACTGACAACCTTCTCTTCAAAGCCTCCAGTCAAAAAAACTCCCAAAACAGTTGCGCCGCAGACAAGAGATACTCCGCCAACAACACCAAGTATTGTCATCCAAGGACGCAAACCTCTTGAGGTTTTAAGTTCTTTTTTATCAACTTTCTCTTTCTTTATTTTCTTTGCCATTAAAAGCTACCTCACTTCTAATTTTTAATACAATTTTATTTTAATCTTTTTACGCGAAAAATGCAAATAAATTTCGGTATTTGTCAGAATAATATTATTATAATTATAAATAACAAAAATATTTATTTTTCAATATTTGCCTAAAGAAAAAAGGTTTTAGATTAATTTTAAAACAATTAAAAATTATAATTATTCAAATTTTATATTATTTTTAGAAAAAATAGCAAAAATTTCGATTTTTTTATTATTTTTAGATTAATTTTTAATTATTTTTATTTTCTTTCTATTTTCTTTTTTATTTGATTCTTGTTTTATTTTTATTTTATTCCTAATTTAATTTTTGTTTTTTTTAAAACACCAAATCAACGCCCCTTCTTTCGCCGCCTAACGCCTTTTGCTTGACAAAACATTTTTTATGATATATAATGTTTTCAAAAATAAATTAAGGAGAAAAAAAATAAATGATTCAGGCAAGCAATATTTCACTAGCATTCGGCGGACGAGTGCTTTATAAAGAAGTAAATTTAAAATTCACAAAAGGCAATTGCTATGGAATAATCGGTGCAAACGGAGCAGGAAAATCAACATTCCTAAAAATCCTCACAGGAGAAATTGAACCAAACACTGGAGAAATTTCTATCACTCCAGGCGAACGTATGAGCGTTCTTGCGCAAAACCAAAATGCGTACGACAACGAAACAGTTTTAAACACCGTACTTCTTGGCCATAAGCGCCTCATGGAAGTTCAAAAAGAAAAGGATGCATTGTACATGAAGCCCGACTTTACAGAAGAAGACGGAATTCGTGCGGGCGAACTTGAAACTGAGTTTGCCGAACTTGGCGGCTGGGAAGCTGAAAGCGAAGCAAAAGCACTTCTTCAAAGCATGGGGATAACTGAAGAGATGTACGACCAAATCATGGGCACACTTGACGCAAAGATTAAGGTAAAAATCCTTCTTGCGCAAGCCCTCTTTGGAAACCCTGACATTCTCGTGCTTGACGAACCTACAAACAACCTCGACTTCAAAACCACAAGATGGCTGGAAGAACACCTTCTTGAATTTGAAAACATTGTCATCATCGTATCTCACAACAGACACTTCCTCAATAAAGTGTGCACACATATCTGCGATGTAGATTATGGAAAAATCAATATGTTTATCGGAAACTATGATTTCTGGTACGAATCAAGCCAACTTATTTTAAGACAAATGAAAGACCAGAACAAAAAAGCTGAGCAACGCGCTAAAGAACTTAAAGAATTTATTGCCCGATTCTCTGCCAACGCTTCAAAATCAAAACAAGCAACCTCTAGAAAGAAGGAACTTGAAAAACTCACCCTTGAGGACATTAAGCCTTCTTCTAGAAAATACCCTTACATCAATTTTGAATACACTCAAGAAATTGGCAAAGAGGTGCTTAAAGTTGATCATCTAACCAAAACTGGAATGTTTAAAAACCTTTCTTTCAACATCGAAAAAGGGCAAAAAGTTGCATTTTTTGCAAAAAATAGTCAAATTTTAACTACATTATTTAATATTATTATGGGAATTGAAAAACCAGACCACGGTCAAGTCTTCATCGGAAAGACAATCAAGACAACCCACCTGCCACAAAACAATAATGAATACTTTGAAGGAAAAACCGACTCAATTGTTGATTGGCTGAGACAATACTCAAAAGACCAAAATGAAACCTATATCAGAAGCTGGCTTGGCAGAATGTTGTTTACCGGCGAAGAAAACCTTAAACCAGCAAACGTTCTCTCCGGCGGCGAAAGAGTAAGATGTATGCTTGCAAAAATGATGCTTGAACAAGGCAACCTTGTAATCCTTGATGAGCCAACAAACCACCTCGACCTTGAATCAATCACCGCGCTCAACAAGGGCATGCAAAACTTCCGTGGAAACATGCTGTTTGCAACACACGACCAAGAAATCATCGAAACAGTTGCCGATCGAATCATCGACATCATCGACGAAGATAAAGTAATCGACTTCACAGGCTCTTATCAAGAATATATTGAAAAATACGGAAAATAAAACTCAAAACAGCAGAAAGAGAAACATAAGCATACACTTGTATGCTTTTTTTTCGCATAAACGACTATTGACAATAGTATAAATTTATGTTATTATAATAAGCGAAATAAGGAGAAAATTATGAATTCGCAAGAAAATTACGATAATTTACTGCAAAAAGGCAAAATAAAATCAAAAACGTCAACATTTCTCAAGCTTGCGCTTGTAACCGTCGTTGTAGAGGCTGCACTGCTTGTTGCCAGTCTCTTTACCAGCGCCGCCGCAAACAATATTGCTGCTGATGCCGGCTACACAGACTTTAACGAAGCTTACAAAAATGCTCAAATCACCGAAATTGAAAACTCTAGCCTAAACGAGAGCGAAAAAGAAGCAAAAAAATCCGCTATCAAAAATTATGACATGAACGATTACATGAAAAACACGCCAAGTACGACTTATCAAAAATATCAAGCACACAAAAAAGCAAGCATAACTGCAGCAGCAAACGCAGCACTGCTTGGAACATGCGGCATAGCCTATGGCTGCGGCAAGATGATAAAGATAAGTAAGTGCGAAAACAAAGACGACATATTAAATGAATTAATTTAAATAAGGAGAGAGAAATGAACAAAAACAACGAAAAAATTATTATAGATAAACAATATTTACAATCACTACTAAAAAAACAAAATCTTTGCAAATTAAACACAAACCTTGCATTAATAGGAAAAATCATTGGAAGCTCAGTTACACTTATAGGAGCTGCTACAAAATCAAAAAATGTTATGTGTGCCGGCTTAATTATCTCTGCAACATCTTTACTTGGACATATCGCGGCACGCAAGGCTAAAGAGAAAAATCAGCAACAACTGAAAAACCTTACAAACAAAAACATGATTATTATGGATGAAGAAAACAATCAAAAACAGGACAACACAATTCAAGACAATGGATACAACTTTGACATCGGAATGTAAAAGGATAAAGCAAATGACAAAAAAGAATTATAAAATTGACAATAACAACGGACTACTAAAAAATAAAAAAACATATATGCTTGCAAATAATATAACTTCTCTTATCCTCAACGCTCTTGGACTTGGAGGAATTATGGCAGCAATTGGTCTTGATGTTGTGGCAAACGCCGACGCAGCAACAGTGCTGACGACTGCAGGAATTGGTATGGGCGTTGGAATTTTGGGAATCACCTCTACGATCATCGGCGAAGCGCTTGAAAAGAAAATATCTTCTCACGAAACCGATGAACATACACATCAAGGCGAAGATATAAACTGCTCAATTTAGACAAGGAGAAAACATGAAAAAAGAAAAAATTACAGTCCTAAGTGACGAACAATTAGAGGAAAAAATCAACTGTTTAGAAAAGAAGCACAGCGGAATAATCAAAACAAACAAGCTTGTACTTCCTATAGTCATCACTGGCGCCGCAACACTAATTTTTATGTTTGGTTGCATGTTTTCATCATTTATTCATGGAGAAAAACGCAATCAGGTCATTGAAGAAACTTCGTACAACGAAGTGTATGAGGAAACATTAAACGAAAAACTTCAATCGCTGGAAAATCAACTTTACAGCAAAGACATCTCCCCTGAAGAATATATCGAACAGAAAAAGAACGCTAAAGGCATTTCAAGGGAAGATTATATCAAGCAATACGGCACAGAAGAACAAATTGCAGCTTTCGAAAAACACAACAAAGCAGTTGAAAGATCTCTTGAAATCGGAACAAACACAGGTTCAGTCTGCACCGCATTAGTAGGTGTTGAAGCCGTTTCTTGCCTTGGCGCAATGCTACTTCACGGCAAAAAGCAAAGTACATTAGCACAGCTTAAAGAAGAACGAAAACGAAGAGCCAAAAGGTCTATAAGCACAGACACCTTAACCAAAGCAATGGAAATTGAGCCAATCCAGCACTAAAGGAGAAAACATGGCACACAAAGACCTACCTATGGATAAACTACTTAAAAAACAAAAAGCATATTCCCTTGCGACAAAAATAAGCGTGCTAACTGCACTGGGCAGCAACATTCTTGGATTTGTCACAATCTTTGGAATACCTTTTGCATCATTATTTACAAAAGAGATTCCAAACGCAGTCGTTGCCACAGCATTTTTTAGCCTTCCCACAATACTGTTAGCAGCAATACCAACATCTCTAGTTTTGCGCAGAAAAAAAGAGGCGCTTGATCGAGAGGTCGCAAAAAGGAATGGAGTAGCATATAAAGAGCAGCCAATTGCCACAATCGGCAATCTTGAGATTGGCTAATAAATAGGAAAACTACATTAATCAACAAACACACAAAACATAAAGACTCTCACAATTATTTAGATTTTTAAACAAACTCGTAAATAATCTAAAAAATTATTGACTTTTGGATAGAAATAAGTATAATTATAGTTAAGTGATGACGGAATTGGCAACTCCCGAGCTTAACGCGGGTCGGCGTAAAGACAACTAATGAAGGCACTTTCTTAGTGCGAATTAGGGTGGAACAGCGAAGTAAATCTCGCCCCTATTGCCTTAGGCAATGGGGGCTTTTTATATGCAGAATGCACAATCTAAAAAAAACATTGTCAATTAAAATATAAGGAGAGAAAAATAATGGCAGAAAAAAATGTAACTATGGACAAAATCGTAAACTTGTGTAAATCTCGCGGATTCGTATTCCCTGGAAGCGATATCTATGGCGGCTTTGCAAACACTTGGGACTTTGGCCCTGTGGGAGTAGAACTTGAAAACAACATTAAACGTGCATGGTGGAAAAGATTTGTACAAGAAAGTCCAAACACATACGGAGTGGACGCATCTATTCTTATGAATCCACGCGTGTGGGAGGCAAGCGGACACGTAGCAAATTTTGGCGATCCAAAAATGGATTGCAAAGTTTGTAAGCAACGTTTCCGTGCGGATACACTTATTGAAAGCTATGGAAAAGGCGACGTAGTGCCTGATTGCATGAGCAACGAGGAAATGGAAAACTACATTGAAGAAAACAACATTCGCTGTCCTCACTGCGGCAACAAAAATTGGACTCAAATCCGCAAATTCAATCCTATGTTTACCACTTCTAGAGGAACGCTTGAAGCAGAAGCTGACAAGGTTTATCTTCGCCCTGAAACATGCCAAGGCGAGTACGTCAACTTCCTCAATGTACAACGCACTGCAAGAGCAAAACTTCCTTTTGCTATCGCGCAAATTGGAAAATCATTCAGAAATGAGATCACTCCAGGAAACTTCCTTTTCAGAACAATTGAATTTGAACAAATGGAGCTTCAAATGTTCTGCAAAGATGAAGACTCACTTGACATTTACAATAAGTACAAAGAAAAAGCTTGGAATTTTGCAAAAGATATCGGACTTGATGAAACAAGACTTCGTTTCCATGACCACGACAAACTCGCACACTATGCAAAAGCGGCCTGCGACATTCAATACAACTTCCCTATCGGCTGGCAAGAACTCAACGGAGTTCACCATAGAGGAACATGGGATTGCTCTCGTCACCAAGAATATAGTGGAAAATCTATGCTTTACACCGATCCAGTAACTAATGAAAAAATTCTTCCTACAGTTATTGAATACTCAATTGGTGTTGGCAGACTTACACTTGCAACCCTTTGCGAGGCCTACGAGGAAGAGACTCTTGAAAACGGCGAAACAAGAGTCGTTATGCACCTTCATCCAGCAATTGCACCATACAAGGTTGCAATCCTTCCACTTCAAAAGAATTTAAGTGAAAAGGCAGAAGAAGTTTATGCACTACTTGCAAAAGAATTTATGTGCGACTACGACCTTGCAGGATCAATTGGAAAAAGATATCGTAGACAAGACGAAATTGGAACTCCTTTCTGCGTAACAATTGACTTTGACACTCTTGAAAACAACACTGTTACAATCAGAGATAGAGATTCTATGGAGCAGATCAGACTTCCTATAAGCGAGCTGGTTGCATATATGGGCGAGAAAGTTAAGTTTAATTAACAATGTTTATTTGTTTAAAAACAATGTAAAAATTTTTAACAAAAACAATGTAATCTAGGCGTTTCTTACATTTAAACGCAGCCAATGCAACAAAAAATCACGAGATTTCTCGTGATTTTTTTATTGTTATCTCTAATTTTAGTGAATATGAAACTCTGATAGGTCAAACAAAGACTCTTCCTCTTTTTTCTCTTTATCATAATTAAGTGAAGCGTTTTTCTCTTTAAGAGCTTTTGAAATTTGTTCGCCTGAGAGTGGCTTATGAACATCAGTTGTCACATTAAGTTTTGCTCTGCCATTTTCTTCAACAAATTGATATATCACAACTCTTCCTGTTGTGTATCCATATTTCGAAGAAATAGCACGACTTGCAAGGCAAACCATTGACTCTTCAATAGCTTTTCTCTTTTTTATATTACCTTTTTTTATCGCAGTGTTAAGTTTATCCTCATATCTTGCCATTTTCTTTTTGTAATCCATTTTTTCCTCCATTTGATATAACATAACTATAGCATGAAAGGTTGAGATTGTCAAGACTATATTTTTAAAATCCATGCGGACGCAGATATAAAAACAATAAAATTATAATAAAATCATTCTATTTTTCACAAAATAACAATATAAAAGGAGAATGATATGGAAAACGTTTTTCATGGCGAAAATTGCAATAACCCTGATTGTAAATATAAAAAAGAAGGTAATCGTTGTGGGTTTGGTTGCACCTGTACCATCAATGAGGAGAAATGCGCCCCCTCATGCTCATACTTTATCCCGCGTGCTGATAAAAAAGAGGACGCAACCATTTTTGATAATGGTATGTCCTCCTATGAAGATTACTTTAACCTTTAATCTCTCGAGAAAAAGCGTAATAGCGAAAGAATTCGCAGGAGATATGCAAAATTAACAAGCATTGCAGCAACGTAAGTCATTGCAGCGGCGTTTAACACGTCAGCCACACCATTTGCATTTTCACCCGAAACACCCATTTCTGCCAAAGCCTTTTTGGCCCTTTTTGACGCATTAAATTCAACTGGAAGGGTCACCAGACTCACAATAAATGAAACAGCATAAATACCGACATAAACGTAAAGAATTATATTCCCAACCCCCATCAGCACAAAAATTTCAAGCAATATGGCAAGAATAATCATAGGAATGAGCAATTTTGACACAAAGCTTGCAATCTTTACTGTTGCCTGCCTCACTTTGTAAGGCATATAGTTTTCCTCATGTTGCAACGCGTGACCAAACTCATGAGCGATTATCGCGTGAGCTGCAATGGACTTTGAATTGACATTGTCGTGTGAGATGTTGATGCTGTTATCCCTTGGATCAAAATGATCAGACAGGTGTCCGGACGTGCTTCTTATTGTAAGAGCCATATGGTGATCTTGCGCCAGTTTATGAGCAAGCTGAACACCCGTCATGTCAAGCGGAGACGCCTCTTGTTGATATTTATTGTACGCACTATGCACTTTAACCTGTGCAAACAGTGAAATAAGGATTGTCACAAGCACAATCCCGCCGCAAATATAATAACCTAAAAACAACATAATTTCCTCCTAATTAAACAGTTTTGTCTTTCTTGAAAGGGCCGTCCACCATAAGAAAATCCTCAGGAAATCCGCCCAGTAAGTAAGCTTTGCATCTTTCAAAAGCTTTTTACTTATTTTTAACTCATTTGCTGTTAAATATTCCCCCAGCATGGCAACTGCCTTTACACTTGCATCTTTTTCAATTGATATGGTTTTAAGTTTAACATAAAGTGAAAGTATAAATATTAAAATGGCTGCCCCCAACAAGCATAAAGCTAATAGAAAATACTCTAGAATTGCCAAAATGCCGCCAGCGATGATGCACGGGCCAAGAAGCAAGGCAATACCACGGCCAAATCTTCTTAAAAAAGTTAAAGACTTAAGCTTCTTCCCTTCTTGATCTTGCAAAGCATGACCAAGCTCATGTGCGATGATCGTAAAAGATGCAACCGAGTTTGTATAGATTGTTTGCGTGGAAAGATAGATCGTGCCCTTACTGTAGGCATCTGTTGCCTTTTGTGCAACTTGCCCAACGCGCAGCCTGCCTTTAAAATGTTTTTCGTTCATCTCCGCGACAAACTGCAGCGGCGTACATTCTGTTTGCACTTCAATTTTGTTTGTCTGTTCATACTCTTCTAAAAAGCGTTCGCCTGAGAAATTTGCAATCGAAAGCAAAAAGCACAGCAAAACTGCCACTCCTATCACAGCAATTATTATAACCCACGTTGTATCCATAACTATATTGTAATCAATTTGAAATAAAATTACAAGTATTTTTGCTATTTAAGTGATAAGAAGCACGCTTTGCCCCTTTTGCACGCTAGTTCCAGCTGGCGGAAGTTGCTTTACAATCACCGCGCCTTCCCCATCAAGCTCGTAAGAAAGTCCTAAAGTCTTAAGCAATGATGCACATTCTGCCAACGATTTTCCCTCGACGTCTGGCATCTGCACAAACTCGCTGGTCACGTTCTCATTTTGTTTTTTCTCATCCAAATAGTCAAACATTCCGCTAAAAATTTCTTTACCATATGGCGCAGCAACAATGCTTCCATAATATGCCCCAGCGCCCGGCTCATCAACCATTACAAAAACCAGATACTTCGGCTTATCCGCAGGGTAAGTACCTATAAAACTCGATATATATTTTCCTTGATCAATGCCACCCCCCGCTTTATATTTTTGCGCCGTGCCTGTTTTACCGCCAACGTTGTATCCCTCAACAAAGGTATATTTTCCAGTTTTATTCTCTGCAAACTCAAGTAGAGCGTTGACGGTGGACGAGGTCTGAGCGCTGACTATATTACCCGTCCTCTTAAAGTTTAGATTAAGCCCCTCATTTTCGCCATTTAGGCTTACAATATGCGGACTATTAAACGTCCCGCCGTTTACAATGCAAGAGACTGCACAGCAAAGCTGAATAGGCGTAAGCGCAATTGCGTGGCCAAAGCCCATTCTTGCTAAATCCACTTTTTTCACAAGGTTTCTCGCCATAAGAATGCCACTCGCCTCACCGCTCACATCAATCCCCGTCTTCTGCCCCAGTCCAAACTTATGCATATATGAATAAAATTTTTCTGTCCCCAGCCTTAGCGCTAAATCCATAAAACAACAATTGCATGAATTGGCAAACGCCTCTGATAATGTTTGAGAGCCATGTCCAATTGTCCGCCAACACTTAATTTTTATGCCGTCAATCATGCGATATCCCGGACAGTAAAAACGATCATTAAGGTTTGTAAGCCCCTCTTCCAGCGCCGCTGCAACAGTAAGGATTTTGAATGTTGAACCGGGCTCGTATACATCAGTAACCACCTTGACTTTGCTTTGTTCAAATAGGCTTGTAAGGTCATCTCTTGGCACGTCGTTAAGGTCAAAACTTGGTTTGCTTGAAATGGACAAAATCTCGCCGCTTTGTGCATCCATAATCACACCGCTAACAGACTTGGCTTGCTGTTCTTCCATTATTTTTTCAAGGGTATGCTCTAAGATAAGCTGCATTTTGCTGTCAACCGTCAGCGTCAAATCAGCCCCGGCAGTAGCTGGCACATAATATCTTAAACTGCCGCCAATTTCTTTCCCTTGCAAATCGCTTTGCACATAACTAAAGCCGTTTTCACCCTTTAGATAATCGTTATAGTATGCCTCAAGTCCACTCTGGCCTTCATTATCAACTGATATGAAACCCATAATTTGTGAAAGAAGATTGCCATAGGGATAATATCGATTAGCGTTTTCTACCAAATATACGCCTTTAAGGCTGTGATTATAGATTTGCTCCGCGACCTCACCTTCGACCTGCATTTTTATAAGCACTTCACTAGATTTGTTGTTTTTTATTTTTTCATACACCTTTTCAAAGGTTAGTCCCAACTCTTTTGATAAAATATTTGCCACAACTGATGTTTCACTCACCTCTCTAGAGCGAACATAAACATTATAAGTGGTATAACTTACCGCAAGTGCCGAGCCTGTGCGATCAATCACTTTTCCGCGAGGCGCAGTAATTTTTAAATCTCTCGTCCATTGATCGGTCGCCCGCAGCTGGAGAGAAGGTCCTTTTATTATCTGCAAGATAAACAAACGCACAACAAGTGCGCAAAAAATAAAGGATATTGCAAGCGTTACTGCCAATATCCTTTTCTTTAATGAATATAAGGTAAAGGCTTTTTGCAAGGTTAACCTCCAAATAAGCCTCCTATGAAATTACAGAACCTATCAAACCAGTTTGATTGCTCGCCAATTTGGTTTGCATCAAGCTTTTGGTCTGGAATGGTTGGAAGAAGATTTTCCATATTTTCTGCACTTGTTGCGTCAAGCGTTGCCAAATTTTTTGCATAAGTTGCGATGTTTATATTATATATCGCCTCCACGCTTGCCACTTCTGCCGCAAGGTTGTCAAGAGTTGCAATATTAATAAGCCCCCATACGCCAAAGATTGCAAGCAAAATGGACAACATAATCCACTTCAGTTTACCAAACTTGACCTGAGGTTTTGCCACCTCTTCCTTCTCAATCTTAAAAATCTTTTCCCGTTCTGCTTGCGATAGTCCTTCTATCATATCATAATTAGGCTTTTCGATTACTTGAGAAACCTTGCTTTCCAGCCTATCCACTTCCTCTTCTTCCTGCTGTTTTTCTTGCAGGAATTCTAAACTTGCTTGTGGGAATGTTGCAGAAGAAAATATATTAATCGTTTTGCCAGACTTTAGAGCCTCTTCAGTCTCTTTTTCTTGTTGCTTTTCTCTCGCACGAGCAAGCTGTTTTTCAACTATTTGTTGTTTCTCTTTTTCAATCTCTAAAAGCAAAGATTTCTCACTCATAATATACTCTCCTCCTTTATTTAATATCACTAAATTTTTTCCATTACACGAAGCTTTGCACTGCTAGATCGAGAATTCTTCTCAAGCTCATCTTTCCCGGCAATAATAGGTTTACGATTGACAAGCCTTACGCTGGCTTTATGCCCACAAATGCACACAGGCGTTTTAGGCGGACATACACACCCAGTAGACAGGTCTTTAAACACATTCTTAACGATGCGATCTTCAAGGCTGTGAAATGTTATCACGGCCATTCTGCCACCTGGTTTCAGCATGTTTGCAAACTCTTCAAGCGTTTTATCTAGGCCATCAAGTTCTCCATTCACCTCAATCCTGATTGCTTGAAAGGTCTTTTTTGAGACTCCACCTTTCCCATAAATAACTTTTTTAGGAAAGGAGTTTTCAATAATGTCTTTCAGCTGAAATGTTGTTTCGATTGGCTGTTGTTGCCTATACTTACAAATGTTTTGCACAATCCTTCTTGCATTATCTTCTTCGCCATAACGATATAAAATTTCAATCAATCGCTCAGGCGGATAGTTGTTGACAACATAATATGCGTCGAGGTCTTGCGATTTATCCATACGCATGTCCAATCTGCCATCATGGTTGAAACTGAAGCCTCGCTCTGCTGTGTCAATCTGATAGGAGCTTACTCCAAGGTCGATAAGAAGGCCATCAAATTCATTTATACCCATTTCACGAAGAACAGCCGGAGCATCTTTATAATTTGAATGTACAACCTTGATATTTGAGTTGTCTTTAAATCTATCCCTGCATACACCGACTGCGTCGCTATCCCTGTCAAAGCCAACAAGTTGCCCCTTGCTTGACAAGTGACTGGCGATGACGCTTGAATGTCCGCCACCGCCCATTGTGCAATCTATATAAATTCCGTTTTCTTGTATATTTAGGCCTTCAATCACTTCATCAAGAAGCACAGGCTTATGTTTAAATTCCATAGTTTTCCTTTTGTATTATTCTGCCGCTGCATATCTTTCAAAGAAATCCATCATGTCAATAAAATTGATTGTATCGTACCTGTTGTTGTCAAGTGCATCCTTATAGAATGCTGCCTTTGCTTTATCTTCTTCGCTTGCGGCTGGATAAGCAACTTCAAACAGCTCAAGCGCAGCAATTTCCAGTCCATAGGTCGTTTTCATTTTCGTCATAAGAGCAGCAAAAGCATCTTTGAAAACTCCATCATTTTCTAGATTTGAAGCTCTGTCGACATATGTCACCATCAACTTGCCCGAAACAATATTTAGACTAATCATAGGAATTTCTGTAAGCGAGGTCCTGTAAGCATTGTATTTCATCACTTCTAACGCCGCACCTAAGTGGTTTTTATTAATGGATTTCAAGTCTCCATCAGCATAGCTCTTCTTAACAAGCACAAGGCTTTCAACTACCGCACAAAACTCTGCTGTTTGATCTTCTATGTTGCCTTTTTCAAAGACTGCATTCTCATAATCAAGTGTAACTGTAACGCCTTGCATGTCAACCATGTCTGTAAGCATTTCGCCCATCATTGAAAAGACGTTGTTTCTTACAGTTTCGGTTGATTTTGCATAAATAATTGGAGTAAAAATTCCTGTAACATCCTCTGTATTAAGCACATCTACCAAACCTGCTAAATCGCCTTCAAGTACATAGTCAAGATATTTCTTAGCACTAGAGCTTATTGGCGCCTTATTTAAATTGATAAGCAAAGTTGAAATATATTCAAGGTCGCTTTTCCATTCTTCATAAGTATTAAGAGTTGTCAAGTCCATAAGATCGCCACCCATATTGGCAAGATATGACGACATAATTTCTTTAGTTGGACTTACTTGATTTAGAGGAAGAATGATGTCGCGAAGAAGATCTTTTTTGCCCGCTTTACTTATAACATCTGCAAGATCTTTGATCATATTTGTACTATTTGAAAGAATATTGTAAATATTTTCATCACGCATTTTCACAAGCGCTGGAGAGACAAACTCAAAAAGCTCAACATATGAAGAAATTTCTTTTTCAACTATAGTGCCGTTTGCATCAATAGTTTTTACATTTTCTGTTGGAAGAGAAAGCGTTTGTCCCAAAAACATATCAATCAGTGGGGATTCTTCATTTGTTTGTGCGTCTGTAACTTGAAGCAGCGCATTTCCTCTGAGATTATCAATAATTTGGCCAGTTTTACCTAAGATGCTCACAATGTCATAGTTTTCGTTTTTATCAAGAAGCATCATAACATTTGAAGAGAGAGTGCTCAGTTCAATGTCATCCAAAACTTCGCCGAGAAGAGTGACTGTATCTGATAATGATTGAGCTGCCTCTGTCCACTGCGCATCCGTCCAGTGTGAAGTGTCTACATTGACAATTTTGCCTTCAGCAACAGAATTTACAAGTTGTTGTGCCAAAGGCTCTGCGCAAGCGCGAAGAATATTCATTTCAAAAGCGCTTAAAATGCAAGATGTAAACGTTTTAACATTCCCTGCGCAGGTAATATATGAAAGTATGCCATCTGGAGTTTGGTTTTCAACGGCAACTATGCCATCAATATAGCCGCCCTCTCCAAGTTTTCTAAATATTTCAAAAACAATTTTAATATCATCGGCAAAATATGCATGATAAGAGCCTGTCTTTTGCTTAGTTGTTTCAAGCCCCGCTTTTATATCTTCAAGAATTTCAACATCGATAGCATTTTGAAGATCATAATCCTCATAGCTTACAAACATCTCTCCTGCAGTTTCAGAAATGATAGTCTTAAACATAGGACCATCAACAATTTCATTTACCATGCGAGAAAGTGCGTCATAATCTAAACTGCTTACCTTTCCACTGCCTTCAGTCAAAATTCTTTTAACTTGATAAACAGAATTTACTGTTTGGTAAACATTTGAAACTTCCTTACGAATTACCACCTTTTCATCGTTTATATCAACTGTGGCAAAGTAGTCAAACATGGCGTCATCCATGCCGAAAACACTGCAACACTGGATAAGCATGTTGTTTTCAAGCCCGCCAACAATTTCAATAATCTCATTTGGAACGGATGACGATAAAATTGTTTCTCCATACGTTTCATCATCGCTTTCAGCCGCCGAAACAACTTGCTGTTGCTGAGAGGCAGGTGTCCCAAGCATTGAAGAAGCAAGCCCAATTAAGCTTGCAAGTGGCATTACTGCAACAATCACAATAATAAAGGTTTTAACAAGCCCTACTGCGCCGCCCCATGCTCTACGTTTTTTCGCGCCGAGTCTTTCTTTAAAGGCAACTTTAGCCAATATTTTGTATACAAGGTATAAAACAAGTTCCACAACAATTGTCACAGCAATAAAAAGCACTGCATTGATTATTGCCCCTGGCAAACTTAATGCCAATGTTTGAAGATTTGGATTTGCAATCATCAAAAGTGAAATGTCAGGATCTTGCTTAAAAAGATAAAGAGCAATCTCTCTAATCGGCATTGCCTCTCCATCGACATTAACATTTATGCCAAGCAGCGCATTTGTAATAACCGGCGTGATGAAAAAAGCAATCACAATCCCGACGAGTGATAACACCGAGCTGATTGTAGATTTTCTCAGGCCACGCCAACATCCAATAAGAAAACCTGCCGCCAAAAATAAAACAAACAGCAGCGTCATCAGCCAGCCTACTAAAGTTGCATTCATAAAATACCCCCTTTTCAAATATATATTACCATTTTTTATTCCTTTTTTACAATCAATTTTCAAAGATTTTGCATTTTTATACATTTTTAATGTATAATCTCATCAAAAAAAGAGCCACAAGGCTCTTTTTTGTGCAGAAATTCTCTTTATTCTTTAAAAGTCAAGTATCCATACAAACCTGTCGACTCATCAATCCCAGCGTAGGCGTAGGTTTTGTCTACACAATTTGGATCATAATTTGGTAAACTGATACAACTAGAAAACATATCCGTACTTTCAACAACATTGTCCGTGTTCCATCCCGTACCAACATAAATATTAGTTACTTTTCTCGCAACATAAAACATCTGCGTCATATTTTGTGCTGATGATGTGTTAAAAGAAGCTAGGTCTAACATTTCAAGTTTCCCACAATTGTAAAACATATTCCTGAAATTTGTTACATTATTCGTTGTAAAATTCGTAAGATCTAAAGATGTTAAGCTAGTGCAATTATGAAACATATATCCCATGTTTGTTGCACTTGATGTATTAAAATTTGATACATTAAGCTGAGGTAAGCGTGAGCAATGTGTAAACATATATCCAAAATCCGTTACTAGTGATGTTTTTAGACCTGATACGTTGAGCGAAGTTAAATGGTTGCATCCAAAAAACGCCATATAGCAGCTTGTAAGTTTTGGTGTATCAAACATAGAAAGATCCAATGAGGTAAGAGAACGGCAATAGTTAAACATGTTATTTATAGTTGTTACGAGCGAAGTGTCAATATTATTAAATTCAATTTTTGTCAAAACTGAAATCGGAGCTCCCGTTGCATCGTAATCATAAAGTTTTGTTTCTCTAAAAAAATCAGAAGCATCTGCCGGCATTGTGATTGTCTCGGTTGAAAGGACAAACATTGCGCCGATATGTGATGACGTCTCGCGGTTGTAATAAGTGTAATAGTGGGCAAAGATGCTTTCATCTTGCGCCAAACTTACATCGATTGTAGAAAGCACGTTTGTACTTACAAGGCTACCCCCACCCCGCGCAAACGCGTAGGTGGCGCGGTCAGCATCGGTATAACTGTCAAAATAGATTTCTGTTATGACAGGGTTGCCGATTGACGAAGCTTCTTCATTAAACTCTAAATATGCATTTTGAAAGTTTGTTTTGCCAATCATTGGGGTTTTTGTATGATAAAAAATGTTTGTATAGGTTTCAATTTGCGGCATTGAGACAGCAAAAACGCCCATCGACATCGCAATGCAGACGAGAAATGAGTATAACACTACATAAATTGTCGTTTTTACCTTTTTCATCATCTTTATTTTACACCATTTTACATAAAAAGTAAATTATTTTACAAGTTTTTAAGAAAATTATTTTATAAGGATTTTGGCTAATAGACAAGTACGTCAAAAATGAAGTTAAAAGAATACAGCCACCAGCCGCTTCATCAAGCCCTGCATAAGCACATAAAAAAAAGAAAAGCAGAAACTATCCTGCTTATTCTTCTGGGTTTGCAATTTTTCTAAGTTTTTCAGTCTCTGCCTCAACATCAAGTCTAGGGAAAAGGATGTCAAGAGCACCAAGCTCTTTGCCTTGCGCAAGGCCATCGAAGTCCTCCATATTTTCGAAAACACCTCTAGTCTCAAGGCCAAGGGCAGTAAGCACTTTGGCTGTGCAGTCTGGGGCAAAAGGTTCAAAAAGGCTTGTTCCAATTCTTATTGATTCGAGAAGATATCTCATAATTGTTTTAAGTCTTGCTTGGCCATTTTCAGCTTTGGCAACAGCCCATGGCTCTACCTTTTGAATATAGGTATTTGCATGAGTAAAGATGTTGAAAACAGCGGTGATTGCCTTTGTGATTTCAATCTTATCCATATATTCATAAGCCGCTTTTACTTCGGCAAGAACATTGTTTTTAAATTCTTCATCGTCAGCTGTAATTTCTTCAGCAGCCGGCACAACGCTTGCAAAATATTTTCTCATCATTCCAAATGTTCTTGAAACCAGATTTCCAAAGTTGTTTGAAAGATCAGAGTTAAACTTGTTTAAGAAAAGTGCTGTTGAATAATTTCCGTCGCCACCGAAAGGAATTTCACGGTAAAGGAAATATCTTATAGCATCAGAGCCATAAAGTGGAACGAGAACGCGAGGATCTACACATTCTTTCTCACCTGTTTCCTTGCTCTTTGAGAGTTTGTCGCCGCCGAAAAGAATCCAGCCATGAGCGTAAACACGTTTTGGAAGTGGAAGGTCGAGCGCCATAAGAATTGCAGGCCAAATGATTGCGTGGAATCTTACAATTTCCTTTCCCACGACATGAACATCTGCTGGCCAGAACTTCTTAAAGTTTTCGTCATTGTCTGAGAATGCACCGAGTGCTGAAATGTAGTTTGAAAGCGCATCAATCCAAACATAGATTGTATGATTTGGATCAAACTCAACTGGCACGCCCCACTTAACTGACGTTCTTGACACGCAAAGATCGTTAAGCCCTGGTTTGATAAAGTTGTTGATCATTTCATTTACTCGTGATTGAGGCTGCAGAAATTCTGGATTTTCTTCGTAAAGTTTGATAAGGCGGTCGCCAAACTCAGAGAGTTTGAAGAAGTACGCCTCTTCCTCTTGAAATTTCACTTCACGGCCGCAGTCTGGACATTTGCCGTCAACAAGTTGGCTTTCAGTAAAGAAAGACTCGCAAGGAGTGCAATACCAGCCTTTGTAAGCACCTTTATAAATATAGCCACGTTTGTAAAGTTCGTTAAACACTTTTTGAGCAGTCTTTTCGTGGTAGTCATCGGTTGTTCTGATAAACTTATCGTACTCTATGCCAAGAAGGTTCCACAAATTTTTTGTGTCAGCAATAATCTCGTCAAGGTAGTCCATTTCCTTCTTGCCGGCATTTGCCGCTGCTTGGCTGATTTTTTGGCCATGTTCGTCAGTACCAGTCAAATAAAAAACATCTTTGCCAAATTTTTTGTTGAATCTAGCAATTGCGTCACAAATGATTGTGGTATAGCTGTTTCCAAGAGTAAGCTTTCTGCTTGGATAGTAAATTGGTGTTGTTACATAAAATTTTTCCTTCATCTTATTCCCCTTTTTATGCAAATAAGTGTACCATTATATTTATTTTTTGTCAAGCATTTCCAAACGCAAAAAATCTTTTCTATTCTACATTTTGCGATATTTTTCTTCTTTTGATTTTCCATCATTTGTGATAATGTAAAAATATGAAGAAAAAAGTAGTTTATTTGATAGGAATTATTTTACTATGCATGCTTGTTTGGGGTGCGACATATCTTGGCCTTCGCTACTGCGAAGAAAACTTTGGAAAAGGCAACAATCAAACTTCTGCTATTGAAAAAGTTGACGCTCTTTCTTGTCAAGACTCAGCCGCAGACACAGAAAACACCCTCGTTTTCTTCTTGTTTTAAGCTGCGCGGCCTCGCTCCCTCATTGAAAAAGCGAAATCTCTTGCAAATATTGACGAAATATGATATAATGCATATATGCGAGTAATCAATTTAGCAAGCGGAAGCGATGGCAACATTACATACATTGAAAGTGAGAACAAGAAGATCCTCTTGGATATGGGTTTGTCATGCGCTGAAGTGGACAAAAGGCTTGAGTTGATCAACATTAAGCCAAGCGAGATTGATGCAATCCTTGTCACTCACGAGCACAGCGATCACATCAAGGGCATTGACGTTTTTGCAAGCAAATACAACACACCTGTTTATGCGCATGAAAAAGTTTGGATTGATTTAGACGGCAAACTTAAGCGTATAGGGAAAGAAAATCGAAAGATGTTTGATGAAAAGTTTTCGCTTGGCGAGCTTATTATAAATCCAATCGAAATACCTCATGATGTAAGCTGCTATGGCTTTAGTTTTGAAAGTGGCACAAACAAAATAAGCGTGCTGACCGACCTTGGTCACACAAATGACCGCATACTGTCAGCAATCAAGGGCAGCCAAATTGTGTACCTTGAAGCAAATTACGACCGTCAGATGCTTATAAGCGGGACAAAATACCCTCTTTCGCTTAAGCGAAGAATTGACGGTCCAAACGGGCACCTTTCCAACAAATCTTGCGCTGATGCCATTGAATATCTCTGCCAAAATGGCACTAAACAAATTGTTTTATCGCACTTAAGCAAAGAGAACAACTCGCCGCTTATTGCATATCGATATATATCACAAGAGCTTTCGAAAAATGGCATCATCGAGGGCGAGCATATCAAAATTGACGTTGCGACACAAACTCCGGGAGCATTTTTTAGGCTAAAATAGCTTAAAAAGTGCTTTTTTCTATGTTTTTAGCATTATTTTTTGCAATTACTATTGAAAAAAGCAACATTTTATGGTAAAATCTAATTAATTTATGGAGGGATAAAAAATGTCAAATTTAATTCAAGAATTGCCAAGCCTAGTTTCAAGCGTAGACACAAACGCTCTTAACTCTTACAAATTTTCTTTTGATCCAATCACTGCAAGCATCATGCAAAACAATTTCAGCACAATTGACAGGCTGACAATTGCTTATGACGAGCCAAAATACTTTAAAGAGTTTGGTGAAGGGCTAAGCAATCCAACAACAATCTCAACACTGCTTTTAAAACTTCGCGCTGATAAGTCGAGAAATGAAAACGCAATCATCGCCGACTATCTTGAAAAAGTTGCAAGGACTTTCAGCCTTGACACTTCTTCAATTGACATTGTAAAACTTGTTTGGACTGCAAACATTGTCAACTCACTGGGCGACAAAAATCCTAAAATGGAAGAGTATTTAAGCGACCTTTTCCTTTCTCTGCAATTTTCGAGCGCATACAAGGATTCTCGCATCACCGAAGCACGTGCTCACATTTTGGAAATTTTTGAAAACGATATCAACCCAGACCTAGCAAAATCTTATTTCAATGTTGATGTAGAAAAAGCACAAAGCTATTTGGGCGTGGCATTTACAACAAATCCAGAAGTTCAAGACTGCAAAAAGTGGTATGACTATAAAACATTTGAAGAAATCAAGGACATTGAAAATGTTGAGATTTCAAACGTGAGCGACCTTGTTGAAAAATTGAAAACATCTTCTGTTGCAAACTACAGCTCTGCATACAACTTTATTAAAACAAACTATCTTAATTCAACCGACCCAACTTCTGCAAGATACTGCGGGGACGAGCTTGAAAAAGAGTACAAAGCAACCCTTATTCTCATCACAATCACAAAACAGCTTGGCTACGGCGAAATGGACAAAAACAACCAGATTGGATTCAACCTGCTTGCTAGAATTGAAAACCTTCCAAAGCTTATGGCTCAAAAAAATCCTCTGCTTAACGCATCAAATATTCTGATTGGATTTAAAAATCAAGCAAACATCATTGCTGACGAAATTGTACATGGCATCAACGCCGAAACAGATGATGAAAAAGAAGAGCAGGCACAAGACGGAACTTTAGACGCTGCCGCATACACTAAGAAACAACTTGACGTGTTTGCAAAAGTTGTGGATAAACACCGCTTAGAGCTTGTTGGCACCCTTTCAACGCTGGTGAAGTATAGAGAAAGAAAAGCCAACTTTGCAAAAGGCGAAGAAAACCTGATGTCACTTGCAAAGCAACTTGGCGTGACACTTATCACTGCAGAAGAAGAGCCTGTTGCCAAAATTCGCTACATAAGAAACGCCGATCTTTTGATTGATATTGTAAACAAGCGCTTTGACGAACTTGGAAGAGCAAAAGAAGTATTTAAGAAAATCCGCAAAAAAATGGGCACAAGCCTTGACATTGCAAACATCAGTTTTGACAAAGCATTCCTCGGCAAAACAGCCGCAATTGCAAGCCCATATATTGAAGGCCTTATCAAAAGTTTTTACAAACTTGTTGACGCAGACCCAAAACTTAAGTCAAACGTGAAATACCGCAGAAGAACGCCTACCTTCACAATGGCAAGTATGGACGAACGCGTAAAAGCTGACAACACAATAAGCGCAGAGCTTGCAACAGTTTTCATGTCAGTAAAGCTTACCCCTTCGCAAGCTGCCAAATATGAAGAAGACAAAATCCTTGAAGAAGCATTTGAAGATGACATTGAAACGCAAATTTAATTGATGTTTTGAAAACAGGTATTCTTGCTTAACAAACCAAAATTGCTGTTTTGAAAATTAAATACAAACAAAAAAATCCACAAATTTTGTGGATTTTTTATTATGCTACGACAGGATCTTCTTCACTGAGAAGCAAGCTGAATCCGCCAGTGCATGACGCGCTCCAGTTGACATTGTCAACTTTGATTTTAACCTTGTATGCTGTTTTTAGCCCAGCACCCAACGTTGTCACGTTGTACCAGTTTGTTGTAGTCACATTCTCAATTTCAGCTTCTTCAGTCCACGCAGAGGCATCAGCCCAAGAAGATGTGTCCGCCGATGGAGTCTTGATGCTTGACACTGTGATTTTGACATTTTTTACATTTGAGATGTTTTCTTGAAAAAGAATATAAAAGTCATTGCTGTCAGAAATGTTTTCAAAAGTAAACATCATTTCAACTTCGGTGTTTTTCGGATCTATCGGAATGTCACCAATTGCCACCACTTTTGAAGCTGACGTGTCTGACGCGTTGAAAACCACATAGCCATCCTTATCAGTAATGACATTGCCGCTTGCGTCCTTCGTGGCAACAATCGTGGTTGCGCCAACAGTATGTTGCGTTTTTACCTTTGCTGCAATGTTGCCTCCCACCGAATACTCGATGTTGAAGGAAGAATTTATTGATTGTGATGGCGCAGCAAAAACACCAATCACTCCAACGATTACAACCATTATTGCAACGCAAAGAATAACAATTGCAATTTTAAGCCTTTTATATGCTGCTGTAGTGCTATCCATGTACCCCTCGCTTTCACTTAGTGTGTCTTTCTTACCCTTATTTTACCAAGAGAGCAAGTGATAAGTCAAGAAAAATTAAAAAATATTTATATTTTGCCTGATTTTTATATGGTTAAGCTTCGCACCGTATTCCTATAGCAATCAAAAATAAACTCACTTAAACAAAAAAACAAGGCACACGCCTTGTTTTTCTTATTTACGTTTTTATATTTTTTATTAGGCTGTTTTCAGTGTCAAATAGCCAGTCTCCCAGTTTGCCATTGTTGCGCCAATATTACTTGCGCTATACACAACCCCGCTTTGGCCAACAAGGTTTGTGCAGCCATAGAACATATTGCTGCTATTTGCCACTGCCGCTGTTGACCAGCTGCCGATTACATAGATTGTTTTAAGGTTTGTGCAGTAATAAAACATTTGCAGCATATTTGTCACTGACGATGTATCAAAAGATGAGAGGTCAAGACTAGTCAGGCTGTAACAGTAAGAAAACATGTTTTCCATATTCGTCACGCTTGCTGTGTCAAAGGTTGATAGGTCTAGACTGGTCAGTTTCTCACACCAAGAAAACATATTTAACATATTCGTCACGCTTGATGAATCAAAAGACGATAGATCTATGCTAGTCAGGCTGCGGTAGCTATAAAACATACTTGACATACTTGTCACAGATGATGTATCAAAGGTTGATAGGTCTAGACTGGTCAGACTGTTGCAACCAAAAAACATTTGTGACATATTCGTCACAGAGGATGTGTCAAAGGTTGATAGGTCTAGACTAGTCAGGCTGCTGCAGCCACCAAACATATAACTCATATCAGTCACAGAGGATGTATCAAAAGATGAGAGGCCTATGCTAGTCAGACTGGAACAGCTAGCAAACATCCGTGACATATTCGTCACACTTGATGTCTCAAAGGTTGATAGGTCAAGACTGGTCAGGCTGTTGCAGAAATTAAACATATATGACATATCCGTCACACTTGATGTCTCAAAGGTTGATAGGTCAAGACTGGTCAGGCTGTTGCAGAAATTAAACATATATGACATATCCGTCACAGAGGATGTGTCAAAAAGGGATAAATCTAATATTGTGCCGGTATAGCCACTAAACATTCGATACATATTTGTCACAGCGGAAGTGTCAATATTGTTGATCACAAGAGCTGGATGACCGCTGCTAAAAACGCCAGTGCAATCCCCTGCGAGTGCCATCGTTTGATTTGAGAGGATATATATGTTGCCATTTTCATAATATGCCCAAATGCTGCCATCACCTGCATAACTTACATCAGTGCCTGTTGTTTGATATGAAGTATTGTTGCAGGCATAATCTAAAACAAGCCCTGGCATACTGCCAAGTTGTGAATATCCAGCGCCAAGCACAGAAGTAATTGCATCAATGCTTGGATAAGAAATATTTTTGTCAACATCAGAATAGTTGAGGGTGATTTTGATGTCGCCGGCGCAGGCTGCGGCCTTGTTGACATCGTCAACTGAGAGGACAACCTTCACCATTTTGTAGCCGCCTGCAACTGCGTTTGGCACGTGGGCGTTTGTCTTCCACAGGCTTTCGTCAATTGTGGTTGCTGAGTTTGTTGAAGTAAATGAATCGGTGTTGTAGTAGTATGTCTTGACAGTCATGTTGTTTTGCGTTGTGCAGTTTTTGCCTACAACTGCTTGAACATAGCCTGTTTCAAGTTTGTTTTCAATTGTAAAATAAAACTCAAGTTGTGGTGTTGTTGGTGTAAGTGAAAAGTCACCGATATAAACAGAGGCTGGCACGCTTTCATCTGGTGCGTTGAAAACAACATAGCCGTTTTCGTTGTCAACTTCGTTGCCGTCCTTATCTGTGATGATTGTCGAGGCAGCGTTGCCTGAGTTTGGCACGTAGGCTTCCGTTCTGATTGCAGCAGCAACATTATCACCGACCGTGTAGTTGATGTTAAACCCTGTTGTGATTGACTGGCTTGTCGCTGCAAAAACGCCGATAAGCGCGCCAAGCACTGCAAACAATGCAAATGCAAGTCCTACCACAGCATAGATAAGTTTTTTGTTTTGAGATTTTGCTTTTTCCATACTTTTCTCCTTAGGAGCATAATACCCCTTATTATATCTATCTTTATTCTACCCCCCCCGGAAAAATGTCAAGTAAATTTAAATATTTTTTCAAAACTTTTGTTGAAACACATAAATTTAAAACGATTTCTTATGTCAAAATATAAAAAAATTGACTACCGCAACAAAAAATAAGTCAAGAATTTTTCGAGCCTTTAACCGAACAAGTAAAGAAAATTTCAATTATTGCTAATAATCATAGTCAAAAAAACGCTTACTTAAAGCGCAAGCGTTTTTAAAGATATTTCTTAAGATATTTTCCAGTGTAAGATTTGTCATTTTTGACCACCTCTTCAGGCGTGCCTTGAGCAACAATCGTTCCCCCTTTATCTCCGCCTTCTGGGCCAAGATCAATTATGTGGTCAGCGCACTTGATTACATCAAGGTTATGCTCAATGACAACTACGCTGTTGCCATTCTCGACAAGTCTGTTTAAAATGCCAATCAGTTTGCGCACATCATAAGAGTGCAGCCCTGTTGTTGGCTCGTCAAGAAGATAGATTGTCTTACCCGTTGATTTGCGAGCAAGCTCGGTTGCGAGTTTAACGCGCTGCGCCTCCCCGCCTGAGAGGGTGGTTGCAGGCTGTCCAAGTTTGATGTAGTCAAGTCCGACATCAGCAAGAGCCTGCACTTTGTTTTTGATTGAAGGAATGTTTTCAAAAAATTTGACCGCCTCTTCAACCGTCATGTCAAGCACATCAGAAATTGTCTTTCCTTTATAGCGCACTTCCAACGTTTCGCGATTGTATCTGTGCCCTTTGCACACCTCGCATGGCACTGATATGTCTGGAAGGAAATACATTTCAATTTCCTTAACTCCCGCACCTTCGCAGGCCTCACATCTTCCCCCCTTCACATTAAAGCTGAAGCGCCCTGAAGTATAACCCTTTGCTTTTGCGTCCGGCGTGCTGGCAAACAGTTCCCTGATTGGTGTGAACAGTCCAACGTAAGTCGCAGGGTTTGAGCGTGGCGTTCTGCCAATTGGAGACTGATCAATGTTGATCACTTTGTCAAGCATTTCGACATTTTCAATCTTTTTGAAAGCGCCTTCTTCAAGTTTGCTGTTGTTAAGTTTGTTTGAAAGATGTGGATAAATTATATCAGTCAAAAGGGAGGACTTCCCACTGCCCGAAACACCAGTAATGCAAGTAAATACTCCAAGTGGCACTTTGACGTCAATATTTTTAAGGTTGTTTTGTTTTGCGCCCTTTATCACCAGATATTTGTCACTTTTTCGTCTTTCCTTTGGCACTTCAATCTTCTCATCACCACGCAAAAATTTTGCAGTGATTGACTGAGAGTTTTTCATGATGTGGTCAAGCGTTCCGTTGCCTATAATTTCGCCGCCATGGACGCCTGCATAAGGGCCAACATCAACAACCCAGTCGGCAGTGCGAATTGTATCCTCGTCATGTTCCACCACAATAAGCGTATTGCCAAGATCGCGAAGATTTTTCAATGTTTTAATCAGCCTGTCATTATCGCGCTGGTGCAGCCCGATTGATGGCTCGTCAAGGATGTATAGCACTCCCGAAAGTCCGCTGCCGATTTGTGTGGCAAGTCTGATTCGCTGCGCCTCTCCACCCGATAGTGTTTCCGCAGAGCGGGCAAGCGAGAGATAGTCAAGTCCAACATCAGAAAGGAATGTAAGACGCGCCTTGATTTCTTTCAAAATAGGCTCCGCCACCTCTGCATTTTCTTTCGATAGCTTTATATCATCAAAATATGTTAAGAGTTCGCCAACAGGTTTTGCACAAACCTCTGAAATGTTGTCGCCCTTAATTTTAACAGCCAGCGCGCTTTCGTTGAGGCGTTGGCCTTTGCATGTCGGGCAGGTAATTTCGTGGACAAACTTGCCAATTTCCCAGCGCACGTATTCGCTTTTCGCCTCAGCAAGTCGGCGTTTTAAGTTGTTGACAATTCCTTCAAAGGCGAGTGCTTTTTTCCCGTTGAAATGTTCAAACGTTTTGTTTTGTTTTTCATTGCCGTAGAGGTCAAGTTTTTCGCCGTTATTGCCATAAAGAAGCAGCTCCAGTTTTTTACGTGGAAGCTTTTCAAGAGGCACGTCTAAATTGATATCATACTTCTCCCCCATTGCACGAAGATACTTCTCAGCCAGCCCGCCATTATCCATTCTCCAGCCAACGCAGTTGAACGCGCCGTCACGAACAGACAGGTGAGAATCTTTTAAAATTAGTTTCTCGTCAAGATCAGAATAAACGCCCAGTCCGCTGCAAGTTGGGCAAGCACCAAATGGAGCGTTGAAAGAAAACATTCTTGGAGTAAGCTCTTCAAGAGTCCACCCGCATGTCGGACAGGAATAATTTGTGCTGAATAGGTGTTCTTCACCATTGCATTCCACCACAACAAGCCCCTCTGCAAGTTTTACAGCCGTTTCAATTGAATCAGTCAGGCGCGATGTAATCCCCTCTTTCACCACAATTCTGTCAATCACCACGCTTAAATCATGTTTTAAATTTTTGTCTAGATTGATCTCCTCGTCAAGCGTATAAATGCTGCCATCAATCTTCACTCTTACAAAGCCAGATTTTTTATAGCCCTCAAGTTGCTTTGCAAATGCCCCCTTCTGCCCTCGCACAACAGGTGCCATAATAATAAGCTTGCTCCCCTTTTCAAAATCCTCAACAGCGTCTACAATTTGGTCAACCGTTTGTTGCGCAATAGGTTTTCCGCAGTGCGGGCAATATGGAACGCCAACACGCGCAAATAGCAATCTTATATAATCATAAATTTCAGTCACAGTTCCAACCGTAGAACGAGGGTTGTGGTTTGTTGTCTTTTGGTCGATTGAAACAGCTGGACTTAAGCCGTCAATTGATTCAACGTCCGGTTTTTGCATTTGTCCCAAAAACATACGGGCATAAGATGACAAACTTTCAATATATCTTCGCTGCCCTTCAGCAAAAATTGTGCCAAAAGCAAGGCTTGATTTTCCTGATCCGCTCACGCCAGTAAAAACAACCAAATTGTTTTTTGGAATTTCAAGACTCACATTCTTTAAGTTGTTTTCTTTTGCACCATTTATGCGAATAAGATTATTCATGTTTTCTCCTTCTGCATTTTTATAAAATTATTGTAACACAATTTTACACCATTTAAAACAAAAAAGCAATACTTTTTATATTGCTAATTTATCAAGGACTATAAATATAAAAACAAGGGGCGCTCGCCCCCTGTTTTTTTTGAGTTCTATTTTAATCATTTGCTTTGTAAGTGAGATATCCATACTTGTCAGTCGTTTCATTCAATCCAACATAAGCGTAGGTTTTATCATATTTTGTTGAAATGAAATTTGGAAGTTTTGTGCAACTATAAAACATATACCCTGAATTTGTGACTGCAGCTGTTGTCCAGTCACCGCCAACATAGATATGTTCAACATTTAAGCATGAAGAAAACATGCTCGACATATCAACAACATTCTTAGTATTAAAGGACGAAAGGTCAATCCATATAAGATTTTCTGAGGATGCGAACATCGCCCCCATATCAGTTACATTTAAAGTGTCAAAGCTTGACAAATCAAGAGATGTAAGCCCTTTGCAATAACCAAACATAAAGTTCATATTAGTAACTTGAGATGTATTAAATGATGAAAGGTCTAAATAAGTCACCCTAGCACAAGCGAAAAACATACGTTCCATGGTTGTAACATTTCCTGTGTTAAAATTTGAGACGTCTAAGGCTGTGATTTTTTGACAGTAATAAAACATATATGACATATCAGTCAGGTTTGAAGTGTCAATATCTTCTGCAAAAACAATGGATGTTGTATTTTTGCAATTATAAAACATATAACCCATGTCAGTCACGCTTGAAGTATCAAAATTAGATACATCAATTACATCCATTGCCAAACAAGCATAAAACATTTGTTTCATAGATGTGACCTTTGACGTATCAAAGTTTGACAGGTCAATATTTGTAAGTTTGTTACAACCACCAAACATAGAGCTCATGCTTGTCACACTTGAAGTAATAAATGTGCTTTTATCAAACTTTAGCGTTTCAAGCTGAGTGCAGTTTGCAAACATTGCCTGCATTGTGGGTACTTTTTCTGTGTTGAACGAAGAGATATCAAGTGATGTAAGGTTTTTGCAATAATAAAACATATTTCTCATTCCAAATTCGCTATCAACATTTGATGTGTCAAATGACGATAAATCAACCTTCTCTAAAAGATTACATTGTTGAAACATAGCCCCCATATCATGCACTTGTGATGTGTCGAAATGAGAGAGGTCAAGTTCAGTAAGTGCGCTGCAATAGTTGAACATTTTTTGCATGTTTGTCACTTTTGATGTGTTGAAGTTTGTGAAGTTTATGCTTGTCAATGCTTCACATTTTTCAAACATTGAAGCCATATTGGTCACGTTTGATGTATTGAAGTTTGAAAGGTCAAGACTTGTAAGGGTACTGCGGTTTGCAAAGAATGATGTGCAGTCCTCGGGAAGATCAATTGTATAGTTTGAATAAACGTATAGGGTAAGGCTTGCCTCGTCATATTCTGTCCAGATTTTCTTTTCTGTGTCTGCCATTGGTTTTGCGGCAGATGTTTCAACAGCACCTGCTGGCTGTTCTTCGGCGTATGCGAAAATAATTTGCTCGGCTGCTGAATAGTCACTTTGTATTGAAGAGATTGTTGTATCAGCAATTGGCGCAAGGCCTGTAACAGAAGAATAGTCAAGTTGAATGTCAAATATTCCGCTGCAGTTTGCTTTTTTGTTGATGTCGTTTACTGACAGTGCAATGCGAATCATCTTATAGCCGCCCGCTGGAATGTTGTTGTAATGGGCTTTTGTCCAGTTGTCCTCTGCAATTGTTGATGCTGAAGTTGCTGAATTAAAACTTTCTCCATCGTTGATGTTGTAGTAAGAGATATCTGCGTTGATGTTTGTTTTGTTTGCGTCATAAGTTGGAGTGCAGGTCACTCTGATAAATCCATCGCTCAGCAAACTTTCAACAGTGAAGTAGAAATATGCCTTTGATGCAAATGGGTTTAGATTGACCTTGCCAATGTAAACTTCTTTTTCGGTTGCGGCGTCTGGTGCGTTGAAAACAACATAGCTGTTTTCATCAGTTTCAATTTTATTGAGTGTTTTATCTTGCGTGATTGCAACGGCGCCGTCTTCCTTGCCGTCGTTGTCTTCATCAAGGTTTGGAATATATTTTTCCGTTCTTACCTTAGCTGCAATATTGTTTCCGATTGAATAGCTGACGCTGAAGCTTGATGTAACCGTCTGGCTTGTTGCCGCAAATACGCCCACAAGCGCGCCCAGCATAATGCATATTGCAAAGCCAAAGCCAATTGCAGCATAAAGCAATCTATGATTTTTTATTTTTATATTGTTCATATCAACCCTCCAATCTTAGGATTTATAGCATTAACTAATTTTAGTATATCATTTCAAGTCTACGCAAGTCAAGCGTCATGAGCTAATTGTTCTATTTTTTACCTTTAATTGACGCTTTTTCCAGTCGCTTACGCAGTTTTTGAATTTGATTTCGAAGCTCTATTGCACGTTCAAAGTCAAGATTTGCAGAGGCAACCTTCATCATTGCGGTGAGTTTTTCAATCTCAGCAGGAATCTCTTCTTTCTTGAGTTTTCCGTCGCTTAATTTCTTAGTGATTTCAAGGGTATTTTTAATTTCTTTAATGATAGTCTTTGGCACAATTCCATGCTTTTGATTGTACTCTTCTTGAAGCTTTCTGCGGTTTGCGGTGGTTTCTATTGCCCGTTTCATAGAATCTGTCATTGTATCGGCAAACATGATTACCCTGCCATTTGAATTACGTGCGGCGCGTCCAATTGTCTGAATAAGAGCCCCTTCACTACGCAAAAAGCCCTCTTTGTCCGCATCAAGAATCGCAACCAGTTCTACTTCTGGCATATCAAGCCCCTCTCTTAAAAGATTGATTCCAACAAGCACATCAAACTCTCCCCCGCGAAGGCCATTGACAATTTCAACACGCTCCATTGTGTCTATTTCTGAGTGCATATACTTTGTTTTAAAATTGTGCTCTTGCAGATATGTTGTAAGGCTTTCTGCCATTTTTTTAGTCAGAGTTGTGACAAGAACGCGCGCACCATTTTTTATTGTTTTTTCTATTTCGAGCATCAGTTGTTCGATCTGATTTGTGATTGGCTTCACCTCAATAACCGGATCAAGAAGCCCTGTTGGGCGTATAACCTGCTGCACAACCTGACCGGCCTTTGAAAGTTCGTATGGCGCGGGCGTTGCAGACACATAAAGCGTTTGTTTAAGTTTTGATGAAAATTCGTCAAAGGTAAGTGGCCTATTATCTTTTGCCGCTTCCAGCCTAAATCCAAACTCAACAAGAGACTGTTTTCTTGCCTTGTCTCCGTTGTACATTGCACGCACTTGAGGCAGAGTCATATGACTTTCGTCAATGATTGTAAGAAAGTCTTTTGGAAAATAATCGATCAGGGTATAAGGGGCCTCCCCCGGCCTGCGTCCATCAAAATAACGAGAATAATTTTCAATCCCACTGCAATAACCAACCTCTCTCATCATTTCCATATCATAGGCTACGCGCTGTCCAATGCGCTCTGCCTCGATAAGCTTGCCATTGTTTTCAAATTCATCAATTGCAATAAGTCGATCTCTTTCAATTTCATTAAGCGCTTTTTGCATGCGATCTTGTCCCACGGCATAATGAGTGGCTGGATAGATTGCAACCATTTTAAGCTCATTAATCAAGTTTCCAGAAAGGGGCTCAAAGTTGTATATTTTTTCAATCTCGTCGCCGAAAAATTGAACCCTGATTGCAAGCTCTGATTGATTGGCCGGAAAAATGTCGAGCGTATCCCCCTTGACTCTAAATGTCGATCGCTTAAAATCAATATCATTTCTCGTATACTGAATATCAATAAGTCGAGAGATAACCTCGTCACGGTCGATCACGTCTCCTTCGCGAAGCGCCAAATGCAAGTTGTAGTATTCCTCCGGATTTCCCAAACCATAAATGCAAGAGACAGATGCAACGATGATTACATCCTTACGCTCTAAAATTGACGATGTGGCGCTTGAGCGCAGTTTGTCAATTTCCTCGTTGACTGACATATCCTTTTCAATATAGGTGTCAGATGACGCAATATACGCCTCTGGTTGATAATAATCGTAGTATGAAACAAAATACTCCACTGCGTTATGTGGGAAAAACTCACGAAACTCGTTGCAAAGCTGCGCTGCAAGTGTTTTGTTGTGCGCAATCACAAGCGTTGGCTTATTCATTTTTGCAATGATGTTTGCCATGGTAAAAGTCTTGCCGCTTCCTGTCACGCCAAGCAAAACCTGTTCTTTCAGTCCATCTGAAAAACCTTCAACAAGACTGTCAATCGCTTTCGGCTGGTCCCCAGATGGAGCATATTTTGAAACTAGCTTAAAATCCATTTCTTTTTCCATGTAATCATTATACAACATTTGAAGAATAAAATAAAGAGTTTATCACCAGATATTTTTCTTTTATAGGCTACTACTAATAAGTGACTTCCAAAATATTACCGCTGCGTTTCCATTTTTACTTGTAAAACAGGGAATACCGAACATGTACTTACTTAAAAATTGCTCTTAAAATAAGACCAAACACAAAACTGACTGATGCAAGAAAAATGCTGCGTAAGACCAGCAAACCCAAAGTCTTTTTTTGCCTTTTTGAGTCCGCCAAGTATGTCTGTCCTTTTTTCTTTAATTTAACACAATAAAAGTATCCATTCTTGCTATCCGACACCACAAAATCAATGTAGTTTTGCAGGCTTAAACTGGTCATGATTTCATCAATTTCACTTACCGACAAAACAATCTTCCTGCTTACCGATTTTGCAATATCGTGCGGAGAAATAAGATGTGTTTTCTTCCCATCACACACCTCACACAAACACCTTAAAACAAGTCTCTCTTTTCTCTCCTGCATTTTACCTTGTTATTGACAAATTTCAGTCAAAAAATACATCTCGCAAGTGGCTGTTTGCATTTACTCCTCTCTTCTTTTCTTGTTTACGTCCAAATATATTGAGTTTGTTTCAACCAAAGCCTATTCAAACCCAATCTTTCTTTCTCGTGTATTAAATAACAACAACAAGGCAAAAATTGATACATGCTTGATATTAAGTCGAAAATTGTCTTGAAAATATTGCAAAAAGAATGTCCTAATGGCGCATATCATTTAGTTGAAGCCAAGGACATAATTTCTGCCATGCCCATTAAATATCGTGTTGATAATGACGGACTGAATCATATCCTCATATACCTCGAAAGACAAGAGTATATCTCCATAAAGTATGACGAAGAAGATGTCTTTTGTTTGTGCATTCTTCCGTTTGGCAATGAAATTCTTGAAAATGAAGGCAGACAAAAAAGCGAGAGGAAAGCATCCCCCCGCCTTTGGATTATTCTTCTTCTGTCGTTTGCAGCATCACTTTTTGGTAGTCTGTTAGGTTGTCTAATTTACATGGTTTGCGCCCAAACTCTCTTCTAATGGAATTTGTTTCACAACTAAATATTCCATTCTTTCCGATAATAATCGAATCATATAAATGTACGCCGCAAAATTTTAAGAAGTGTTTAAGCCGTTCGTTTGTTTCCATATCATGAAGTGATGGAAAACATGATCCGCCCGGATGGTTATGTACAAAAATCAATGATTTCACTTTGTACGTCGAAATGTAACTGCTGATTTCAGTAACCTCGAAATCAACCTTGCCAGCATCGCCCTTGCTAAAAAGGCGGCCATAGTTGATATTGCCGTTTGGCATGACAGCAAAGATATAACAACACTCTTCATTTTTATTGCGAAGAAGCATTTCAATGTTGTCAAGAAAGATGCCAAAATTTGCAACACTTGCACTACTATTGATTTTATCAATATTGTAAATGTCAAAAATACTGAGAAGTGACTGCAACTTCTTGGCAGAAGCTTCACCCATGCCTTTTACTTTGACCAAGGCTTCAAATGGCGCTTCCATAACAGCCGAAATACAATTAAACTTAGCAAGGAGGCGATGAGCGATGGGATTTACATCCCCTCTTGGGAAAATATAGAATAGGATGAATTCAAGAATCTGCACTTGACTTAAATAAAATAGTCCTGTTTCGTTTACAGTCGCAAGCAATCTTCCTCTATGCCCGTCATGCATGTGTTTTTCAAAATGCGCTTCATCCTTTTCTATTTTCTTGCTCATAGCTTCCTCCTAAGTTTTTTATTTAAAATCGTGTTTATTGTATTCTACTTGCCATAGCGTGCAATAAAGCTTAAGTTTGTCATTTGTTGGTACTCTAACTCTGGATCCGCTGGACACAAAGCAATTCCTGTTGGAGCAGCGTTTACAGTGCCCGCATTATCAATGCCTGTAAGTAATGCATTACTAAAATTATTGTTATTTGCCATTCCATGTGGTTTGTTCCAAATCCACCACTCATCATATGAAACCCCTTGATCATCTAGAATAATCTTTTTGTTGTTGTCTTCTCCCTTGACACCAAATATAAGATTACTGTCCTGTGATAAATCTGTGTATTTTTTATTCAATCTTCCACTTGTTTCCCAGTCTGTAAATGGCGAAGAAACTTTTTCAATTACACCATCTTTTATAGAATCTGCACTGAGAAGTTGTTTGCCGGCAAAATAAGTATCCCGGCAATAGCCATTAGTATAGCCATATTCATTTACACCAGAACTAGTAGATTTTGTAAATGCTAGGCGAGAAGAAACGTAGATGTCAAGCGAATACTTATAACCATTATCCGTCTCACACATTGTAAAGTCTTTCTTTTTAAGGTTATAATTTGCGTATGCTTTGTTTTCGCCATCGTTACCTTTGGCATCTTGATTAACAAGATCACCACCTGTATAATAAATTTTAAAGCATTCTGAACTTTGCGTACCAAGATTATTATCAGTGCTGTAAAGATTGTTTTCTTTACGATATAAGAATCTATCACGCCCATCGGCAGCAACATACACTTCCTCTTTTCTTGTGATATTTTGTTGTTTTGCAAGTGTTAGTGATCCGTTATAGTAACTTGAATCAATACCAACATATGTAGCAACGTTTTCAACCTCCCCGGAAGCGTTGTTGATCAAAATATTTTCAATATCACCAGTAATCGCGCTTGTTGAAATATTGATTGTGCCGTACATATTAATATCACTTAAGGAGCCACCATCTATACCATCCTGGAATAAATATGAATGATTGCCTGACGAAACTTCAACTTCCGCCAAGATGTTTAGTCCATTGATTTTCTGTGTCGTTTTTGAATAGAGCGATTTTCCATTATAAATGAGATTATATCCATTTCCTATAATATCAACACTAAGCTCCGCAGAGTTTTCAACAAAACCTAATGAAACATCGCAGTTAAATATTATAGGATTTATTTCTATTGTATTGGATTTCGTAAGAATCCAATCTTCATCTACTTTTTGAGGCATTGATATTGTGTTCGATCCAATAATAACAAAGCTTTCTTTAGCCAAGTTATCAAATGACTTCGCATAGATCGTAATTGTAGCTTTAGCACTTGCATTATCTAGAGCATATTCATATCCCTTTTTATCTAGTTGTGATTCTATTTTATATTCTACATCTGTATATGCAAGATTATTGACAGTCATTGCAACAGCCGCATTGCTTAGCATAATAGTTTCAATCTGCTCTTCAGCAACATAACTAAACTCTGAAGGATATAAAGTAACGCCTATAATATCCACCAATTCTGCCGTTGAATCTTTTGTTTCTACATACGTTTCTTCTTTTAAGGTACCTTGCACCGTAGCCTTAAAGTCTTCCATAGAAATCGCTTGATAATTAAGATCATTTACGTAAACATACCTGCTGTGCACATCATTTTCAACTACGCACCAATCTCCATTCCCATTTAAGTCTGTTGTTGATATCAAATCTTCAGTACCATCTTCACCATAATCGTGTCTTTCGACTGCATACTTATAGTACTGTTCAGTGTATCCATTTTCGGCATTATTATCCTTCACATAATCATAACCATACCATTCATTTGTGGCCGAACTATAAAGACTAACTGAATACTGATCAAACTCTTTTTCAAACCTATGTGTTTGATAAGCCGTAAATCTCAACTCAGCATTTTCTTCTATAGATACTTCTTCGCCTTCATTAAGCTGCTGCTGATATTCTGAAGTTTCAACAAACGCATTATGCTCAATCAAGCGATCACCAATTTGTAAAGTAAAGACTCCAATATAATTCAATTCATCTGGTAAATGTTCTTTAATAATCTCGTATCCTACTATAGTGTCGTAATCAACGGTCGTGGAGTAATTTATATTAATCTCAACGCCAGATTCTTCGTTTCGGTAAGTCTTAACAACGCTTGATTCTGTTGCTCTATAAGATACTGTAATCGTGTAGTCTGAAACTGAATATTCTTTTTCATAAGTCGTATTCCAGGTTGCTGATTGTTCTTGAATATAACGTGTAGCATCGTTCGCGCGATAACGAATTGAGACTTCCACGTTATTATCCCATATCCCCTCAGTACGTCTTGCTAGTTCGGTTCCTTCGGCGTCCACAATGCGCAGTATATTGTCCGGACTATCACTATAGTCAGTTTCCCAACTAATAACATTGTTTTGATCTACTGTTGCAACTTTACGGTAGATTTGTGGATAAGTGTAGTTTAAACTATATTGTTCATTTGGCTCTAATCCAGAAATTGTTACTATATTTCCATTTAGGCTATATTCTACATTCTCAATCTTTACTCCATCTTTAGTAAGAGTCTTTTCCGCGTCATCAAAGAACTCTACCAATGATTGATTAATTGCGAATCCATATGTTCCAGAGGCTGTAGATGTTATATCACTAGACACACTGTGTACTGGCTCTACAAGCTGAATTTCTTGTCCATTTGCTATATTTACAAGCTCAACTTTTTCTGCGCCATACCAAGTTTCTCCTCCGTTTGAGCTTCCTGCAACAACAGTATCTCCATTTAAAGCAAGCACATTGCCTGCCAAATTGTTTGGAAGAATCTTGTTCGTGCCAATAATTGTTTCTTGATACTGGATAATCGTAGCGGGTTCAACATTTAAAGAGGCGCTATAAGACATACCGTTTGTAAATTTCATAACCTCAGTGTTAATTTGACTATTAAGTGTTACTTTCCAAGATAGACCATTAAGATCTGCCAACGAAATAGTGTTAACCTTAGTCCCATTTTCAACGCTTTTTGCATTTGGAATGTAGACAAAATCATCAAATTGATAATCATAAACTAAATATAGCGCGTCTCCTGTAGAAAGACTATGGCTTGCTGCGGTTATTTCATATGCGTTATATGTGTTATCATTAGCATCTTGAATATCCACCCTATTCAATGTGGTTATTGCTGTTTTCCACTGTTCATCGGTAATTCCAAGCCCAATTCCATAATCAGTTGTATAGAACGAAAGATTTGAAACATCAATTTCAACATTATTTCTATACTCAGCGGCTACTTGCACTGTAATCGCTTGTGAAATGTCTGATTCTGCAAAATACACATCAAGTGTGGTTGTTTGATTTGCACCATCATCTATCCACTCACCAATATTACCAAAATGTAAGTTTTTGTTTGTGTCGCGAGTTTTTACAGATGATACTTGATAAGAAACGTTTTCCTGTTTCTTGATTGTAACTGTGAAATTATTTTTATTGAGCCCCGCTTGGAAAATATCAAGATTGTTGTTTGATGCAAGATAGAATTTCGTCCCCCCAACTTTTAGCGTCTCATTTGTTTCTGACTTCCTCGTTTTCGTTTCTTGCTTAATCTCTTCAGCTGTTTTTGTGCCATTTGACAATTCTCCTTGCAATCCAAATTCTTTATTCTTTATTTGAATTGATTCATCAGAAGTTGGTTTTGCAAGATGAATATAATTTGCCAAGATGTTGTCATATTGATTTAATGTGCCATTATATGATGATAACCCATCCAATGCATTGACAGGCATACTAAATCTTTCGGTAAAGTCACCTTTCGCACCAACGAAGCAAACAATCACACTTCCTGACGAATAGTTGTATAAGGACAGCAGTCTATCAGGATTAATATTTTTTAGTTTTCTAGCCTGATCTGCATACATCATGACGCCAAGCCTATAATCAGCAGTATAAACCACATTCAAAGGAAGATTCAAAAAGTTTCGTGTGTTTTCCTTATCTACAATACTGAATGAATGCGTAGTTACACCATTTTCTTGACGCACAGGTTCTGCAATACGATAATATCTTATCTGAGCGCCAACATAATGATTTTTCCCACTTCGTGCCCAAGCTGTTGCATAATATAGGTTATTATAATTGTACTCTGGCACCCATGTATTGGCATCATAAGTCATCCTATATACTGCAGTATCTTTTGCTGTTGCAGCGCCATTAGCAAGAACAGATGTTCTTCCATCAGCATTTTCTTCAATTTTAGCGATACATGTATTATTCGCACCTGGGCCGATTGCATATGCCACAACGTTTTGTGATGATGTTTGATTGATTTTTACGTAAGGCTCTTCATACACAACTTCAAACGTTCCATTTTCTGCAAGTGCTTCAACCGTGCCTTCATTATAGCAGTTTGAAATTGCCACATCTCCACTATCACCTTGGAATGCAAGAATTCCTCCTGCATGAGAGCCTCGATTAAGGTCAGTATTATTTGCGAAAATGTTTGTATCAATTGTATTTCCATCAGCATCAGTTGTAGTTCCGCTTATTTTGTTTCCTTTATGCCCTGACTTAATCATACCACTATTGTAGCAGCCATCAATTGTGCAGTTGTTTGTTTCGCCTTCTGCATTATCAACATCAGCATGTCCAGCAATTCCTCCAGTAAAGAATGTACCTACTACGCTGCCTTTATAGTTGTTGAGAACAGATGCTGCATTGTATGAATTGTAAACATTTGAATAGTTTATTGCACCAACCACTCCACCAACAGTTGATTGTTGATTAGCAACACTATGTGTAACTGAAATTGGTCCATAGTTTGAGCAGTATCTTATATTTGTGCTGGTTTCTGCTTTTCCTACAATTCCGCCTACATCAATTCCGTGTTGACAGTCTTCCACCTTAATTTGTGTTGTACTTGTAGTCGTATTAATTTCAGCGCTGTATGAAATTCCAGCAAGCGCGCCTACATATGCGTCTGCGTATGTACTATCTATTGTCATTAAACCACCGATTGTCATGTTTGACACTTCAGCTTTTGTAATTGTTTTAGCTAAAATACCGTCTACATTCACAACATTAGCACCCGTCAATCTTAAATTGCGAACATAACATGTGTCAGTTGATGTTTCATCTGAGCCAACAGCAGCAAACAAGTTGTGTGTCAATCCGCGTATAGTTTTTCCTTGACCATCAAGTTTTCCTGTAAATGTTATATCTTTAAGTGGACTCACGCGTGTTGTAGTAGCATCGCTATCAACATCATATATGCTTAAATCCATATCATATTTGATTGCATAATTTTGCTGCCAGCCGTTATGTCCATCTTTTGCTTCTGCAAGTCTTTCTGCAAGTGCCCCTGCATGTGTAATCATGTAGAAACCCTTTGAAAGATTTTCTGTGTTGAGAGTAAGACCATTAGGCACTCTTGTATATGTGTAATTTTTTACATAGCAATCGTAAGTTGATTGATCGCAAGTCTCATGTCCACAGTCAAGAATTGGCTCGCTTTGAGTTGAGTATGACGACATCTTGAGATATTGATACTTAAGCGTTGGATAGTAATAGTTGAAATTCATATCTCGTATCCACACTTTTTTATCCTCGCTGCGAGTTGCGTCTATAAAGATAGAGTTAATATCTTTATAATTAAATGTTTGAATCGCGCTGTTAGATACTGCAAGATTAAGAGAATCTAAATCAAACATCACTCCTGCATTATCCACTGAGCTGTTGAAATATACATTAGCAGCAGAAGCCCCAGAATATTCGCTTACAACCGCAGCATCAGCAAGATCAAGATAGTTTCTATAGTCAATGCGTGTTGCGCTATAGCAATTTTGCGTCTTCGTTTTGTAGTCACCCTTACTGTTTGGTTGAACAAACGGCCAAATTTTATTTCCAGCAAGTGTTTGCACGCTTCCAAGAGCAAAGCAGTTTTCAATGTAAGACATTGCATATCCGTTTGCCTCGGAAGGATAACTTGTATCAACAAATCCAGTAAGTTGAGAGAAATCGTACCAAGCAGAATTATGCTCATGTGCTTGTGTGCATGCATTATTTGCCATTCGGCCAATCATATCAATATCAGTTGAAGAGTCTGCGACTTTTCCTGCGATATCTTGCCCAAGTCCTGAAACAAATACATTTTTTGTCGACGAATGAACATCCATGTTGCCGTATGCGTTGACTGCGTAAATTTGTGTATTTCCGCCAAAACGCACAGCCAAGCCTGCAACTTGCACGTTTTGAGAATCGTCAAACTTCACACTAACTTCTTCAATCAGCGATGAAATATATGCATATCCTGTTGCATCAGTAAAGAGTGCTGGTATTGCTGCGCTTGTATTTTCAAAGTTTACTTTAAAGCCATCTCCAACAACGGCTGCATCTGTCAACTTGAATGTTTTATTTGATATTGTAATATTCTCTTTAAGTACATAGTATGTCAATTTTTCAAACACATGATCTGTCTCTGTGTCAGTCTTGCCTAGGTCAGCAACACTTGTTGTGTTTTTAAGTTCTTTTGGATTCAGTTTGTGACCTGCTGTATCAGCACCAAGCTGCTCCAATGTTTTTCCTGTTCCTGCTAAAATTGCAGAGATTATATCATTTTCATCTGAAAGTGATTCAGTCCTATCATATCCAAGTCTTTCGTCACTATATGATGTTTTATAGCCAATATCTGTACCATTGTCGTCAGTCAATAAACATACTGCATGGCTGTAGAAGTTTGTTGTTTTAAAACCACCTACATTTACTGTAGGATCACCATAACCAAATAAAGCGTGAGCTCTATTTGAAGATGATAAATATCTTGAGTTATGGCTTGAAACCGCACTATAGTTTTCGCTGATAGTGTATTTGGCAGCCCCAACTTCACCTATAATTCCACCAAAATTATATTCAGCTAATGATATAAGCGTTGCATCGTACTCTACATATACATTTCCATAGTTGTAGCCACGGAAAAGTTGTATATTCGCAATCGCGTTGTCTGAGCAAACAGATCCTATTGTTCCGCCTACAGTTATTGTTGCGGCTTGTGAGTTTTTAATTGTGAAATGTCCGCCAAATGATGTCTTATTTATTGCAAGCTCGACAGTGTTGTCCTCTCCATCACCCTTAGCGTCAAACTCGCCCACAATTCCGCCAAACTTAACACTCTGTGCGTTTTGAGAAGTTACACTTCCATTGTATGAAAGCACTCTTCCTCCATCACCAATTTGTGCAATAATTCCTGACTTAGGACCAGTTTCTGCTCCGCCTTCGGCGTTTGCAGACTTAATTTGTCCAACAATTCCACCAAATGTAGCATTTTTCGCAGTGATGTTTGCATTAAGCGTTGATGTAATGTCGCCCACAATTGATAAACTCTTGCTTGTATTTGCCCCGTCAAGAGCAACTGTCGCATCAGTCTTTCCGACAACAGAACCAACAACAATCTCACCAGCAGTTTCTTCGCATGATACATTAACGTTACCAGAAATCTCGACTGCTTCATTTGATGAGATGTCAAGCTGTGCGTTTGTATATCCAACCAACCCACCTAAAACAGCTTCACGTGCGCAAATCAAGTTTTGTACGTCAAATGTGACATTTGTAAAGTTTGTAAGCGTCAAAGGTGCACCGCTGTGATGCCCTACAAGTCCACCTATATATGCATTATCTACATTTGCGTCATTTGTTGAACCTTCTTTGAATGCAAGTGACGACTTAATTGTCGCGCTGCCACCATCAACACGAAGGGCAGCTCCGTTTGCAAGCGTTGCAACAAGATTTCCAATGCGAAGATCTTTGACAGTTTCTGGCAATTTATACTCAATATCTGACGACATAGTCAAGTCTGTTTGCACTGTTAAACTATCAACATCTGTGATTGTACCTGCAAAGCCTCCAACATTAAGCACATTGTTGACTGTTGCGCTTTGCAAAATAAATTGCGCCTTTCTGTTTGCCGCATATGACGCAGCATATACTCTAAGTTCTTCTATAGATCTGCCTGCCTCTGCCGCTTTTGTGATAAGACCAAAGTATCCACCAACATTTAAGTCGGCAACCGCTTTTCCGTTTGTGCCCGTGTCAACATCGATTAAAGGCATAGCTCCCGAGTTGAAATATGTTTTTGAAACAGCAAGATTTCTTACGATCATAAGTTTTTCTTCGCTATTCTGAATCAGTTGACCAGCTACAAGGCCTACATTAGTTGTACTGCTTAGTGAATCAACACCCGTTTGCACCCTAAACAACGCTTTGTCCTCACCGTAACTCCATACATCAACAATTGACAGGGTATCAATGTTTGTGCTTTGTATTGATGTGGCAACAAGTCCATAATTTCCACCGTCACTTTCTGCGGTAGTCACTACTTGAGAGGCGATTTCAAGTGTCAAGTTTGAAATATCTGCCCCAGCAATGCTGCCATCAACAAACAATGAATTTTTCACTGCAATATATTCTACCTCATCAGGACTTGAACTGCCAGCCTTAAGCGTCTTAACTTTTTCATATCTAAAGGTTTGATCAGACACAGCAAATCCCTCTGCCACACTGTCGATAAAGTTTCCGGCGTGTGAAACGATTTTAACTTTGCTTGTTGCCCCTTGTGGATATCTTCCACCAATAATCTTACCACTAAACCCTCTGATAGCATTGAAGTGATGAGATTGACTGCTGGTTGCATGAACGCCGTCAGCTTGAAGTACGTAGAAGGATCCATCTTCATTTTTGTAAATTTTGATATCGCTATAACTTTCAAGTTGAGAAACATCTGATGTCGCAGTTTTCAATCCTCGAACAATTACAACCATGTCAGAGTTGCTCATTTTCTCAAAAATTTCAGCCGCGTTGTATACATCAAGATATACAACATTGTAAATTTCTTGAAGTTTTACACTTGGGAACAGGTCATCAAGAGGATGATACCAATTTGCATAAGACCAAACTCCAGAGTTAATGAATCCCATTTGTGTGTATGTACGCCCTACTGTAGAAGACGTATATTGGTCTGGAGATGCAATTGAATAGATGTTCAATTCATTTGCCCCCATTCCAGTTTCAAAATCTATTTTGTTTTCTTGTTCTAATAGATATTCTTGATTGCTTATTAAAAGGTTTTCACCAAAACGTTTTAAGTAAACTTTGTTTCCGTCAAAACTATAATAGTTATATCTGCCCACCGTAGCAAGACGTTCAACGCCGCCGGCGCCTTCTTCACCAATAGAGCCATAGTTTTCTCTGCCAAGTAGGAAGCTAATATATCCGTCTAGACTATCAGCTCCGCTTTGAAGAAGAACAGCTGTTTGGTTGTTGTTAGCAGATTTTTCATAACGTCTTTCAACAAACGCTTCCTCTCTCTCAAAGCCATAGGAATCTTCATACAAGAATTTACCTACAAAAGAGTTGATCTTAAGCGCTGATGAAATTTCGCAGCGACCTGCTACAGGCTCTTCATAAGTTTCTGTTTGATAGTTGTAAAGAGTAATATAGTTGAGTGCATTTACAGCGAGAAGTTTTATGTCGCTGTTTTTGCCTTTGATTGCACCAATGAGTCCTCCTGCCATTTCGTTTGCACGCACATCACCGGTTGCAAATACTTCATTGATGAAATATTTTGTAGTTTCTTTTTGTGCATCTGAAGAAGATGATGATGTATACAATGCTTCTGGAGCAACCGCATATGGAGTTTGCACCTTTGCAACATCCATAAATCCAACAATTCCACCAGCGTACTTTGCAGAAAGGGCCGTCACATTGACTTTGCTATAAGAAATTTCAAGAAGTCCGCTGCCTGCATAACCAATCAGTCCACCAACAGCGATTTGATGGTTTTTACTATCAGTCTTTGATGTGTCAAATAAATCTAACACACCACGTTGAGCTGAAGTATCACCTGCATAGAAGTCTGCCATTTCATCTTCAATCGCCTCTTGAACTGAGTTTTCATGCCCAGCATATACTCTTGACAGTCTTCCAAACGATTGACCTACAATTCCACCAGCAAAGTAGCGAGTTGAAGCAATTTTTGAAGAAGCTTCTGCATCGGCATTTATAATCAGGCCTGCATCATTTATATTTGTGCCATATCCAGCAATACCAAATAAGCCACCTACAACCTGACCTTTTACGTTTACATTGCCTTCAACTTTAATGTTGTTTATTTCATATTTTATAGTTTGATTAAGTTCGTTTTCAAAACCTTTGTTGTTTTGATCGGTATAATTATCAACAAATCCCGCTACACCGCCAGCATAAGAATAACCTGCAGTTTTAAGAGTCTTATTGATATCTGTTGCGGTTTGCGTTCTCAAAGAAGACAATTGCTGTGCACTTTCAATATAGTAGCGCCCACCTTCATCTTCAGTTCTTGTGTCAGCAAGTACGTTTGGATTTGTCACAACAATATTTTTCAGTTTGTTGTTTCCATACGCAAAGCCCACAAGGCCACCTGCATAGTGAAGACCTTCAACAATTGAATCGTCTGCAAAAGCAACATCAATGTTGATTAATGACGCGTCTTTTGCAACGCCCGCAAGGCCGCCAACCGCTGAGACGTTTCCCGCTGTAACTTGAACAATTTCAATGTTTACATTTGATACTAGCGCTGGAGATTTGCTGCTTTCAAGACTTGAGCTTGATTTTTTAACAATTTTCGCAAACAAGCCAATGCTTGTTACATCGCTATCCAAAACATCCTCGTTTGATTGTGAAATTGAAATTCCGCTTATTGTAAAGCCGTTTCCATAAAGTGCACCGCTGAATGTCTTGCTTGTCGAAAGAAGATCTTGCTTAAGAAGTGATAAATCGATGTCTCTTACAAGCCTATACACGCCGCTAATATTGTTGTTTTGCAAGTGTTCGCTGATCACCGATGACTTTGAAGCACCACTAATATCTTGCCAATCTTGTGCGTCGGCAATAATAATTGGGTTGTTGCTGCCACCAAGAGAAGTGTCAATCTTCTTTGTGTTGCCTACAACTAACGTTGCATAAGGAAGGATATATTTCAGAGTAACTAAGTTGCCATTTTCATCCACAATATCTTCGCTTAATGATGGGGTTTCACCGTCAGCAGAAGCTATGTAATTTTTATATCTATGTGAAACTGAAATATAATCAGGCTCTACTAGTTTGATGCCATAAGTCTCATCAATTACCCAAATTCCATCCTTGTGAGTATCTCCTGTTTCTGCAATTGCAAAACCATAGAAACTTGATGCTATGCTTGGATTTCTGATGAGCAGTGCGCCTGTGTTGTATTGAGTTTCTGTTGAAGTATCAACGACCTCTTGCGCCTCTTCAACATATAAATCTACATTGAAGAAGTAGCAGTTTGTATAATTTCCTACAGTGCGCAGATCACCATTTTGATCTACACCTGAGAAGTTCATTTGAGAGTAGTTTGCATTTGCCACTTGAGATGCTGAGTAGCAGTTTTCAAGGTATCCTTCATTTTCATAAACAAACCCAGATGCAAGGTAAACTTTCGCAAGGTCTGTAGAGTTTGAAATGAGAATATTTGAATAAGAATCCTTAATTTGTCCTTGATTTTGATAGATAAATCCAGCAACCGCGCCCATATTCGAATGAAGGGATGAGCCTGTGTTTGCATAGTTATATTTCTTGCCGCTCGCTCCTGCACCAAATGATTTTACACCTTCGATGTAGCTTGTAATAATCTTTGCATTTGAGCTGTTTTGTCCAACAAAACCTGCCGAGAAGAAGCTTGTTGATGCTGAATTGTTTTTGATGCCAATATTCTTAGCAAATGAGGAAGAAATTGCTCCGCTGTTGTTTAGAACAAAGCCTGCAATATTTCCTTGTCCAACAATGCTGAAGTTATCAAGCTCTTGAATGTCTACATTTTTCTCGCCTGTGGTGCTTGATGCACTTGTAATCAAGTATACTTCGTCACCACCCACTCGTGAATTTGTAATGCTTCCTGCGTTGTTGAGTACAAAGCCTGCAATGTTTGAGCTCCAGTCACTATTGAATGCAAGTGGCGCTTCTTGTGATGTGTTGGCTCCGTCTCTGTAAGACACATTAAAGCCTGTTACGGCTGAATGCAATCTGCTTGGCTGAGGTTGATTTCCATCATATACTTGAGCAATAGATTCTCCAGCAAGTTGCTCGCCGTAGAATGACACAACTTCGCAGTTTGTTATTACACCGCTGTTTGTAATGGCAATTCCGGCAATATTAACTTCTTTATGTCTTGAAATGTCAATTACAAGTTGCCCGCCGTTGTAATAATTTACTCGCAGGTTTTTCAGTGTAGTATCAGTTGCCTCTGCTGTAGATGTAGCCGCCACCGAAGTAACTTCGGTAAAGAGGGCTAAATTTAATGCAGATGGAGTCTCTAAATCAAATGACTTAATGTAAATTGTATAACCATTTCCATCGAGTGATCTGATAAGAGATGTATTGAAAGGAATATAATTTTCAAGCACGATGTCATTTTCAAGAATATAGTCATGTGGTTCTATTGTTTCAGCCATGTTTTCCTTTGAAGGGTCAAGCTTAAGGAAATCCTCTGCTGTCTTGATTGGAAGAGGCAGATCAGGGTCTGAATATGTTTTCACAACAACAGTAAATCTTGTTTCAATTGTTGTTTGAATTCCGCCTGCAATCAAATATGTATAAAGAATCATCTCCACAGGCGTCGCATTTGCTTGTGTACCTTTAAACTGAATAGATCCACTCGCTGATTTTGTGATTGTAAATGGAAGTGTCAAGGTCGCATCATCATATGGAAGATTATTCTGTGGTGTAACCACATACAATCTATCTGTTATATCAAGATGTTCCCACGCACCGTCTTTCTTTACATAATTTATGTAATATTCTGCTTGATAATCATTATTTACATCAACGCGTTCAGGGAAATAGTGGTAAGTTTTGAAAAACTCTTTATTTTCAATAAGTTGATTTACAATTGTTTGATCACTGGTAATCTTATAACTTTCTGGTAGAAGGTTGTATTCTACATTGAAGTTTTTTGACACGTTCTGCCAAACTGTAAATTGTCCATCATTTGCTCCTTCAATGGCAATTTCATCAACCTTGAAGTCAACAATAACTGCAGTAGCGATTGTTGATTTAGATTCTTTCTCTCCATCCATTTCTCTTGAAACGGTTGCCTGAATATAGAATTTGTTTCGGTTTGCCGTTGACGCGTTTACTCCGCAAGTGAGCGTTGCTGTATAGACATTGACTTTGCGAATTGGATCAAACTCTGGTTTACTTACACTTGAGAGAGATACTCCTTGAATATTGACATCTCCAGAGAGAGTAAGAGTTTCAAGTTTTTGATCTTCAAGCACTTCAATCTTAACTTGACTTGTAGATCCTTTTGCAATGTATGCAATGCTTTGGCCATTGATAGTCACCTGTGGTTCTACAAGATAAGTAACATCAAGATAGTAGTTTACATAGTCAAGCGCCTCAGCCTGTCCATTGCGATAGAATGCAATTGTAAACATAAGCGTTGTGTCGCTATCAACCGTTGTATTAATCCAAATCTTAAAGTATAGATTATCTTTTGTTTCCGAATTTACTGCTGGAATAAAGCGAAGTTTTGTGCCTACCCGTTCGGTTGTTCCGGTGCCAGCATCAAGGCTTGCGTATTTGCCACCAGCATACGCTGAAACCGCCTCAATATTCACAGCGTTTGCAACGTTTGCACCACTGTAAGAAATTTCAGCATAATCATAATAAGCATATTCAGGGTTGACATTTACTTTAAGAATTGAAGAGTTGCCTGGAGCAAGGGTTGATGTATATTTTTTTACTGTATAAATTTCTCTTCCGTCATCAATAATCATGCTATCTATTTTCATGTTTGCGACGTCGATATTAGTAAATGTTTGTCTTGAAAGAATGATAGTAAAACTTCCTCCCCAAGACATAGATGAACTTCCACTTGCCGACATCAAATACACAATAAAGCGCATGTCATCTGCCACTTTGTTTTTGTACTCGCTGTGCACTTCAAATATAAGTTTGTATTCATATACATAAGGCTTCGAATCTGTACTTGAAACAAGCTGACGTGATACGCTTAGAACCTTTTGTCCTAAAGAATTATAATAAACGTATTTGTCACTTTCAAGCTTTCTTTCCATCGGTTTTGTCTGACCATCCAGTCGTATTACAGGATAAACTGTGTCATTTAAAGCTGTAGTTTCAATTTTGGCTTTAATTTCGCTTACTGTTGATGGAGTAAGAGGAATTTGTTCTCCTGAAAGTTTGAATGAAATAAGTCCTTCAGTTGCTTTTGCAATAAATGAACGCTTAAATTCATTATAAATTGCATCTTGATAAATTTTATCATCTTCTGATGTAAACATTTGAGGATAAACTTCAATCCTACTGTTGACAGAATTTTCTCCCGCCTCAAGCCTAATTATGTTGCCATTTTTTGTTGACTTAATCTTGTTGTCGTCATTGCCGTCTTGTGCAACCGAGGTTGATTCAAAAGCGAATTCACTTGTAACAAGATTGATTTTTCTTGCGAGATTGCCAAGATTTACATAATCCTTTGCCTGATATGCTGTCACATCAATAGCTTTTGTTTTTTGAATGTTGATGTGTTTGTTTTCATCTACCATAATATTTTGACCATTTTCGTCAACTCTTGAGATCAAAATATTTGTTATCGCCAACACAACTTTGATGTTAATCTTTTTATTAAGGCTTACATCATACTTAGAGCTTATAGTAAGATCAACATTTCCAGTGGTGCAAAGTTCTATTGAAGAGCCTTTTGTTTTTACAATTCTTTCATCTGACGAAATAACAATAATACCACTTGCATCCCCGCCGATTCCAAGAAGGTCTGAAATTGAAATAGTATTAAGTTTTACCAAATCCTCTTGTTCTGCCGCAGAAAGGTCAGTCTTATCAACTGCCGTTTGATAGAAGAAAAGAATGCCCTTGTTGTCGTCAATTATGTCACCTTCTAAAATGTCAGTTTGAATTGATTTGTAATATCCATTCTCTTTGGTTGTTTTAATTTGCAAACCATCAATAGTCGCCGCAGAAATCGCTTTTTCTTGATGGAAATCTTGAAAATATGGTTGACCTTCATTAATCTCTCCATCAAAGCCTTCCATAGCGCTAGTAATAAAATTGCTTCCTTTTTTAGTCAAGGTATATACTTCGCCGCTATAATAACCTAAGTAATAATCCAATAATAGGTTGTTATTCACATTCGTCTGGCTAAGGCCTACAACAGAGAAAACATAACCAACTCTTCCTGCAGTATGCGTTTCAACAAGAGGATCAACGTTAGTTCCTATTAACACCCTATTTGTTTTGTTGGCCATGCTTAACGTATAGTCATAAGCAAACGCTCTATATATACTTCCATCAGTCATTTGACCAACAAGTGCGCCAACACTCGTACCGCTAATAGTATTTGGAGCATATGTATTAGCATCCACTTGCAGGTTGTAAAACTCTACTCTACAATTTTCAATCTTTCCAGTATTGCTACCAACAAGCCCACCAACGACATTTGCACTTCCTGAAATAGTAAGCCCAAGCACGCCGCAGCCGCTGATTGTTCCGCTGTTTTGTCCAGCGAGCCCTCCTGCAACACCTGAAGCAGTCAGTACGCTCGCCATATTTCCATTTGTATCAACAAGAACGTTGGAAAGCGTTCCTTTGTTTTCATCAACTACAAATCCGTTTCCTTCAACATTTCCGATAAACGTAATATTTTCAATAGAGCCTTCAAGTATTCCCGCAAAGTTGTAGCCATTCAACTTGATTGTAACGTTTTGAGTAACACCTTGAAGCCCACCACTAAATGTTGCAAAAGGATATCTTTCTTCGGTGAGAATAATATCGTTCATAACAACATAGTGAAGATTATCTTGTATTGCATTAAATTGCGTTTCGTTAAAGACCCTAAATGGATGCTCTTTACTACCGTCAGCAACTTCAACTTTGATTTTTAAAATCACATCTTTATAAGCAACGTTTTTAGCACCTTCAATATTATTTGATTTGAAATATCCATACGTCATCAACTCTTGATAGTAAAGTGCAATTTCTGAAATCTTAATATTCACAACATTGACATCAACTTCTTCTCCCGTTGAACTAAACACATCGCTATCAAATGGAATTTTGGTTCCAGAAACTTTTGCTGATTGATAATAATATTTTAAGTTTCCATTAAATACCGCATCTGCTGGAAGGATATACAGATATCCTGTTTGCCCTTCTTTTACATCAGAATCTAAATTTACAGCAATGGTATTTTCTGCAATTCTGTCGTTTGTAGTAACAAATTGTAGACCTGGATTTCCAATGTTATCGGTCATAACCACGTGCATTGAAGAGTTTTGAGCATTTGTTGGTGCTGTCTCTAAAATTATATATCTTGAATAAGCATCACGCTCATCAGAGCCAATCTGATAGTACAATCCCTCTGCGTCAGCATTTGTCCATTTTACGCTTTCAATTCTTTGTGCATTTTTTACAGTAATTGCAAGAGCTATTTCAAATTTATAAACAGTCTCATAAAGATCACTACCGTACTCATCTTGATCAATAATGCCATCTTTGTTTTCGTCAACAGCCTTTTTGATTATGTATTCTACAACAATTGAGTCAGTAATTTCATTGCTGCCATCGGTTGTAAGGCCGGTAATTTTAAACGATAATCCACTACTTCCAACCTGCACACTATCAATTCGGTATTTCGCATCAAGCGAATTTCCAATGCTTCTTATGTTGATGTTTTCAACATCACAATACGTTGTGTTTGGATTATCAAAATCTATTTGAATATTTTTATATGTTAATTGTTCATGCTCGCTTGATACGCTGTCAATCGCATAAACTTCAACTTCTCTGTCAGCATCACGAGAAACACTCATCCGCTCTGGTGCGTTGTAACTTTCAACCAAAATTACTTTCGTTTTAATGCGCTCCTCACCATGTTCATCCTGTCCACCAAATGACACGATAACATATGCGTAGCCTACGCCTTTTGTTAGAATTGCACCTTTTGTCCCAACAAGATCAACATCAAACTTTAATGAAGACAAGTTGTCACTTATTGCATCATGCAAAGTCAAAGACTCTAAATCTCTTACCTGACTTGAGTAATACAGATTCATAAAGTCTTGTATTGTCTTTTCCGCACCTTCAAATGCTTGATATTGTTCAAAGCTTAAATATTTCACACTCGCGTAGTCAATCTTTGGCAAATTGCCATTAATTGCTTTCATCGAGAAAATAATTGGTGTTACAGTATTATTCTTAAGCATTAAATATTCAATGTCGTTTGTCGTTTGGCTGTATTTAGCAGAAGTAATTGAGTTTGAAAGATTTTCACCCATATCAGGATAGATGTTGATATCTGTAAAAGGTAAAACAATTTCAAATGTAAATCTTTCCCTTAATGCTGGAGGGGTTGCATTGTCAATAAATGCAGTACTGCTGCCGTTTGCATGATCAATCGAATAAAACTCTTTAAGCGTTTTTCCATAGGCAGATGGTTTTAAAATAACATCAAATGAGAAAATAACATACTCATTATTCACTTCATTGCTAAATTCAAGAACTTTCCAGTTGTTCACGACAACATTTTCAATTCCGTTGATTTGCTTGATGTCGGAAATGTTGCTTTGGCCAGAAAGTTTGAACGCCTTTCTATACACCTTTCCTTCCGCACTACTATCAATCACAAGGTTTCCTGTAAGCGCGGCGTCAACCTCTGCATACACAGGGTTACCGTCAGGATCAAGGCCGTAAGTCACAAGCTTATAATCGTTGCTTGCTTCATCAAATTCCAATTGAAGCTCTGTCATTGCAGAAAAATCATCTTGTGACGCAGACTTTTTCAGTTTCAATCCAAATGTAGTTGCTGCATTTTCATTATCCACACTTGTAAAAGTTATGGTAAGTTTTTCAGTTGTTTGATATCTCAATTTGTCTGACGCTTGAATATAGATTCCGCCACCAGCCGAAATCTCTGTTGCGACAATCCCGCCATCAGCATTTCGTGTTCCAACATACCAAAGTGAAGCTTCATTTACCACTTCAAGTTCTACCACATTTCCATTTGGAGCGCGATAGAAAAGTTTTATTGGAGTGCTGCCATCTTCTGTGATTCCACCATCCAACACAACATTTGTTGCATCGTATGAAATTGTATATCTATTTGACCCGTCCAATACATTTGGAGAAAGCGAAACATTAAACAACTGTCCATTTCCTCTTCTTGAAACGCCTTCAATGGTTGCATAGTTATCATAAACATCCACAATAACATTTGGAGCCTCTCCAAGCGCAGGAGTACCAAAAATTTCAAGATACCCCTTAGTCGATACAGACACTTGATTTACTTTTTCCATAACATCAATGTAGATGTTTTTCGTCTTACCCGCATAGTTGTAAGATACATGCCCCACATTGAAGCTAATTTGATAGTCTGACACGTTTTCTGAGGTCGCTGATTTAATACTGTAAATTGTATAATTTGCAGTGCTGCCCACCTTCAAAATTACCAGATTGTTTTCAAGCCACAAAGATTGATCTTTTTGCACAAGCTTTTCAGCCTCAGTAACAGCTAGGCGAACATAACGCACCGCACCGTTTTCAACAATCTTCTTATAAACATTTGGAGTAATTTCAAGTTCAGTGCCAGCATAACCCACCCAAGCATATCCAATATACTTTGGTTCATTTTTCCAGATGTTTGAAATAAGCTTATGTGAATTATCCTTCACGCCAAGCTCATTTCCATCTGCATCCATATCATCAAACACCTCTGATGCAGGATCATAATTCCACCCAAGTTCAACTTCAGAAGCAATAGTGTTTAAAACTTCGATTCGAACTGTTGTTGTTGCATTTTGTGCGCCAAGAGTATCAGTTGCTTGCAATAGAACATACTGCTTGCCATCGGCAGCCTCTTCAATCACACTTTCATCGGGCACAAACTCTGTCACGTCAACAAGCTCAAATCCACCGCCCGCTTTTTTCTTTTGTATTTGCCATTTTAATGCTCTTCTTGATTTTTGAGAAGGAGAAAATTTAATAAGTTGTCCATCTGTTATGTCATTGATTCCACTTTCACTGTGAATACCTTTTTCGTCGATTAAATATTTTTCACCTAAAACGAGGAATTGATTTTCTGTTTCATCTTCTTTTTGTGTCATTGCAGAAACATAAGAGAAAACATCTACATACACATATTGACTAACATCACCTGGAGAACCACGGAAGACTATAGCCGCAGGCCCATTATCCGTTTCGCTAAGTCCAGTAACTTTGAAAAATTTTCGTTGTCCGTTAGAGCGTTCTTCTTCCACTTTAATGACAGACTCATATCCACCTACCGCAGAAGCTGTAATTTCTCCGCCGCTCACACCAGTCAGTTCAGCAGACAACAAAATATAGCCACCTTCCGGATCGCTACTATCAAGCTCAAGAGGAATACTCCCCGAGACTGCCTGCTCATTATAATAAATTTGAAGCTGCGGAGTTTGTTGCCCACAGGCCGACAAAATCGATGCTCCTAAAACCATAAATATACTTAAAAGTCCGACGAACAACTTTTTCATAATTCCTCCTCGTTTAATATCTGTAATTTTGTCAAATATTAAACATAAAATTCGACAAATTTATATAATAAATTTATCTAAATAAATTATACATTTTATGACAAAAAAAGTCAAACAAAATAGCCTCAAAATAGCATTTAATTAAATAATAAATAAATATTTTTTTAACTTATTTTTACACTCTTTTTTATTAAAAATTTCGCCGTTTATTAATTCGAAATATTTTGATTAAAATTTAATTATTTTTGCTATTTTATTGCATTTTTTGCTATTTTTTGATAAAATTATTAAAAAATAAAAGGAATTTTAAAAAATGCAAAAAATTTTAGGAGTACTGCGAAAGGCGTGCGAAACTTACAATCTTATCGAAGAAAACGACAAAATATGTGTAGGAATATCCGGGGGCAAAGACAGCCTACTCTTACTTTCGGCACTGGCAAGGTTTCAAAAATTTTCTCCAAAAAAATTTTCACTTGAAGCAGTCGCTGTTGATTTGACAGGCGGCAAAAATGACTACACGCAAATACAGCAATTCTGCGAATCACTGCAAGTTTCATTGACAGTTGTTCCATCAAATGTATTTGAAGTGGTTTTTGAAGTGCGTAAAGAAAAAAATCCTTGTTCACTATGCGCAAATATGCGAAGAGGAATACTAAACAGCACAGCAAAATCGCTCGGTTGCAACAAAGTCGCACTTGGACACCATAAAGATGATATGCTTGAAACTTTTTTAATCAGCCTCTTCTTTGAAGGAAGAATGTCAACTTTTAAACCAAAATCATACTTGTCAAACACCGATCTTCACGTGATTCGCCCTCTCATTTTTTGCGACGAAGAAGATATTATATCCGTAAGTAAAGATTTGCCAATCCTTCATAACGTTTGCCCGGCCGACAAACACACCGAAAGAGAGAACGCCAAAAACATTCTTAAACAGCTAAACAAGCTATACCCAAACTGTAAAGAAAAGATTTTCAACGCCATAATACACAGTGAAAGATATAATTTATTTGACAAAATGTAATCATAAGCCAAGAAAAACTATAAAAATAAATATTATCTATTTTTTATAAAACACAATTAAAATTAATAAAATTCAAACAAAAATCAACATTTTTCATTAAAAATAAATAAAAATTAAATATAAATCGACAAATTTCATTAAAAATTAAAATTTAATTAAAAATTAAGTAAATATCATTAAAAAATATAATAATACAAAAAATATTTTTATTTGTTTTTTTTTGACAAAAATTATATACCTTTATTCATTATGCCAAAATCATTAATTTCCTCAATTAATGATTTTTTCTTGCCTATTTTTCATTTGACTTTTTCTGCGTAATTTACTACAATATTATCAAAGGAGAAAACACATGGTTACACTTATTATTCTAGACGGTTTTGGACTAGATAAACACAAATTCGGAAATGCAATAGCAGCCGCCGGAACACCACACCTTGACAAACTAAAAAAAGAATACCCTTACACCACACTCAACGCAAGTGGAGAACATGTTGGCTTACCAAAAGGGCAAATGGGAAACAGCGAAGTCGGACACCTCACTATTGGCAGCGGAAGAGTCGTATTGCAAGACCTTGAAAAAATTAATCATGATATAAAAAACAAAGTTTTTCATACAAATCCACAACTTTTAAAAGCCATCAGTCACGCCAAAGAAAACAACAGTTCGCTTCACATTTTAGGCCTTTTATCAGACGGCGGAGTTCATTCACACATAAACCACTTGTTCGCAATCATAGATACAGCAAAAGAGCAAGGACTTACAAAGCTATATATTCATGCCATTACCGACGGACGAGACACCCCAATTAATAGTGGCATAAAATACATTGAGAAACTTCAAGAAAAGCTCGCTGGGACGCCATACAAAATCGCATCGATTGCAGGCAGAGTATACACAATGGACCGCGAAAAACGTTACGAAAGACTACAAAAAGCATATAATATGATGATTTTTGGCGAAAATTCTTGCGAAAAAGATGCAATTAGCATCATTAACGATAATTACAAACAGGGAATATATGATGAATTTATCCTCCCAACCCTCCTCGACAAAGACGGCACAATCAAAGATAACGACAGTGTGATTTTTTTCAATTTTCGCGCCGACAGAGCCATCGAAATAACAAACGCATTAACAAATCCTGACTTTAAAGCGTTTGAGGTTAAAAAATTCACAAACTTATTATTTTCACCAATGAAGATGTACAGCGAGGCTTTCGCAAGACTCAACATAATCTATCCTGAAGAAAAAATACACGATTCACTGGCCGCGATCATCTCTCAACACGGCTTAAAACAATATCATATTGCCGAGACAACCAAATACGCGCATGTTACATTCTACTTCAACGGCGGAATTGAAGAACAAAACAAAGGCGAAGAGCGTAAGCTTATCGAAAGCATAGACACACAAGACTTTTCATATTATCCAAAAATGAGAGCAGAAGAAATAACAATGGAAACACTTGACGCAATAGCTTCCAACAAATACGATTTCATTCTCGTCAACTATTCAAACCCTGACATGATTGGACACACTGGCAATTTTGAAGCAACAAAACAAGCAATTTCTTGCGTAGAAAAAAATGCCTACGCACTCGCTCTTGCAACACTCATGACCGGAGGAGATTGCATTATCACAGCCGATCACGGCAACGCAGAAAACATGATTGACAAAAACGGAAACAAAATCACCTCTCACACTTCAAATCCAGTTCCTCTTTATTTTGTCAGCGACAAAAACAAAAAAGTAAAATTAAAGAAAAATATGTCCATTGCAAATATTGCACCAACCGTATTAAAACTTCTAAACATCAACATTCCATCATCAATGGAAAAACCATTATTTTAATAATCTAAAAAACAACAAAATAAACACTCTAATAAAAATAAAGAAATAATATTTAATAAATAACAATTTAAAATTATTATTTATAAAAAACTTAAAATAAAAAATTATATCCCCTACAAATAAAGGGATATATTTTTTTGTTTAATATGATAAATTTAAAGAAAAGTTAAATAATTTTAATAAAAAATATTATTTTTTAATTAATTTTTATTAAATTAAATAAAAAAAAGATAATATTCTTCACAATATCTTTTTTTTAATTCTTGTCAAAATGGTCACTCTTTTATTAAAGCAAACTGCTTTTGAACATAGTCGGTAAATTCATCGATATTCATTTCAACTAAATTTTTATCATTTTGCAAATTTCCCAGATAGCCATTCCAGTATGGTTCAAGCAAATCATGGTATCTTCTAGTAAACTCGTGACAAGAATAAGCTCTTCCGTTTAAATATGTAGCAAGCCCAATGTCTGCAATTTTCTCTATAATCGCGTGTGACAGGTCATCTTTTTCAAAACGGGAATGCAGCGCCTCATGGATGAGATAGACAATATCGTAGTTTTCATCCGAAAGCCCTCTTTTATGCCCCCAGAAGAAAGCATTTTGCCCAACGCTTCGTCCCATACACAATCTTGGAGAGACAATATTGGCACTAACCTGCAAATCAATCTCTTTTTTACATATATTTTTAATAAATCGCTGAACAATCTCTTCTTTTTCTCTCCAATTTTTCTCAATCCTTTCGCAATTTTCTATAGACTCATTATATATTGACTTAAAATAATTTGAATTCATTAATTCATTCACAATATCAGCATCAACATTTTGACTTCTGAAATCGCATTTCAACTTCTTATAAGAATCTTGGTATTTCTCCCATAAATCATTTGTAAGTTTAATAGGCATACGAGAAGAAGCAATCAAATATCTCGCAATCACATTTTTATCTACTTGAAATTTTATTTTTATCATACTTCTATTTTACCACAAGAACACATCATTTGCAAGAGAATTTAGAGATTAATTGTCGCACAGTTTATCCTGAATGTCACAAGAAACAAAAAAAAACACTCCGAAGAGTGCTTTTGGTGGCTTGCTACGGGACGCGTTATTATGTTTTCAAGCCTTAACAAAAAAATTATATCCCTTTATTTATTACGGATATAATTTTTTATTTATTTTAATAATTTGACAAAAACAATATATTTTTTGTTAAATTTTATTATTTTTTTTGTTTTTTTACTGAGATTTTGTTTTTTTTGCCAAATTTTTATTTTATAATTAATATTTTTTATTCAATTGTTTTTGTTTGCTCGTTTCGTTTTTCTTCTATCAATTTATTGATAGTTTCATAGGCAGTTCTAACCTGCTGAGTTTGTTGACCTGTTCTGAATTCTTCAAGTGTGCGTCGAACATAAATGTCCGGTTTTACAACACCTTCATACCCCAACTCTTGAGAAAAATCAAAATACTTTGTGCAACAGCTGATAGATTTACCATCAAGTTCAAATGGTGGACAATTTCCATAATGCTGTGTACCTTGTCCAGCCTCTTCTCCAACCAGAACTGCGCCACAATCAACCTTAAAATCTCTAACAGCAATCACGCCCGAAGAGAATGTCCCATTATCCATTAAAACAACACAAGGCCAATTGTTTTCTTTGACATACTCAACAAATGGCACAATAATAGAACTTCTACCACCACTGTTTCCGCGCAAATCAACAACAACCCCTTCTATGTTTTTGTCCTGCAGATCCTTTTTCATATCTTCCAAAAATTGGACAAAAGGATAATCTTCAATATTTTGACAACTTCTATAATTCAATCTTAAAACGTTTTCATTAATTATTTGATAATTATAAATTGGAATTTGTGAAGATTTTTGACCATTACTCACCTTTTTCTCTTTTGCTTTGTGCGATTTTATTTCACCTTCTACAACAACAAGACCGCCACCATCCTCTTTAGCCTCAACACATACCCTGTCTTTAGCAATTCCAAGCATCTTGTAAAAATAGCCATTACTAATCTTGCTATCAAGCATATGATTTTTCCAGGATTCAGTTTCATAATTCATAAGCCCCGACATCATACAAACAACATCTTCCGCTGGACAACCATTGATTGATTTAACTTCCAAAAAATTCCCCTCGCGCCTGAGATATATTTTACCACAAATATACCACATATTAATCCCCATTCCTTCAAAAGGAATGTTATTCATATAAGACGTGTGAGCATCTTTAAACATTGAAAAAAGTTTAAGCATATTGCAATCAAATTCTATTTCGCTCAACCCATCCCAATTAACATCGTTGATAAATGTTTCGACATCTTTTTTTGCCACGCTATGATACAAATTCGGATGAATCCGTTCACATTTTGCAACAATCGCTTTTACAAGTTCACTCTTTTTCATTATTTGGACCTTCTTTAAATTATATTATCACTTTAGTAATACAAAGTCAAGCATAGAGATGACAAAACAAAAAAAACACTCCGAAGAGTGCTTTTGGTGGCTTACCCGGGACTCGAACCCGGGACCCCTTGATTAAAAGTCAAGTGCTCTACCAACTGAGCTAGTAAACCAAAAATTTTAAACAAAAACTTAAGAAAAACATAGAGGGAGGAGATTTTATTAAGTTTTTGTTTGGCTGGGGTAGCTGGATTTGAACCAACGAATGCAAGAATCAAAATCTTGTGCCTTACCGCTTGGCGATACCCCAATATTCAACCTTTTTACCTTTATTGGCTGGGGTGGTAGGATTCGAACCTACGCAATGTTGGAGTCAGAATCCAATGCCTTACCACTTGGCGACACCCCAATATGATAAAGGTTTATATGGGGTGATCTAAGGGGGTCGAACCCTTGACCTCCAGAGCCACAATCTGGCGCTCTGCCAACTGAGCTAAGACCACCATATAATAAAGGTTGGTGCTCCCGAAAGGATTCGAACCTTTGACCTCTGCCTTAGAAGGGCATTGCTCTATCCAGCTGAGCTACGGAAGCATGTGGAGCGGGTGAAGGGAATCGGACCCTCGCAACCAGCTTGGAAGGCTAGTGTTCTACCACTGAACTACACCCGAACAATCGTTGACTGTAAGAGTTTATCACAATAAACCTCATTTGTCAACAATTTTTAGCAAATAGTTTAAAGAAAATTTAAAATTTCCCACTATATTCTAAAATCAATCT